>JANOCA010000578.1:0-45193 GCA_031411915.1 Opitutaceae bacterium
CTCGCGCGCTACGAGGGCACGGTGATCGCCGTGACGCACGACCGCTACTTCCTCGACAACGTCGCGCAGTGGATCCTCGAACTGGATCGCGGGCACGGCATTCCGTGGAAGGGCAACTACTCCTCGTGGCTGGAGCAGAAGCAGGCGCGCGCAGCCGTGCAGCAGCGCACCGAGGACAAGCGGTCCAAGGCGATGGCGCGCGAGCTGGAGTGGATTCGCTCGGGCGCGAAGGCGCGGCAGGCCAAGGGCCAGGCGCGCATCAACGCCTACGAGAAGATGCTCAAGGAGAATGTCACCGAGAAGGAGCGCGAGTTCGAGATCCTCATCCCGCCGGGGCCGCGGCTCGGCACGCTCGTCGTCGAGGCGCAGAAGCTCGCCAAGAGCTACGGCGACAACGTTCTTTTCGAGAACGTGAACTTTTCCCTGCCGCCAGGTGGCATCGTGGGCGTCATCGGCCCCAACGGCGCGGGCAAGACCACGCTCTTCCGCCTCATCATCGGCGCGGAGCAGCCCGGGAGCGGCACGCTGCGCGTCGGCGACACCGTGAAGTTGGCGCACGTCGATCAGTCGCGCGACACGCTGCCCGACACCGAGACGATCTGGCAGGCGATCAGCGGCGGCGAGGAGATCATGCGGCTGCCGGGGCGCGAGGTGAACTCGCGCGCGTATTGCGCGCAGTTCGGCTTCACCGGCCCGGATCAGTCGAAAAAAGTCGGCATTCTCTCGGGCGGAGAGCGCAACCGCGTCCACCTCGCGCGCCTGCTCAAGGCCGGCGCCAACCTCATCCTCCTCGATGAGCCGACCAACGACCTCGACGTGAACTCGATCCGGGCTTTGGAGGAGGCTTTGGAAAATTTCGCCGGCTGCGCGGTCGTGGTGTCACACGACCGCTGGTTCCTCGACCGCGTGGCGACGCACATCCTCGCGTTCGAGGGCGACAGCACGGTGCAGTGGTTCAACGGCAACTACTCCGCGTATCTGGAGGATTTCCGCCGGCGGAAGGGCAAGGACGCCGACCAGCCGCACCGGATCAAATACCGGAAGCTCGGGCACGGGTGAGCGGAAGGCCCGAAACTTGACTCCCGCTGTGGCGAACCGCATCCGTTGAACGTGAAAACGATGTCTGCTACGCTCCGCCGTTCCAGTGGTGTGCGTTCCTCGAAACGTCCGGCGCGCAACGCGCGGGTGAAGAAACCAGCTTTGCCGCGATGGCGGAGAAATTTCGCGGCATGCTGAAAGACGGCCCGGCCGATCTTTCCATGCGTGAAGGCTTCGGACGTTAGATATCTCGTCGATGCCGGCCCGCTCATCGGGTGGCTGAGCCGGAGGGATCAATGGCACGATTGGTCGGTGCGGACGATGCGCGCGATCGACGAGCCGTTGTGGACTTCCGAGGTGGTGTTCGGCGAGGCCTGCTGGCAGCTCGGGCAAAATTCGGCGGAAGTCGCCGCCCTCCTTGAGCTCGCCGATCGCGGGGCGTTGCACGTGGTGCCGACGATTGCCGACGGGGCGGCGCGGGTGCGCAGCCTGCCCGCGAATTATCCGGCGATGGACGTGTGCGACGCATCGCTGGTCTTTCTCTCCGAGTGCCACCCTGGGGCGAGGCTCGTCACGGTCGATGTGCGCGACTTTTCCGTCTATCGGCGGTTTCGCGACGAGCCCCTGCCCTTGGTTTGTCCGGCGCGGAGGTGAGTCCCGCGCCGGCTACCGCGGCGACTGCCGAGCGTGGTTCAAACAAGCAGCCGCTTCGCCAGATCGTTGTCGCCGCCGACATCGGTCAGGCGCATTTCACGGCCTTGGAAAAGATACGTGAGCTTCCGGTGATCGAGACCGAGCAACGAGAGCATGGTGGCGTGGGTGTCGTTGACGTGCATCTTGTCGTCGACGGCGCGCAGCCCGATCTCGTCGGTGGCGCCGATGATCTTCCCACCTTTGATGCCGCCGCCGGCCATCCACATCGTGTAGCCGTTGGGATTGTGGTCGCGGCCTTTGCCGCCTTGCGAGGTGGGCGTGCGGCCGAATTCACCGGACCAGACCACGAGCGTTTCGTCGAGGAGGCCGCGCGACTCGAGATCCTGTAGGAGCGCGGCGATGGGACGGTCGACTTTGCGGGCCTGACGCATGGTGCCTTCGTGAGAGTCGTCGTGATGGTCCCAGTCCTTGCTGTCGCCGCTGCCGGAGATGAGCTGCACGAAACGCACGCCGCGCTCGACGAGGCGGCGTGCGATGAGGCAGCGGGTGGCGAAGTCCTTCGTCTTGTCGTCGTCAACCCCGTAGAGCTGTTTCGTGGCTTCGGTTTCCTTGGTGAGATCGGTGGCCTCGGGCGCGGCGGTTTGCATCCGGAAGGCGAGCTCGTAGGAGGCGATGCGCGAATCGAGCTCCTGCGCGGCGGCGGAGATTTCGCGGGCGTGGCGGCGGTTGAGCGACTGGGCGAGGTCGAGGATCTGGCGCTGACCGGACTCGGTGGTGCCGGCGGGGCGGTTGACGTAGAGAATCGGCGTGCCGCTCGTCTGCACAGGCGAGCCTTGGTAAACGGCCGGGAGGAAGCCGTTGCCCCAGCAGGGCGTGCCGCCTTTGATTTTTCCGTCGGGGTCGGTCATCACGACCATCGCAGGCAGATTGGCGGAGACGGAGCCGAGGCCGTAGGTGATCCAGGCGCCGACGCTCGGGTAGCCGAGGCGCGACATGCCGGTGGTGAGGACGTATTGCGCGGGCGAGTGGTTGAACGCGTCGTGGTAACAACTGCGGATCACGGCGAGCTTGTCGGCGTGCTTTTGCAGGTGTGGAAATGCGTCGGAGATCGGGAGGCCGGACTGGCCGCAGGCTTGGAATGGGATTTTGCAGCCGAGGAGGAGCTCTTTGGTGACGTCGGTGAACTGCGCGGGAATTTTGCCGAACGAGTCCGGCATGCGCTGGCCAGCGAGTCGGTCGAGCATCGGCTTCGGATCGAAGGTCTCCATTTGGCTCGGGCCGCCGGCCATCATGAGGAAGATGACGGATTTCGCCCTAGCGGGAAAATGCGGCGGCTTCGCGGCGAGGGGATTGAGCGCAGAGGACGACGCGGCGGTATCGGAGATCGCCGAAGCGAGTGACGCGGCGCGGCCGTCGCGCTCGAGGAGCGAGAGGAGCGCCCACGCGCCCATGCCGCCGGCGACGTTGGTGATCCAGTGGCGGCGGGAGGTGAGATCGGGCGCAGTGGAGAAAGGACCGGGGCAGCGGAGGGGCATCGGAACAGGGGAGAAGGAGAGAGGGGGAGACGGGGAGAAAGGGAGCGGGGATTGGAAGTAGGTCGGGTCTGTGACCCGCCCTACTTCTCACTGCTGGTAGATGAATTCGTTGGTGTTGAAGAGCGCGAGGCAGAGGTCGGCGACGGCGGTTTGGGGATCGGCGGCGCGGGCGCGGAGGAAGGCGCTCGCAGAGGCGAGTTCCTCGGCGGAGATCGGGCGCGAATAGACGAGCGGCCAGGCGCGGGCGGGGACGGCGTCGAGGGAGTTGTTCGTTCCGCGGAGCAGGCGCGTGGCGAAGGCGGCGGCCTGCTCCCGCATCGTGCGGTTGTTGAGGAGCGTGAGCGCTTGGTTCGGGATCGTCGTGATATCGCGGCGGCCGCAGCTCGTGATGTTGTCGGGGAGGTCGAAGGCGCTGAGCATTGGAAAGCGGAAGGAGCGTTTCACGAGAAGATAGATCGCGCGGCGGTTGGACTCGGCGGGCGTGCTCGCGGGCCACTTGCGGTAGTTGCCGAGCTGCTCCTGCTCGTCGAGCGGCGGGGCGATGGGCAGGCCGAACATCGTGAGGTCGAGCGTGCCGGCGGCGGCGCGGATGCCGTCCCAGATGATCTCAGCCTGGAGGCGGTGCGGTTGGAAGCGCGTGAGCAGGCGGTTGTCGGGATCGCGCGTGAGCGTGGCGGCGTCGGCGGTCGCGGCCATCTGGTAAGCCGACGAGCGCATGATGACGCGATGAAGATGCTTGAGGGACCAGCCGTGCTCGACCAGCTCGGTCGCGAGCCAATCGAGCAACTCGGGATGCGTGGGGCGGTCGCCGCGGATACCGAAATCATTCGGCGTGCGGACGAGGCCTTCGCCAAAATGCCATTGCCAGACGCGGTTCGCGATGACGCGGGCGGTGAGGAGATTCTGATCGGAGGCGATCCACCCGGCGAGGGCGGCGCGGCGTCGGTTAGGCGCGGCTTCGGCGACCGCCGCGATGGCGGCAGGCGGCGCGAATTTTTCCGGGAGGCCGGGCGGGACAATGTCGCGGGGGTGGTCGAGTTCGCCGCGGTGGAGAAGTTGGATCTCGAGTGGAGTCTCGCGGTGGGCGAGCACGCGGATGGGAATCGAGGACGGCGCTTCGAGATTCTTGCGGCCGAGTTCGTGGCGGAGCGCGGCGAGATCGGCGATGTAGCCATCGGGCGGGGCGCGGTCGATTTGCAGGCGGCCGAGTTCGACGAGGAAATTGCGCTTCTCGTCGTCGGTCGTGAGCGCGTTGAACGCGCGGCGACCGCCCAAGGTCGCGTCCGGTCGTGCGGTCGTGGCGGTGGCATCTGCCGGGGCAGCGACGGGGCGACGCTGGACGCGCGGCGTCTGGATGGGATTGAGCAGGGCGACGACACCGACGTTGAGCAGGGCGGCCTCGGCTTTGTCGGCGGGCGCACCAGCCACGAGGCCGCGAAGCTGGGCCTTGAGGGCGATGAGGTTGTTGTCGTCGCCGTCTTCCTCGTCGAGCGCGTCGCTGGAGTCGGCGGATTGGGCGCCGCGGTGGAAGCGCGCGACGGCACGCTGGATGGTGTCGTGGCGCCGGCTGTTATCGACGCGGGCCTTCAGCGCGGCGTCGGCCTCGATGTAGGCGTCGCCGGTCTTGCGGAGGAGCTCGGCGAGGCGGACGGGATCGGTCTCGCGCTGGGCGCGGGTGCGGGCCTGCTCGGCCTCGAATTCCTTCTGCGTGTTCTTGAGGGCGGCGCGGTCGCGCAGCTTCGTCCCATCGACGGAGAAATCGAACTGGTCGCTCGCGGCGAAGACGGCTTGGAGGGCGAAGTATTCCTTCTGCGAAACGGGATCGTATTTGTGATCGTGGCAGCGGGCGCAGCCGACGGTGAGACCGAGGAAGGCGGCGCCGGTGGTGTCGGCGAAGTCGGTGTGCTGGTCGTATTCGAGTTTGCCTTTCACCATGCCGGCTTCCTGCAGGACGGGGCCGGTCGTGTAGAGGCCGGTGGCCAGGCGGGCTTCGGGATCGCCCGGGAAGAGTTCGTCGCCGGCGATCTGCTCCTGAATGAAACGGTTGAAGGGCTTGTCGGCGTTGAACGAACGGATGACGTAGTCGCGATAGCGCCACGCGTGGCCGAAGAAGAGGTCCGTCTCGAAGCCGCCGGAGTCGGCGTAGCGCGCGACATCGAGCCAGTGGCGGCCGTAGCGCTCGCCGTAGTGAGGCGAGGCGAGGAGGCGATCGATGAGCCGCGCGTAGGCGTCGGGCGAGCGGTCGGCCACGAAGGCTTCGATCTCGGCGGGCGTGGGGGCGAGGCCGGTGAGATCGAGCGCGGCGCGGCGGATGAGCGTCGTGCGCGACGCGGGGCCGGCGGGGCGAAGTTTTTCGGAGGCGAGGCGTTGGAGGATAAAATGATCGACGGGAGACTGCGGCCAGCCCGCGGGGGCGGCGGCGATGGAGGGCAGCGCGGGCCGCACCGGCGGGACGAACGCCCAGTGCTCCGCATACTCCGCGCCCTGATCGATCCAGTCGCGGAGGACGCGGATTTCCGCGGCGTGGAGCTTCCGGCCCTTGTCGGGCGGCGGCATGATCTCGTCCTCCGCGGTGCTGGTGATGCGTGCGATGAGCTCACTCGCGGCAGCGCGGCCGGGAACGATGGGCGTGAAGCCCGCGCGCGCGGTGGTCGCGCTCTCGCGCACGTCGAGCCGGAGTCTGGCTTCGCGCGTCTCTGAGTCTCGGCCGTGGCAGGCGAAGCAGTTGGCGGAAAGGATCGGCAGCACATCGCGACCGAAGTCGACTTTCTCGGCGGCGGAGGCGGAACACAGGGCGACGGCGGCGGCGAGCAAGCGGCGAATGGGGAAGGAAGGCATGAGCGAGGGTTTCATGGCCGGACGGATCGGCGCGCGCGCAACTCCTCGGCGCGGGCGAAGTGGCGCGCGGCCTCGTCTGGGCGGCCGATGAGGAGCAGGGCCTTGGCCCAGTTTTCCTCGATGTTGGGCAGGCGGGGATTGAGCGCGGCGGCGCGGGCGAACTCCGCGAGCGCATCGTCGGCGCGGCCGCTGCGGGCGAGCGCGATGCCGAGGTTGTTGTGCGCCTGGTAAACGCCCGGCTTCAGGCGCAGCGAGTCGCGCAGGTAGGCGATGGCTTCGGTGGGCCGGCCGCTGTTGTTGAGGGCGAGGCCGAGGTTAGTGAGGGCTTCCGGGTAGGCCGGGCGGAGTTCGAGGGCGCGCTGGAAGCACGCGATGGCCTCGGGGAGCCGGGCCGGATCGGCGAGGAGTTCCTTACCGAGGTTGTTGTGCGCCATCCAGCACGCGGGATTCCGCGCGAGGGTGGAGCGGTAGAGCGTCTCGATATCGCGATAGGCGCCAGCCTGCCGAAAACTCAGAATAGCGAGGACGGCGACGAGCAGCACGGCGGGCCAGCGGCCGGTGCGGCGGAGAAGTGGCGCGATCATGGCGGCGACGGCGGCGAGGACGGGCAGGCTGGCGAGGTATTGGAAATGATCCGCGACAAACGAATACAGGAACGGGTAGACGTTGAAGAACCCGAGGACGGGAAACAGCAGTCCGCCGAAGAGGAGGAAGACCGCGAGCGGCGTGCGCGAGCGCAGCCGCCACGCGAGGCCGAGCGCGGCGACGGCGGCGACGAGCGGGAGCCACGCGAGCGGCGAGGCAGGCAGAATTTCCCAACGTGGATAGATGAACGTGAGGCCCGCGGGCCAGGCGAGTTTCCCGAGGTAAAACCAGGCGATGTGCGGCGCGAGCAAGGTGCGCTGCAGCGCGGAGAGTTCGAAGGCCGCGCCCTCCGCGCCGATGAGTGCGCGCTCAAACCACATCGTAAAAAGGCCCGCGGCGGCGCCGGCGACGAGCCAAGGGACGAGTGGGCGAACATCATCACGCCATGCGAGCCGGCCGCGCTGCCACCACGCGATGACAAGGAGGGCGGCGGGCAGCGTGGCGACCACAGACTTCGTCAGCAGAGCGAGCAGAAAAAGAACGGACGCGATCGCATACGCGAGCGGGCGGCGCGTGACTTCGAAGCGCAGGTAGGCGAACATCGCCGCGAGGCCGAGGGCGGCGGAGAGAGTGTTCTTTTGCTCGCTGATCCACGCGACGGACTCGACGTGGACGGGATGAAACGCGAACAGCGCCGCGGCGAGCCACGCGCCGGGCACCGCGAGCCGGAGCAGCACGCACGCGAACAACACCGCGGCGAGCGCGTGCAGCGCGAGCGTGGCGAGGTGATAGCCGAGCATGGCGTCGCCCCAGAGCGCGTGCTGCAGCCAGAACGCGGAATGGAGGACCGGGTAGTATTGCTGCGTGGCGCCGACTTCGGTCCAGATGCGGCCGAGGCCCTCCAGCGATTGCAGCGGGACGGCGGTAAGGTGGCGCTCGTCGTCCCAGAGCAGGCCGCCGCGCAGCGCCGGAAAATAGACGACGACGAGCGCGCCAAGGAGCGCCACGGCGCGCAGCACGATCGGTCGCACCGGTTCCGGTGAGATTGCAGCGGCGGCGGATGCGGGCGGGGACAAGCGGGGCACGAGCGGTTGATGGACAAAAGCGTCGGCCCCGGGAAGGACCGACGCGGCGCGACGGGCACGCGATGAGAAACTGGAGCTCAGCGCGACCAAGGAAGACGGAAGGGCAGATCGCCGAACTCGCCCGTGACGCCGATCGTCAGGGTGCGGCCGAGCGAGTTGGACGTGGCCAAGCTGTAGTTCCCCGGGCGCTCGGCGAAACGCTGCTCGGTCACGCGGAGGCCGTTGAGCATGTTCTGGCCGGAGATGAAGACGCGCGCCCATTTCGAGACCGCGTAGTCGAAGCTCACGTCGATCAGGTGCTGCGCCTCGCGGACCTGGCGGCCGACGTAGCTGTTGCTCGTGATGCGGGGATTCTCGATTTGCAGGCCGTTCATACGGTAGCCGAAGCGGCCGGAGAATTTCCGGTTGCGATAGTGGAGGTTGGCGGAGTTGGTCCACGCGCGGTTGACGCCGAGTTCGTTGCCGTTGGCGCCCTTCCGGTTGAGGTAGGAGGAGGTGACGGTGACGTTGAAGCCGCGGCCCCAACGGTGGAGCGCGCCGAGGTTCTGGCGGAACTCGAACTCCGCGCCGTCGATCCGGGCGCTGCCGGAATTGACGCGATATTGCAGCGAGTAGCCGACGTATTCCGGGCCGATGCCGACATCCGGAAACTGGTTGGCGGCGGCGGTGACTTCGGCCGCTGTCATCGGAGGCGTGTCGAACACGGGCTGGAAGTTAACGACGTTCTTCCGGAAGAGGCCGAAGCCAATCACGCCACCGGAATCCGTGTAGTAGGAGAGGCGGCCCTCGAAGTTGTCGGCGGTCCACGGATTGAGGTCGGGATTCTGGACGGTGATGCGGCCGAGCGCGCCGGCGGCGTCGCCGGTGGTGATCGGGTCATCCGAGATCGTGTTGTTCGGGATCAGCGCGCTGGCGAAGTCGATCCGACCCTGCGTCTTGGCGTAGCCGGCCTGGAGGACGAGTTTCTCCGAGATGTTGTAGGAGGCGTGCAGGCTGGGGAAATAGCCGTCGTTCTGGCCCTCGTTCGTGGCGCCCTTGGCCTTGTAGACGGCGTTGGTGAACGCGAGCGAAGCGCGACCGAGGTTGGTGGCGGTATCCGTGGTCTTGCCCGCGGCGCGGTCGGCGTTGCCGGCGGCCTGGATCGCCGGGGTGAAGATCGGCGCACCGGTCCGCACGGCCGGCAGCACGGTGGGGGCGAAGGCGAGCTGGTAGTTCACGACGTTGGCGGTGCCGCGGTTGACGACGAGCAGGTTGCCGGCGGCATCGCGGTCGTTGAGGCGGACGGTCGAGCCGTCGGCGTATTTCATGTAGGCGTTGCTGTTCTCGGTGAGGAGGCCGCGGGCGGTGGCTTCGGATTTTTCGTAGCGCACGCCGCCGGTGAGGCGGAGGCGGTTGCGCAGGAGCCGCGAGTCGAACTGGAGATACGGCGCGGTGATCGTCTCGGTAAGATCGTAGGCGGCGTTTTGCGTGAGCGTGAGGCGGGCGGAGCGCTCCTCGTCGAAGACGAACCAGCGGGGGTTGGTCTTATACAGGCTTTGGAGTTTCGAGAGGCTGATGCGCGCGGTGCCGGGGTAGCCGTATTCGGAATCGGGGCGGCGCGGGAGATGGTCGGCGGCGATGAGCGCGGTAGAGTCGTCGGCCGAATCGGGGATGCCATCCGCACCGACGAAACGCCACGCGAGCGAATCGTAGCGGCGGTTGCGGAAGCGCTCGCTCCAGTCGAGGCCGGCCTGGACGGAAAGCGGATTCTCGAAATTGAAATGGCGCTTCGCGAAGAGTTTTGTGGTCGTGAGGATTTCCTTCGAGGAGCCGGGGCGGGCGCGGGCGCCGCCGATGCGCTGGGTCTCGTGGCTGCCCCAGTCGACGGGACGGTTGTAGTCCGCCATGTTGGTGCTGGCGGCGCCGTTGGCGGTGGTCCAGGCGGTGATTTTCTTGGGCCCCCAGTAGTCGTGCTCGAAGTCGAGGGTGAGCGGGATCGGGTTGGCGGTGCCGAAGCCGACGCCGGTTTCCGGCACGTTGTTGAGCCCGGTGAGGCCGCTGACGGTCGTGCTGTTGAAGAAGCCGTGCTCCTGATCGTAGTATTGGTAGCGGGAGTTGGACCAGCCGCCCTTGGCGTTGAGCTCCCACTGGCCCGATTTCCAGCGGGCATCGAGCACGGTGGAAATTCCGGGGTTGTAGATGTCGCGCCAGAGCGGGCTCTCCTGGCGGGCGGAGCCGCCGCCGACGCGGCCGAGGGTGCGGCTGGCGTCGTTGTAGCGCGAGACGTTGCCGGTGCCGGTGGCGGATGGGTGCCAGACATAACGGATGTCGTCAGCGACCTGCTTCCAACCCTCGGTGCCGCTGAGCGACCAGCCAAGCGTGAGCTCGCGGCGCGGGCGCCAGTCGAGGCGGGTGCTGGCGTAGTTCTTGCCCTGCTGGAGGGGCGCGTTGTGGTTGAGCGCGTTGTTCATGGCCGGGTTGTAGTTGCTCGGCACGGTCGGCACGGGCTGCCTGGCGGCGATCGCGGCGGCGGCGGCGGTGTCGTTGGCGGCGCTGCCGAAATTCCAGCGCGGGAGCGACCAGTGGGTGTTCACGACCGTGTCCTCCTGGCCGAGCACGAACGAGAAGCCGAAGTTCTTGGTGACGGGCTCGGTCCAGCTCAACTGCCAGTTCGGGCGCCAGCGGGGGACGGAGCGATCCTTGGGACCGTCCATGTCCTTGAACGTGAAATCCTCGCCGTCGGCGCGGAAGAGCACTTGGTAGCGGACCTGGCGCTTGCTGTATTCGAAGGCGGAGCGGCGGATGAGATTGATGGAGCCGCCGATGGCGTTGGAGCTGTCTTCCGGGAGAGGGAGCTTGCGGATCTCGGCGCGGGCGATGTCGGCCATTGTGGCGTATTGCACCTCGAAGCCGCGGCCCACGCCCTCGGCGTTCATGCTGGCGACGGCCATGCCGTCGAAGTTCATCTCGGTGTTGTTGGCACCGAGGCCGCGCACGCTGACGCCGGTAATGTTGTTGGCGAAGTATTCGACATCGATCCCGGGGAGATATTTCAGGAACTCGCCGGGATTGGAGTCCACCATGGTGCCAAACTCGTCGGTCGAGACGACGCTCTTGATGTTGCCGGCGAAGCGCTGCTCGTTGGCGGCGATCGCGCTGGCGTCGGTCTCGCGCGTCGATTGCACGGTGAAGGTGTCGAGCCGCACCGTGCCGTCCTTCGTGGCGGCCGAGAGGGCGCGGTTTTGCAGGGCGACGTCCTTGGTCGCCGTGCCGCCGGCGGCGACTTGCACCGTGAGCTCCTGTTCCTCGAAGCCCGTGAAGAACACGCGCAGCGTGACCGGCCCCGCGGAGACGCCGGCGAGCCGGTAGGTGCCGTCGTCGTCGGTGAACGTCACGAAATTGGAGCCCTTGATCGACACGCGGGCGTTGTTGAGGTTGGCGCCGCTGACGGCGTTGGTAATCCGGCCCTCGACCGTGCCGGTGCCCGGTGCCTGAGCCGATAGCGACGGGACCAGCAGCAGGGCGAGGAGTGCAGTGGTGAGGCCTGACAGGAAACCGCCGCGACGGCGGCCGTCTCGGCGTGTGGGCGGGTTGGTGCAAGTGGACCAACGCGAATCGGGGGTATTGTTCATGGTGTGGGGTGGATGGACAAGGTGGACGGCCAGGGTGCCGGTCCGGCTGACCGGGCAGCACCGGGCGCGTTGTTCAGATTTCAACCCGGATGGGCGGCAAGCCGAGCCAGGAACCAATCACGCAGCGTTCTTTCCGGGACGGCGCGGCCATCCGCAAGGGATACGCCGCGACTCGGCGGACACAGGAGGGGTTGGTCATGGGTGGAAGTCGCGAGGGCGAGACCGTCGCCCTCCGAAGACGCACGAAGCGAAAGATCCCGCAATGGCGATTTTAATCAACCATGAACGAGCCAATCGAAGAGGCGGCGGGCCCTTCAAATCAGACGCCCATGAGCCGGAAGCGCTCGTGGCGGGCGCACCGCTTTCGAGCTTGTGGCGGTGGCGGGCCCGGCCAGCAGCGCCGGATCAAATACCTGGAACCAAGTCACAGGTGAGCGGAAGCAGGGAAGTGCCACGGACCCGACCGGGCCCCGTTCCAACGGGCTGCGACTGTCCCCTCTGTTCCTGGCCGGCCCACCATCTTCCGTTGGCTGACAGATGGCCGGCCCAAAAAAATCCGGGATCACCAGGTTAGAAATTCAACTTCGCGGAAAGCGTGTAGTTGCGCGGGATGAGGTAGGAGAAATTTCCGGGCACCGTGTAACGCGCGGGGGAGGCGATGGTCTCGCCGGGGCGCGGGCGGAGGTTGGTGGCGTTGGTGCCGATCACGCCGCCGTTGCTGCCGTAGATGGGGGCGCGGCGGTCGAAGAGGTTGTCGATGTTGAGATCGACCTGCACGGAGCGGCCTTCCTTGAGGCGGAACGTGTAGGAGAGGCTCGCGACGCCGCGGTAATACGAGGGCGCGTAGACGGAGTCGCCCGGGCCCACCGTGGGATCGTCGATCGCGGTGGTGGGATTGGCGGGGTTGACGATGGTGTCGCTGCCGCGGTAGCCGACGACCTGGCCGCCGCGGTAGTTGAGGCCGGCGCCGACGCGCAGGCCCTTGAGGCGGCCGGTCTGGAAGCGGTAGTCCGTCGCGAGATTGCCGACCCACCGGCTGTTGCCGTTGGTCTCCTGCGGGACCTGCGCGGTGGTGTTGGGAATGACGGTGTCGATGAGGCTGTTCCAGCCGTTGACGGCGGTCTGCACGCGCTGCTGATTGATTTTCGTGGGGTCATTAAGCGCCGGGTTGATCGAGGCGTCGTTGTTGGCGTCGATGAGCACGCCTGCATCGGCGAGGATCTGGCGCGAGACGGCGTCCTGGCTTTTGAAGTAGGCGATGATGTCGGGATACTGATCGCGGACGAGGGCCTTGGTGTTGCCGGCGTTGAGGATCATGCGCCACGAGCGGGTGAAGTTGGCGGTGAGCTCGAATTCGTAGCCCTTGGTCTCGGAGGTGACGGTCGAGTAAACGTTCTGCGGGAAGCGCGCGACGTTGCGGGCGTTGCGGCCGACGGGGCTGAGATCGCCGACGACGGGCGCATCGGAGATGTTGTTATAAGCGCCGTTGAAGCCGGCCGGCGAAAGCACAGCGGTGCCGGCTTGGTAGGAGTTGAAGTGTCCGACGCTGAGTGAGAGCCGGCCGTTGGGCAGAGTGACGCGGATGCCGTAGTCCTTGCCCCGCGAACTGGTGGGAGCGACGAGCGTGCCATCGACGCGCTGTGAGGGCGCGGTGAGGTTGAAGGTCTCGGCGACGTTGGAATAGACGCCGAGCCAGCGCGTGACGTTGACGACGCCGCCGACGGTGAAGGTGTTGATGATGGGGGAAAGGGCCGGTGAGTCGTAGTCGTCGCGAAAGCGGTCGTTGGCGTATTGGGGCTGGGGGAGGTTGGCGCCGTTGATGTTCGCGCGCGGGCGCACGTCGGCGATCTGCGCGGGGCCGGTGGGAGCACCGGCGGCGTTTTTCGGGATATATTTCAGATCGAAATAATCAGCGGGAGCGTCCTGGCGGAAAGTGAGCGTGGTTCCGTCCCAGCCGGCGGGCATGTCGCCGGGGGCGAGCACGCGTTTGTCGGCGATGGTGGCGAAGTCGCGCCGGAAGGCGCCGATGAGGACGAGGCGGTTCTTGAAGAGGTCGAGGTTCCCGGCGCCCTGGAGAAACTTGTATTCGCGCAGGCTGTTGCGGTTGTTGTCCTCGCGGCGGGTGTCGAACATCCACGTCGGCGTCGCGGTCTCGGTGAGGCCGGTGACAGGATTGACCAAGGTGACGGGGGCGCTGGGTGGCGGCGCGTAGTTACGGTTGGGCTGGTCGGCGTAGAAGCGCGTGTAGATGGCGTATTCGCTGTATTCGAGATTATCGATCCAGCTGCGGGCGTCGGGCGCGCGGCTCTTGAGCGGGAGGAGCAAAGTGCGCGCGCGGGAGACGGTCCGGTGCTCGGTGAGGCCGGCCATGCCGCTGAACTGGAGTTTGCCGATGCGCGTGTCCTTGATGTAAACAGCCTGCGCGCGGGCGCTGCGCATCTTGTTCGTCCGGAGATTCTGATACTCCATGAACTCCATGAACGGGCGCAGGAAGTTCGGGTTTGCGCCGCCGCCGGGGAGCGTCGAGTCGATGTCGATGTAGATATCCTGCCCGCCGCGGCGGGAGAGGCCGGTCTGGCCGTCGGCGTCGCCCTCGTTGACGTCGCCGGCGAGCTCGAGGAAGAGGCTGTCGCCGAGCTTGTAGTTGGCGACGAGGGCGAGGTCCTTGCCGATCTCGACGAAGGACGGGCGCTTGTTGCTCCAGACCGTCGTTGACTCGCGGGTCGGCACGCGGAAGAACCGCGAGCCGGCGAGCGCCCGCGCGTAGCGCTCGGACTGCGGGATGCCGAAGTCGTCATCGACCATCGCCTGGTTGTTGATCGAGAAACCGGGCGTGCGGATGGGCACGCCGTTGATGAGGTTGGTGAGGGTGAGGGTGGTGTTCTGGGCGGCGCCCTTGGTGACGTAGCGGTTCTCGAAGTTCAGCACCCGGCCGCCGAAGTCGGCGTGCGTCACCCAGCGCATGCCGGAGCGGACGATGCCGGCGGCGGCGAGCTGGGCATTGGTCGGCAGGGTCGCGGGGATTGAGCTGAAGGTCGTGACGCCGTCCCAGGCGGAGAGGCGATCGCGCAGCGAGGTCGTGCCCTTGAGCTCGCGGCTGCGGCCGTATTCGGCCTCGGCGCGGAGCGTGAGGCGGGGCGTGGCCTTGAACGTGGCGGCGAGGTGCGCGCCGTAGCGGTCGCGCCACTCGTTGTCGCGCCACGTGTCGGACTGATCCCAGACGACGTTGGCGCGGACGGCGAAATTGCGGTTGAGCGCTCGGTTCACATCGGCGGCGAAGCGGTAGCGATTGTAACTGCCGAGCTGGAGGCGCGCGCTCTGGAAATTTTTCGATGTGTCGGCCTGCTTCGTCACGGAGTTCACCGTGCCGCCGACGCCGCCGGCGCCGAACAGCACGGCGTTGGGCCCGCGGCCGTAGTCCACGCGGTCGAGGTTGTAGCTGTCGGCGGTGACGATGTAGGGGAAGAAGTTTCGCGTCGGCAGGCCGGCTTGGATGCCGCGCGTGCGGAGGGCGCCGTTGCCGATGGAGGTGCCAAACGCGCGGTTGGTGCCGTCGGCATCGACGACCGTGCTGTTGACCGACCATTGGGTGGCCTCGGCCACATCGGTGAGGTTAAACGCCTCGAGGAATTCCGCCGTCACGACGGAGTAGGCCACGGGCGTGTCCTTCAGCGCGGTGGCGATGCGGCCGCCCGCGAGCGAGCTGGCGGCGACGAAACCGACATCCTTCTCCGCATTGACCGTGAACGGCGTGAGTGTGATGCGCTCGTCGCTGTCCGCTCTTGGCGGGGGTGACGGGGTGGTCTGGGCCCGGGAAAGGGTGACGGCCAGCGCGGCCGTGACGAGGAGAAGGCTGCGAGTCAGGGTGAGTGCGGGCAGGATGGGTTTCATGGTGCAGGAAAAGAGGGTGCTGGCAGTGGCGGCCGGTGGGGCGCGGCAAGCCTGTGCGTCAACCGACGTGCGCGGGCACGGCGGGGTGGTGACTGAGTGGGGGTGATGAGAGGAAGCTGAGGGTGGAGGGCGGGCGAAGCGATCTTGTTTTCATCCGCCGGGACGACGGATGAAAAGCGAGGCTCGCACACCGGCACTCGCCGGGCAGGCGAGGAGAGCATTAGCCGAGCGGGGGCAACGTTAGCAACGCGCCGGCAATTTTCGGGGGAACCCCACGCGAGTGCCCGCGCGGGTTGGACCGATAAAGGCAAAGCCAGCCAGCGGGGCGCGCCTTGGCCGCTTGCGCGCGGAATAGTTCCGCCCACAGTGGGCTCTCATCCTCATCCCGATGAAATGCCTCACCATCCTCGCCGCGCTTTGCGCCCAAGCCTGTCTTACCATGAATGCTGCCGCTCCCAAACTCGAATCCCTCGTCCTCGGCGGCGGCTGCTTCTGGTGCACCGAGGCCGCCTATGAAATCCTGCCCGGCGTTAAGGACGTCGTCAGCGGCTACGCCGGCGGCCACGTGCCGAATCCCACCTACGAGCAGATCGGCACGAAGAAAACCGGCCACGCCGAGGTGATCAAAATCGACTACGATCCGACGGTCGTCTCGCTCGAGAAGCTGCTCGAATATTTCTGGCAGGTGCACAACCCGACGCAGGTCGGCGGGCAGGGCAACGACCACGGCCCGCAGTATCGCTCCATCATCCTCTTTGCCTCGCCGGAGCAGAAAGCCGCCGCTGAGAAGTCAAAGGCCAAGGCCGCGCAGGAATTCCGCGATCCGATCACGACCGAGATCGTCGCGCTGGAAAAATTCTGGGTCGCCGAGAAATACCATCAGGACTACTTCCGGCTGAATCCCAACGCCGGCTACTGCGCCTATGTGATCGCGCCCAAGGTGAAGAAGCTGAAGGAGCAGGTGGCGGCGGAAAAGGCGGGCGCGGCGAAAAAGTAGCGCGGCGCTGTGGGCAGCTCAGTCTTTCTTTCCGCTCCACTCAAAGTTGTAGGAAAAGGTCACCTGCTCGCCGTCCCATTGCAGCTTCATGAGCTTGAACGCGACGCTGAGGTCCGGTGAACCCGCGAGGTAGCGGCGCAATTGCTCCTCGTTCGCGGGTGGCTGGCCGGGATGTTCTGCCAAGTAGGCGACTTGCGCGAGCATCGGGCGGCCGGCTTCGATCAATTTGTCCGCGATCGGCAGGTAGGGCAGAACTTGGCCGAGGTCGGCGACGGCGGCGCCTGGGTTCGCCGAGACGAAGCGGCGCACGGCTTCTTTCAGTTCGTGGCCGAAGGCATCCTCGCCGCCGACAGAGGCGAACAGACGATCCATCGAGCTCTTCATGCCCTCCACCATCGCCGTCAGTCCCGGCATCATTTCGGTGGCGAGAGCGCTGTCTGGTCCGAGGGCCGCATCGACCGCCTTGGCGGCGCGGGCGAGCGCGTCCATCTCGGTCTCGCCTGCGGCCGGCGCGAAGTCGGCGTTGTTTTTCATGTGCCAGCCGTCGAGGCCGACGGAGAGGAGCAGGTCGGAGGTGGGTCTTTCGCGCAGGAGCTTCTCGTCGGGTTCCCCGAGTTTTCCGCTCCGCGTGGGTTCGTAGCGTGCGAGCATCTCGGTATCGGCGGGCGCGTCCAGGTAAGGGGTCAGCTGCGCGATGTCACCGGGGAGAACGCCACCGCGGGCGTCGGTGAAGCGGCGCAGCGCGGACTGGAGGTGAGTGGCGAATTTCTTGCGCGCCAGCGACCGCAGCTTCGCGAGAGCCACGCGGATGTCGGCGGCGGAATCGAGTTCATGCGCGCGGGCGACTTCCGTCCAATCCGCCGGTGCGAGCAGCCGGAGCTCGGGCAGACTCTGCGCGGGCAGCTCGGCGAAAAGCTGCCGCAGGAGCGCGACCCGCATATCCTCCGGTGAGCCCGGCGTGACGCGCCCGGCGGCGGAGTTGGTTCGCGGAAGGGCGATCGAAGCCGCCGCCGGTGCCGCCGCGAGAGGCGCCGGGGCGGTGGCGACTTGGGGCGGCGGCGGATTTGGGCGCGATGCGACTTGGTGGACGACAATCGCGACAAGGGCGGCGACCCCGCCGGCGACGAGCGCCTTCTGGGCGAAGGTCAAGACAGCGACAGATGCGGTGGTGGTGATCGCGGTGCCGGAGACGACCGTCGCGGAAATGAGGCCCGTGAGCCCGGCCGGCGCGGTAAGGATCGCGTGGGCTGACAGGTGGGTCGCGAACGCTGTGGCCGAGACCGTCACACCGCGGCGGGTGAGAAAGGCGCGCAGCTGATCGAGGGCGCGGCTCACGCGCTTCTGCGCGGCGTCGTCGCTCGTGCCGAGTGCGGCGCCGACTTCACGGAGACTCTTGTTTTGGAAATAGCGCAGGAGGACCGCGTGGCGATCGGTGGCGTCGAGGGACTCCACGGCTTCGTCGAGCAGCGGCTCGATCGAGATCCAAGGCTCGAGGGTTGAATTCATGGCGGCGTCCTCGGTCAGGAGTGCGGCGGCCGCTTCGCGCGCCTGTCGGCGCGACTCGCGGCGCACGGTGTCGATCGCCGTCCGTCGGCTCACGACATGCAGCCAAGCGACGAGCGGAGTGCCGGGCTTCAGCGCGCGGGCGTGACGCGCCAGATCGATGAAGACGGCCTGCGCCACGTCCTCGGCGAGTTGCGCGGAGCCCGTGACGCGACGGGCGACGGAGTAGGCGAGGTTCAGATGGCGCTCGACGAGCGCCGAGAAGGCGGCCTCGGAGTTTTCCTCGGCGTAGCGGCTCAGGAGATCGTGGTCACTCGGTGACATTCCGATCTGCTATCGCCGCCCGCTGCGGAATCCGACACGAAATCCCAAAGAAAACTTCCGTTCACCCCGTCCGCGGCAGCACGAAGATCAGCACGGCCACGATGTGGCAGGCGCTGCCGCCCAAGGCAAAGGCGTGGCGAATCACCTGATGGTAGCGCACGCGTTGCCAGAGATGAAAGGCCGCCCCGCAGGCGTAGCAGAGGCCGCCCGCGAGCAACAGCCACACCGCGCCCTGCGGCACGGTGGAAACGAGCGGCTTCAGGGCGACGAGCGCCACGAGCCCGAGCAGGAGATACGCGCTGCGCGCGACGAGCTGCATGCGGCCCGGCCAGAACAGCCGCGCCCCAGCGCCCGCGGCGCAGAGGCCCCAGACGATGCAACTCAGGCTCCAGCCCCATGCCCCGCCCACCCCGCTGAGGAGGAACGGCGTGGCCGTCCCCGCGATGAGGAGGAAGAGCGCGGCGTGGTTGTAGCGGTGGAAGACCTCACGCCAGTGGGTGGCGCGGTCTTTCCGAAAACTCGCGAAGGCCGCGTAGACCGCGACCAAACCCGCGCCGAAGAGAATCGCCCCGGCCAGATCGCGGCCGCCGCCGCGGGTGGCGGCGAACACCACGAGCAGCACGAGGGCCGCGATGCTCGCGATCAAGCCGACGCCGTGCGTGAGGGCGTGGGCGATTTGCTCGCCCCGGGAGTAGCTGGTGAGCACGGGCTGCACGGCGCGCGTGCGGCGGGTCTTGACGAGCGCGTCGCTTTTTTCGTCGCACCAGCGGACGATCGCCACCGGGCGCGGGCTCGTGAACTCGGCGGCCTTCCAGTCGGTGCCGTCGGTGTAGAGCGTCTTGGGCAAGATGAAGGTGCCGAACACCCAGTCGAAGACCGGCAGCGTGAAGAAGCCCGAGATCGCCTCGTTGCAGTCGATCACGGCGTGGTGCCGGAGGTGAAAGCTGTAGACCTTGCGCCAGAACCAGCCGAAGTGCCGGTGCTCGATGAGCGGCGCCCAGCGCTCGAACGCCCAGTGCTCGATCGCGTGGAAAATCTCGTAGAGGCAAACCGCGAAGGCGAGGGCGGCATAGCCCGCGAGGAACCACGGGAAAGCCGGCGCGATCCAGTGCAGCAGCGCGAGCAGCGGCGTCGTGACGGCGGCGAAGACGGCGAGCGTATACCACGGGAAGAACGACGCCTCGCCCTGCTCGGGCTCCGTGACCGGGTAGATGTTTTCCACGAACGGCACCTCGCGGCCAGCCGACGTGTAGCGCTTGCCGATGCGGGTGAGCGAGTGGTGGAGCGTGTGCTGCTTGTAGAAGCGGCTGAGGAACGGGACCACGGGCTTGTGCAGCACGTAGCGGTGAAAAACGAACTCGATGAATGCCGTGAAGAGATGAACCGTGAGAAACGCGGCGGCGAAGCGCCAGACGCCGCCGGTGAGCTGAGCCTGCCAGACTGCATCCGGAGCGACGAGCTTCAGCAATCCGGCCAGCGCGCCGAGCGAGAAGGCGATGGTGAAAAGGAAAAGCGGGAGCGAAAAGTGTTCTTCGATGCGGCCGCGAGAGGGGGAGGAATCGGACATGAGTTGTCAGCGTCGGCCTCTTGGTCCGCCGGAGCAACCGCGGAATCGCGATTCATCCCGGAATAAGATCGAACGGTTCGACGAGGGTGTAGGCCCGGGCGATGACCGGGCTGCCCGGCCAGCGGCCGGGCCTATACCGAAGGGCTTGGAGGGAGATCGAACCGCAGGGTTCGACTTCGGCGGAGCTCGCGTCTGTCGTCTTGCGTCGTGCTCTTAGGAAAATCCCCGCGAGTCTCCGTGGTCCTGCCGGTCCGCAATGCCGCCGCCACGGTGGCGCGTGCGGTGGCGAGCATCCGGGCGCAGACCTTGCCCGACTGGGAATTGATCGCGGTGGACGACGGATCGACGGACGGGACACGCGGGGTCTTGCGGGAGTTGGCGAGCCGAGAGCCCCGGATGGTCGTCTTTGAGCGGGAGCACGCCGGGGTAACCGCGGCGGCGAATGCCGCCATGGCCGCGGCCCGCGGCGACTTCATCGCGCGCATGGATGCGGATGACGAGTCACACCCGGAGCGACTGGCGGCGCAGGCGGCGTTTCTCGAGACCGCGGCGAATCGGGACGTGGGCGTGGTGGGCTGCCTCGTGGAATTCGGTGGCGACCGGGCAACGGGCGAGGGCTACGCGCGGCATGTGGACTGGGTGAACTCGCTCGTTACACCGGATGACATCGCGCTCAACCGGTTCGTGGAGGCGCCGCTGGCCAACCCGAGCGTGATGTTCCGGCGTGAACTCGTGGCGCGGCATGGCGGCTACCGCCACGGCGATTTCCCCGAGGACTACGAGCTGTGGCTGCGGTGGCTGGATGCCGGCGTGCGGATGGCGAAGGTCCCGCGCACGCTGCTGACGTGGCACGACGCGCCCACGCGGCTCACCCGCATCGATGCGCGCTACGACCCGGAGGCGTTCTTCCGGGTGAAGGCCGAGTGGATCGCGCGCTGGCTCGTAGCGGCACACGTGAGCGTTTCGTCCCACGGCACAGGCAGCCAAGAAACGCTCACGCGTTGCGACACGCGGGAAATCTACGTCTGGGGCGCGGGCCGGCCGGCTCGCAAGCGGGCTGCGCACCTCACGGCCCATGGCGTGCGCATCGAGGGCTACATCGATGTCGATGCCAAGAAGACGGGGCGAGGCGTCGGTGGCACCGGGCTGCCGGTGATTGCCCCGGAAGCGCTGCCCCCGCCGGGGACAATTTTTGTGCTCGGCTACGTGGCCCGGCGGGGCGTGCGTGAGGATGTCCGCGCGCGCCTGCACGCTCGCGGCTACGTCGAGGGGCGGGACTTTCTGATGTGCGCGTGAGCCGGGGATTCGTGGTGTGTGAAAATACGGCCGTGATTTTCAGGTGGCGACCGGGCCGGTGACCGACGGGGCGAGGGCGTGCGCGAGTTCTGCGACCCGGCGGCCGAGTCCCTCTGCAGTGAGGCTATCACCGGGGTGAAGAGCGGCCGGCGTGTCGGGCACTGACGCGGCGTGGCCCATCACGCCAAGGAACGAGCCGAGGCGGTTGATCTCGTGCGGCTCGCCGCGGAAGTGCGAGGGGAAATCCGCGCTGCCGATCCAGAGCATGCTGTGCTGCGCGGCCAACAGCGTGAGGGTCTGGAGCGTGGCCAGTTTGTCGCCGCTCGGTGAGCCACTGTGGGTGAAGCCGGCCGCGAGTTTGTTGCGCCAGCCTTGGCGAAACCAGATGCCACCCGAGGCGTCGGCGAAGGCTTTGAACTGCGCCGCCGGTCCGCCCATGTAGGTCGGCGTGCCGAAGACGATCGCGTCGGCGCGATCGAGCGTGGCAAACAGCCCCGGGTTGATGAAGCGGCCTTCGCGGATGTCGCGGCCATCGAGGGCGAGCAAGGCCGTGTCGGTGTCGGCGACGCTGGCGGCGCCGCGTTGCACGGCTTCGGCCATGAGCCGGGTGTGCCCGGTGCCGGAGAAATAGACGATGGCGACGGTTCTCATCGGCGGCTCCTCCCGATCGGACGCGAGATGGGTGTGGTGGGTTGGTGCGACCGGCGCGGCGTGGCCGTGGTGGCGGCGAGTCGAACGGCGGTGAGGCCGCCGGCATAGCCCCAGTTTTCCGGGGCGATTTCCTGAATCACGATATGGATGTGCTCGGGGGATTTGCCGAGGACGTTCACGAGCGACGCCGTGAAATCCTCCACGACCTGGCGTTTCTGGACCGTGCTGGCTCCTCCGAGAATCTGCAGATTGATGTAGGGCATGGCGGGGGCTCCTTACTTGATCGGCAGCGCGAGGGGGCGCAGCGGGGCGCCGCTGGCGCCGCGAAATTTGAGCGAGGCGGCGATGAACGCGAAGGTGTAGACGCGGTCTCGGGCGAGATTCTCCAGATGGATGTTCTCGATGAACATCACGCCCTGCTCGGCGAGCAGGTAGGTGTGCACGGGCACCCAGTTGTCGGCGCGCTCGGGCGGGAAGGCTTCGAAGCTGAGGTTGTCGGCGCCGAGCAGCATGGCCTGCTGCGACTCGACGAGCCATTTCGCGGCGTCGAGGCTGATGCCGGGATAGTCGTGGAGGAACTCCTTGGCCTCGTGAAAGTGCTGCATCTGCCCGGTGCGCAGGAGCACGACATCGCCGGGCTCGAGGCGCACGGCCTGGCGTTGCAGCGCGGCTTCGAGATCGTCGCGCGTGACGCGGTAATTACGCGGGAGCGTGGCGGTGCCTTTCAGCGCTGGCAGATCGATGAGGACACCGCGGGCGACGATGGGCGGGATCGTTTCGGCGCCCGCTTTTTTCCAGCCCTTGTCGCCGAGGTGCTCGTCGGCGGAGAAGCCGTTCCAGATTTTGCCGTCTAGGCCGAAGTGGTTGAGCGCGTCGATGTGCGTGCCCATGTGGGTATACATCGAGACGGCGTCGCCGGTGTAGGTGACCTTGCGGTTCATGGCGGCGCCGAGGCCGTTGGGATTGTCGACAATCGTGCCGCGCGGCGTGTGCGTGAGCCAGAACTGGTAGGCGGGATCGTGCAGGTGGTGGAAGCTCGGCATGCCGACGAAGAACTCGGTGCCGAGATCGTAGACCCGGCCGCCGGCGAGGCGGGCAAGGATGGCCGCGCGTGAGGCATCGGTCATGCGGTTGAGGGCGCCGATCTCGTCGGCGGGGCCCCAAGGGCTGGTGCCAACGACGTCGGTCTGGGCGCTGGCGGGACTGCCGGGCAGCGCAGCGAGGAGCAGCGCGGCGGGGAGGAGGAGTTTGGTTTTCACCCGGCGAGATTATCACGCGACCCGGGGGACGGTGAAATACCGTGTTGCGTGCCCCGTCATACCCGCAACGTATCGGAGCGCTCAGCCATGGAACTGCGCCACCTTCGCTACTTCGTCGCCGTCGGGGAGGAAGAGAACGTCACTCGGGCCGCGGCGCGGCTGCACGTGTCGCAACCACCGCTGACGCGACAGATCCAGGACCTCGAGCACGAACTGGGTTGCGCGTTGTTCGAGCGTTCGGGGAAATCGCTGCGGCTTACCGAGGCCGGGCGGGCGTTTCTGGACGAGGCGCGGGCGGTGCTGGCGCGAGTCGAAGCGGCCGTGGCCCGCGCCCGCGGGATCGCGACCGGCCGGGAAGGGGAGCTGCACGTGGGCTACGCGCCATCGCCAACGATCGGCTTGCTGCCGGGTGCGTTGGAGGCGTTTCAGCGCAGTCATCCGTCGCTGCGGGTGACCCTGCACGACTTGTCCACGCCGCAGATGATCGCCGGGTTGCATGCCCGCACCCTGCATGTCGCGCTGATGATGCAACCGCCGAAAGCAGCCGCGGTGGGCCTCGCTTTTGAGCCGCTGCGGGCTTTCTCCATCGTGGTCGCGATGTCGGCGCGGCATCCCTGGTCCCGTAAGCGCGCGATGCCAGTGGCGGATCTGCTGCGCGAGCCGATCGTGGTGCTGGCGCGGAAGGAGTATCCGGACTATCACGCCTTCCTCGCCCGGGTGCTAGGCGACGACTTGAGGCGGCTGCGCATCGTAGAGGAATGCGATGGCGGCATGAGCTTGATCGCGGCCGTGGAGGCGGGTCGCGGCGTGGCGGTCACGGTTTCCGCGCTCGGGGACGCGGCGGGCGCGCGTTTGCGGCTCGTGCCGCTGCGCCCGGCACCCGAGCCGGCGGTGGTGGGGGTTGCCTCCCTCGAAAGCGGTCTCACGCCGCTGGCGGCGGCGTTTGTCAGCGTCGTGAAGGCCCAGGATGTCCGGTTGAAATGATCGCAGCGGGACCAAGGGCGTCGAGATGAACGCGGTTTCGGCAGACTCGTCGTCAATGGCATGAGCCGCGGTGAAGGGGAACAACATCGGCGCCTGAAGACCCTCGCCCTTACGTGGGTGCAGGCGAGCGGTTTTGAGATCGCGGCGGCCGAGGTGCGTGTTCCGAAGAGCGGCTACCGCGCGGATGTCGCCGCTTACTCGCTGGCGACGTCGGAGCGGGCGCAGGCGCGGACGGCGGTGCTCGAGTGCAAGCAGGCGCGCGCGGATTTGCTCAAGGACGCGCACGTGGAGGTCCAGACCCGGGCCCGCCTCGCGGAGCTGATGGAGCGGAAACAAGCGCTCGAAAAACTGCTGGCCGTGCACCGGCCCGACCTCCGCCGGGGCGAGGCGCTGTGGCCGGAGTTCGATGCGTGGGATTTCTCCGCGTTGGAGCATCGCGGCCATCGCGCCGTGATCGAGGAGCTGGAGACGGTGCAGCGGCGCCTCCAAGGCGGCATGAAATTCTCGAAGATGTTCCGTTACCGCTACGCGGACTTCCTCTACCTCGTGGTGGAGGATGCCATCTTCGCCGAAGCGGAGATTCCGGCGGGCTGGGGCCTGCTCGTGCGTGAGGGCGACGGGCTGCGGCTCGCGCGCTCACCGGCGTGGCTGGACTCCGCACCAGAGCAACGGACGGCGTTACTCGAGAGCATTGCCATCGCGGGAACGAAGGCCGTGAACCGCGCCGCGGGCATCACGGTGACGCGTCCGGGTTGGACATCCGGCGATTTGCCCGGAACGTGACGGCTATGCCTGAGACCACTCCGCCCAATCCCGCCGAATCCGGCCTTGAGGTGCGCACGCAGTTCGTGCGCAACCGCAACGCGCTTGTGGCGCGCGCGGATTTCGGCGAGCTCTTCGTCGATTACTACCTCCACCTGAGCACGCACGGCATCAAGGTGCAGCCGGAGCACGACGCGATGTTCAAGCGCGCGCTCGCGGCCTTCACCCTGCACTGCGCCTCGCGTCCGTGGGACGAGATCACGGCGTGGACGATCAATTTTCAAAAGCCGCTCGTGAATCTCTTCCTCACCGGCGACAACGGCACCGGCGCCGTGGCCGGGCGGATCTTCGACGAGAACGTGAAGGAGCTCCCGGAAAACATCTTCTACGCGGATGTCGTTCGCGGCCGCGGCGAGAAGCGTCGCAGCGCCGTCACCTTCACGGGCGCCGATCCGCTCGCGGCGGCGGAGAAATTCTACACGCAGAGCGAGCAGCGCGGCGCGCGGTTTTTCCAGCTCGGCGAGGAGGAGTTTGCCCTCGTTTCGGAGCATCCCGATTGCGACTTGGAGTGGTTCCGCGCGCTCACGCCGGAAACCGTGCTTACGCTGGAAAAGACGGAGACGCTCTCGCTGCTCGAGCGCCGCATCCAGCGCTGGCACTGCGGCTGCAACCAGACGCGGATGATGGAGGTCCTCGCGCCCGCCATGCGGCAGGACCCCGCGGCTTTGTTCGGTGACGAGCCCAAGATGGAGATCCGCTGCCCCCGTTGCCGGGCGCGCCACCTGGTCACGCGCGAGGCGCTGGAGGCGTTTGTGGCGGGCGGTGGTCCGAAGCCGTGAGCGAGATCGGGCGCAACATCTGGGCCGGTTTTGCCAGCGCGTCGTCCCTCGATCGGGTGAACCTCATCCTCGGGATCGTGGGCGTGGTGCTCATGATCCGGCGCTCGCTGTGGGCGTTTCCGGTCGGGCTCGTGGCGGTGAGCGTGCAGGGCGTGCTGTTTTACCGGACAAAGTTTTATGCGGACGCGACCCAGCAGGTGTTCTTCTTCGCGGCGCTCGCGTGGGGCTGGTGGCACTGGGTCCGCGATTGCGGGCCGGCGGCGGAGCTGCCGGTGACGGTCCTGTCGGGGCGCTCCCGCGGCGTGGTGGCGTTGCTGGGCGTGGCGGCGGTGGTGGCGTGGGCGCTGGCGCTGCGGCGCTGGACGGACGCGGTGATGCCGTGGCGCGACGCGTTCATCGCGGTGTTCGGCATCGTGGCGCAGTGGCTGCAGGCGCGGAAACTGATCGAGAACTGGCCGCTGTGGATCGTCGTCAACGCGGTGGCGGTCGCGGCGTATTGGGAGGCGACGCTGGCCTACACGGCCTGCCTCTACGCGGTTTACCTTGGGCTGGCGGTGGTGGGTTGGCGGGCGTGGGCGAGGGCGAAGGCATGAGCGGCGTGAAACGCATCGTGCTATTCGGCACGGAATCGACGGGCAAGACCACGCTGGCGCAGCGGCTCGCGGCGCACTTTGGCGAGCCGTGGTCCGAGGAGTTTGTGCGCGAATTCTGGGAAATCCGCGGCGGGAAAATCACCGGCGAGGATCTCGGCACGATCGCGCTGGGGCAGATGGCCAACGAGGACCGCGCGATTGCGGCGGCCCGGCGCCTGGTGTTCTTCGACACGGACCTCCTCACCTGCACGCTGTGGGACGACGTGCTGTTCCCCGGCGCGTGCCCGCCGTGGGTGCGCACCGAGGCGGAAGAGCGGGCGCGCGAGGTCGCGCTGTGGTTGCTTTGCGACACCGACGTGCCCTTCGAGCCGGATCCGCAGCGGAGCTTTCCCGATGCGGCGTCGCGCGCGCGCGGGCGGGAACTTTGGCGGACGGCGCTGGCTTCCCGGGGCCTGCCCTTCGTGGAGATCCGCGGCGACTGGCCGGAGCGCGCACGCATCGCGATCGCGGCGGTGGCGCGGATTTTGCCTGATGGGTAGCCCGCTTCGGGAGAAGCGGGAGGGCGCGAGGTGTGCCGCGGGTTCCGTCCCGCCTCTCCCGAGGCGGGCTATAACGCCCCCCTGAGCGCGTGGGCGAGTTCCTCGGGCGTGAGCACGAGGGGATTCGCCTTCATGCTGCTGGCCTTCTCGCCGGCGGCGACAATCGCGGGTAAGTCGGCCGGCGTGATCCCGTAGGCGCGCAGCGGCGGAATGCCGAGCGCGGCGACGAGTTCGCGCACCCACGAAAGCAGATCCTCGGCCGTTGCGTGCGGCGCGCCCGTGACCATTCGCGCGATCTCGGCGAAGCGCGGCAGGGCGGGCAACTGCGGCGCGCGGGCGCGGAGGGCGGCGAAGTTGGTTTCCAAAAGGTGCGGCAAGAGCGCCGCGCAGACGGCGCCGTGCGGCGCGGGAAACATGCCGCCGATCGGGCCGGCGAGGCCATGCACGGCGCCGAGGCCGGCGTTGGCGAGCGCGAGGCCGCCGTGCAGGCTGGCCAGCGCCATGTCCGCGCGGGCGTCGGCATCGCGGCCGTTTTCCACGGCGCGGCGGAGGGAGCGCGCGGCTCGCCGGAGGCCGTCGGCGCAGAACGCGTCCGTCATCGGGTTGGCGCGGATCGAGAGATACGGCTCGATGAGCTGCGTGAGGGCATCGAGCCCCGTGGCCGCCGTGATCGCCGGCGGCAGATCGCGCGCGAGCTCGGGATCGACGAGCGCGACCCGCGGGAGCATCGAGGCGTGGCGCAGGCTGGCCTTCATGCGATGGGCGGGCGAGGCGAGGACGGCGTTGCGCGTGACCTCGGAGCCAGTGCCGGCCGTCGTGGGAATCGCGATGCACGGCGCGGCCGGGAGGGAGAGCGGCTGGCCGCGACCGACGACCTCGAGCCAGTCGAGCGGGTCGCCGGGGTTCGCGAGCAGGGCGGCGACAGCCTTCGCGGCGTCGAGCGCCGCACCACCGCCGAAACCGATCACGAAATCGCACTCCGCCGCGCGCGCCACCGCCGCGGCCTGCACGGCGTCGTCGATCGTCGGCTCGCGCGCGACCGCGGCCGTGGTGATTTCGACGCCGGCGCCGCGCAGCAGCCCGAGCAGCCGCGCCGCGCGCGTCTGGTCGCGGCCGGTGACGACGAGCGCATGCCGCCCGTGCGCCCGCGCGATCGGGCCAATCTCGGCGAGCGCGCCGGGGCCGAAGACGATGCGGCCGGCGGTGGCGAACTCGAAGCGCATCACCACTCCCCGTCGGCCGGGAACACGTGGGCGAATTTCACGCTTGTGCGCGGCGCGGCCATCATCGGGGCCACGGCGTCGCGCCACGCGACGTAGTGCGCGGTCTCCTTGTGCGCGCCGGGCGCGGCGGCGTCGCGATACGCCTCGACCAGGACGAAGCGCGCCGGGTCGTCCGCCTGCTGCACGACGTCGAAGCGCGCGATGCCGGGCTCGCGGACGCTGGCGCGGGCATTGGCGAGCGTGGCCGCCTTGAACGCCTCGATGCACTCGGGGCGCACGTGGACCTGGACATGGACGACGAGCATGGCGGTGAGCCTGCGCGCCGCGCAGTCGGGGCCAACCCGGAAAATCAGCGGTTCCCGCCAGCCGGTTTCCCTTGCCGGACGCCGGGCCGCTCGGTAGCGGAATACTCCTGCGTTCTGCGAACATCCCCCTCCGACCCGCCCACCTCCCAATGAACCTCCGCATCCTCCTCACGACCGCCTTGTGCGCATGCTCCGCCGCCGCCTTTGCCGCCGACGCCCCCAAGGGTGGCGACAAGGACAAAAAAGCCCCGGCGCCCAAGACGCCCGCCGATCTCGCCTTCGATGAATTCGACAAAGCCCGCAAGGAGCCCGGTCCCAAGGATCAGGCGCGCTTTGGCAAAGTGATCGCGGCGGGCGTCAACTACATCGTCAAGAACCCGACTCACGGGCGGATCAACGAGGTGGTCCGGGAACTCGCATTCTACGGCAACAACAACATCGACCCCAAGCAGGCGGCGCTGCGCACTTCCTATCTCTCGAACCTCCGGCTCGAGGTGACCAACCAGCGCTTCAAGGATGGCGTGAGCGAGCAGGCCGTGGCCGCGCTGCTCGCGGTGGACGCCGCCTCGGTGGATGCCGAGGTGCGCGCCACGCCGACGCCCGCCGGCCTTGTGACGCTGCGCGAGAAGATCGACGAGCTGGCCGCCGCGCCGCAGTCCGGGCGTTTCCTTTTTGATCGCGAGCGTTCCTACGTCCACCTGCTGCTGGCGCTGCTGGCACCGAATTTTGCCAAGGCGGAGGAGCATCTGAAAAAGCTGCTCACCCACGCCGACAAGGGCATCGCCGGCATGGCGCAGACCGAGCTGAACCTCATCGAGGTGCGCAAGGCCCCCTACGATCTGAAGTTCACGGCCATGGACGGCAAACCGGTCGATCTCGCGCAGCTCCGGGGGAAAGTGGTCGCGCTTTATTTCTGGGCGACGACCAACCGTGGCTCGGTGACGAACTTCGACGGCTTGCAGCGCATCGCCTCCGACTATCGCCGCAAGGGCTTCGAACTGGTGACCGTGAACTTCGACAAGCAGGAGGACGAGGCCAAGGTGAAGAACGCGATCAAGGAGGCTGGCTTCAAGGGCCCCGTGCATTTCGACGGCAAGGGCGCGAAGAACGCCTTCGCCCCCAAGCTCAACGTGACGGGCGTCCCGGCCCTGCTGCTCTTCGATCAGAAGGGCATCCTGCAGGTGTCGATGCAGGGCCTCACCCTCACGCCCAACCTGCCCGTCAACCAAATCGAGGGCCACGTGAAGCGCCTGACCGAGCCGCCGGCGAAGAAGTAGGCCACACCTGGTTTTTCCTGCGCCAAACGCCGGCCCGACGCGGGCCGGCGCTTTTGTTTTCGCGCGCGCACTGTGCCGGTCGCGGGGCTTGCACCGATGGCGCGGAGAGCTAGGGTTAGCCCACCATGAGCGCCGTTGAAGTCATCGCCATCATCGATACCCTGCCGTTGGCCGAACAACAGCGGGTGCGGGAATACTTGGAGAAGAAAACCCCCGTGGCCGGAAGCGATGGCGTGCGGCGGATGGACTTGGCCAAGGCCAAGGCCATCGGGGAGGGAATTTTCGATCGGCACGACGAGCTGTTCCGCAAGCTGGCGCAGTGAGCACGAAGCAGCCGGAGTTTCTCACTTGGGATATCCTCGTCGCGTTGCACCGCCGCTCGCTTGATCGCTGGGGCGGCCTCGACGGAGTGCGTGATCGTGCGGGGCTTGAGTCGGCCCTGGGCGCCGCTGAGAACGTGTTTTTCTACGGCGGTGGCGACCTCCACGAGATTGCCGCCGCCTACGCGTTTCACTTGGCCGAAAGCCAGGGGTTCTTGGACGGCAACAAACGCACCGCCATCGCGTCCGCCACGGTCTTTCTCGAAGGCAACGGTTGCTCGGATCGGGCGGAAGACCTCGTGCTCTACGCCGCCATGATCGCCATCGCCAAGCGCGAGCTCGACAAGGCCGGGCTTGCCGCGGTGCTGCGCAAGCAGTTTCCGAAAACGTGAGTGCGACCACCGCGCAGTTGCCGACCGCGTCCATCGGTTCTGGTTACGCCGAGCGCTTCGGCGGCGTGGCGCGGCTCTTCGGCCACGCGGGTCTCGAGCGCCTGCGGGCGGCGCATGTGTGCATCGTCGGCGTCGGTGGGGTTGGCTCGTGGGTGGTCGAGGGCCTCGCGCGCAGCGGCGTGGGTGCGCTGACCCTCATCGATCTTGATGATGTTTGCGTGACCAACGTCAACCGCCAGCTCCCGGCGCTCGATGGCACGGTCGGGCGGCCGAAGGTGGCGGTGCTCGCGGAGCGCGTGCTGCTCATCAATCCCGAGTGCCGCGTCGAGACGGTGGCGGAATTTTTCACCGCGGCGACCGCGGAGCGCCTGCTCGCGCCGCGCTTCGACTACGTGGTGGATGCCGTCGATCTGATGTCGCACAAGGCGCTGCTCATCGCCGGGTGCCGTGAGCGCGGCCGCCGGGTGCTCACGGTCGGGGCGGCCGGGGGCCGGCGTGATCCGGGAAAAATCATGATGGGCGATATCGGCGAGGCGGGCGACGAGCTGCTGCGGCAGGTGCGGAAGAAACTGCGGCGCGATCACGGCTTCGCGCCGGGTGCGCACCGCGGCATCACGCGGCTGGGCATCCCGGCGGTGTGGTCGACCGAGGCGCCGATCTTCCCGTGGGCGGACGGCACGTGCGCGGCCAGGCCGGAACCGGGCAGTAATCTCACGCTCGATTGCGCGACGGGCTTCGGCACGGCGGCGTTTGTCACAGGCGCCTTCGGGCTCATGGCGGCGGGCGAGGTGGTGCGCGCGATTGCCGCGCCACCGGCGTCGGCTTAAGGTCCAGTCATGAGACTCGGATTCGTTTTTCTGGCGCTGACGGTCGTCGTGTCGATGCGCGCCGCCGAACCCGTGCGGCTCGGCTTCTTCATGTCGATCACGGGACGCGACGCTTCGTTTGGCGAAGCCTCGCTTCGGGGCGCACGCCTCGCGGTCGATGAGATCAACGCCGCTGGCGGTGTGATCGGTCGCCCGCTGGAACTCGTCGTGGAGGACAACCGTTCGCAGGCCGGCGAATCCGCCACCGCTGCCAAAAAATTGATCGCGCGCGATCGCGTGGTCGCGCTCATCGGTGAATGTTCGTCGTCGCGCACGCTCGAAGCCGCACCGGTGGCGCAGGCCGCGGGCGTGCCGCTGATCACGCCGGCCTCGACGAACCCTAAGGTGACCGAGACGGGCGACGCCATTTTCCGCGTGTGCTTCGTCGATCCGTTTCAGGGCGAGGTGCTCGCGACCTTCGCGCGCCAGCGCCTCGGGTTGAAACGCGCCGCGCTGCTGATCGAGGCGGGCTCGCCCTACTCGGTGGGCCTCGCGGAGTATTTCGCCAAAACCTTCACGGCGCTCGGCGGCGAGATCGTGGGCACGCAGAAATACGCCGGGGCCGACACGGATTTCCGCGCGCAGCTCACTGCGCTGCGGGCCGCGCAGCCGGATGCCCTGTTCCTGCCCGGCTACTATGTCGCGGCCGGGCTGGTGGCGCAGCAGGCGAAGCAGCTTGGCCTCGCGGCCACGCTCCTCGGCGGCGATGGCTTCGAGGCCCCGCAGCTCCTGGAGATCGGCGGCAAGGCGCTCGAGGGCGCCTATTATTCCTCGCATTTTTCCGATGCGAACTCCGCGCCCGAGTCGCGGCGCTTTGTCGCGGCCTATCGTGCGCGGCACGGCGCGGTGCCCAACGGCCTCTCCGCGCTCACTTACGATGCCGTCAAGCTTGCGGCCGATGCCATCACGCGCGCCGGCACCGCGGAAAAAACGGCGCTCCGCCGTGCGCTCGCGGACACGAAGGAGTTCCCGGGCGTCACCGGCCGCACGGCGATCAACGTGCAGCGCGATGCGGACAAGGACGCCGCGATCATCACCGTGCGCGGGGGCCGGCTTGAGTTTGTGGAGACGGTGCGACCGTAACGGCGGGCGTCCCTGCCTGCTGAGGCTTGGTAGCCCGCCTCGTGAGAGGCGGGACGGGCGGCATATTTGACTCTGGACAATCCCGCTTCTCACGAAGCGGGCTACGGGATCCGCTGCTGTGCTGAACCGGCGCTGAGAGCTTCGGGCTTTCGCTGCGGCGCGTTTCCGTGTAGCCACCGCCTCGCCATGCCTCACCTCGCGCGTTTGGTTGCTCTGCTTATCACCGTGCTGGCGTTCAGCGCCTGCCAGAAAAAATCCGAGGCGCCGGCGGCCTCGTCCGCCACGAGTCCCAAGTCCGGGGCGGGGAACGCGCTCACTGTCGCGGTCGTGCCTCCGGCCGAGCGCAGCCCGGCGTTCACCGCGGTGACCAAGCATCTCGAGCTCGGCGGCACGCTCTACGGCTACGTGGACGTGGATGGCGATTTGCTCCACGTGGCGGGCAGCCTGCAGACCATCCTGAACGAAGCGGCGAAGACGCAGCCGCAGGTGCGACCCTTCGTGCAGCAGGACTTCGGCGCGATCCTGAAGCTGCTCGGTCTCACCGACGTGAAGGCGCTCGGCGCCAGTTCCGTGCCGGACGGCACCGGGTATTTTCGCAACCGGCTCTTCGTCTACACTGGCACGGAACGGCATGGACTTATGGCCGCCGTGGGCGGCAAGCCCGGTCCGCTCAGGCACATTGGCCTCGCCCCGGCCGATGCCGCGTTTTTCGGCGAGAGCGAGATGGATTTGGGCGTGGTGTATCGCACGATTCGCGAGGTGGTGGCCAAGGTCGCGGGCGAGCCCGCGGGCAACGAGCTGGAGAACACGCTGAAGAAAGTCGGCGAGGCTGCGGCCATCTCGATCATCGATCTCATCTATGGGCTAAGGGGCCGGTCGGCCATCGTCGTGCATGCTGATAAAGAGAAGACGATTCGTCTGCCGGGCCGTGACGGCTTGATGCTGCCGGCGATCTCCGTGCTCGTGGCGATTGATGGCGTGGGGCCGGTCGTGGAGCGCGCCATCACGCGGACCGGACAGTTTCGCCGCAGCGAGGAGGGCAGCCTGAAGCTCTATGAATTTGCGGAGCCCCTGCCGATCGAGGGCTTGGCGCCGGCCTTGGCCGTCGATGGGGGCACGCTCTACTTCACGACCTCGGCGGCCTTCCTTAAGCAATGCCGTGCGCAGGCGACGGGCTTGGCGCAGACGGCGGAGTTCAAGCAGGCGTTGACTCAAGTCGGCGCCGAGAACAATGGGGTGACCTACGTGAGCCCGCGTTTGCTCGAAGCCGCCCGTGGCGTCCTGAAGCTGAACCCCGGTCTCCCGCCCGAGCAGACCACGATGATGAATTTCATCTTCTCCCAGTTCGGCACGATCGATCGGCCGCTGGTGGCATCGCGCATCAACCTCGGCGACGGCATCCTTGTCCGCTCGCACCTCAACCGCTCGATGAAGCAGGACCTCGCGGCCGTCGCGATCTACAACCCGGTGACGCTCGGCGTCATCGCGGCGATGGCGATTCCGTCGTTCCAGAAGGTGCAGGGTTCGTCGCAGGACAAAGCGGTGCTGAACAATCTCCGCCAGCTCGCCGCCGCGGCGGACCAGCACTACCTTGAGACCGGCACCACGACCGCGACCTACGAGCAGCTCGTGGGGCCCACCCGCTACATCAAGACCCTCGTCCCGGTGGCCGGAGAAAACTACCGCACGATACGCTTCCAAGTGGGCCGGCCGATCAGCGTGCGGCTGCGCGACGGGCGCGTGGTGGACTACGCGCCGTAGGCGGAAAAGACATTTCAAGGCGCGGCAACGCGGTTCTTGCCCTCGCCGCCCGGGACCGCGAAGCTGACCGGTTCCCATGGCCATTGTCAGTCTCCTCGATGTCAGCCTGAGCTTCGGCGGCGCGCCGCTGCTCGACCACGTCAATCTCCAGATTGATCGCGGCGAACGCGTGTGCCTTGTCGGCCGCAACGGCGCGGGCAAGTCCACGCTGATGAAAATCATCTCCGGCGAACTCGAGTCCGACGTGGGCCAGGTTTTTCGCCAAGCGGGCGCCGTGTTCTCGACGCTGCGGCAGGAAGTGCCGGCGGGCCTCACGGGCACGGTGCGCACCGTCGTCGAGGGCGAGGGCGGCGCCTACGAGGATCACAACGACTGGGAGCGCCACGATCGCGTGGAGCGCCTGCTGGAGCAGATGGGGCTGCCGGCCGACCACGAGTTTGCCGCGCTCTCCGCCGGGCAGAAGCGCCGGGTGCTGCTCGCGCGCGGCCTGGCCGACGAACCGCAGCTGCTGCTGCTCGACGAGCCGACCAACCATCTCGATCTCGAGTCGATTCTGTGGCTGGAGGAATTTTTGCTGGAGTGGGGCGGGGCCCTGCTTTTCGTGACCCACGATCGCGCGTTTTTGCGGAAGATTTCCACCCGCATCGTCGAGGTCGATCGCGGCAAGCTCATCGGCTGGCAGTGCGACTACGACACGTTCCTCACGCGCAAGCAGGCCGTGCTGGAGGCCGAGGAAGTGGAGCGCGCGCAGTTCGACAAGAAGCTGGCGCAGGAGGAAGTCTGGATCCGCCGCGGCGTGAAGGCGCAGCGCTCGCGCGCGAGCAACCGCATCCACGCGCTCGAAAAGATGCGCGCCGAACGCGCCGCCCGCCGCGACCGCACGGGCAAGGCCACCATCACCGCCCAGGAGGCAGACCGCAGCGGCTTCAAGGTGATCGAGTGCAAGGACGCGGGCTTCCGCTACGCCGAGGACGGGCGCTGGATCGTGCGCGATCTCACCACGCGCATCGAGCGCGGCGACAAGATCGGCATCGTCGGCCCCAACGGCGCGGGCAAGACCACGCTGCTCCGGCTGCTCCTCGGCCAGCTCGCGCCCAAGGCCGGCACGGTCGAGCAGGGCACGAAGCTCGAGATTGTTTACTTCGATCAGCTCCGCGCGCAGCTCGACGAGACCATGCGCGTGCAGGACGCCGTGGCCGACGGCAACGCCACCGTGACGATCAACGGCCGCAACCGGCACGTGATTTCCTACCTCGAGGATTTTCTCTTCGACCCGACCCGCGCGCGCACGCCGATCAAGGCGCTCTCCGGCGGCGAGCGCAACCGGCTGCTGCTCGCGCGGCTCTTCACCAAGCCGTGCAACGTGCTCGTGCTCGACGAGCCGACCAACGATCTCGACGCCGAGACGCTGGAGCTGCTCGAAGACCTGCTCGTCGAGTTCGGCGGCACCGTGCTGCTCGTGAGCCACGATCGTGCGTTCCTCAACGAAGTCTGCACGAGCCTGCTCGTCTTCGAAGGCGAGGGCCGCGTGGTGGATTATCTGGGCGGCTACGACGACTGGCAGAAGGAAAAGGCCGCGAAAGCCGCGGCGGCGGCGGCCGTGGTCGAGAAGTCGAAACGCGACGCCAAGGAAGCCGCGACCGCCGCGACCACGAAGAAAACGCGCAAGCTCTCGAACAAGGAGCGGATGGAGCTGGAGGCGCTCCCGCAGGCCATCGACAAGCTGGAAGCGGAGCAGACGATCCTGACGACCAAACTGGCTGATCCGATTTTCTTCAAGAAACCGCCCGTGGAAGTCACCCACGCCACCGAGCGGCTGCACGAGATCGAGGCGGAGCTGGCCAAGGCGTATGCGCGGTGGGCGGAGCTGGAGTAGGAGGCCCAACGGGCGCCCCCGCGCTCCGGCTATTTCAACAGCGGGTTTTCCCAACTGACGCCCGCGAGCCGGCCGAAGTCGAGGTCGGCCGAATGCACGGTGGCGCCATATTCGAGAGCGAGGGCGGCGATTTGCGCGTCGGTCACGAGGTTGCCGCCGGTGCCGGCCTTGGCGAGGAGGCGGCAAACCGAATCGACGTGGCCGGGGCCCGCGACGAGCAGGCGCACGTTGGGGCGGGCGAGCCACGAGGCGATGCGCTGGCTGGCTTCGCCGACGGTGAGGGGGCGGTTGAAGACCTTGGCGTTGGTCGCTAGCCGGAGAAACGCGAACACCACCACCGGGCAGAGGCCGACCGGCTCGACCGCGGAAAGCAGTCCGGACCACCACCGCGCCGCCTTGCGGTGGAACGGGCTCTCGGCGTCGTAGGCGTAGAGAAGCAGGTTGGCGTCGGGAACGATCATTTTTTCAGCGCCTTGCGGAGCTTGCGGGTGGTCGCGGCGAAGGCCTCGGCCTCGAGGTCATCGGCGAGGTCGTGGAGGCGGGAGGGATCGAGCCCGGCGCGCAGGCCCATCGGGCGGGCGTTGACGACGAAGGCCGCGGCGGCGCGGGCGGGCGCGTGGTGGGCGAGGCCGCGGCGGAGGCCGTCGTTGAGTGCTTCCTTGAAGTTCAGCTGGGAGCCGTGCGTGGCGTGGCGGAGCAGTTGCTCGACGTCGGGATCGAGCGTGACGGTGGTTCTCATTGAGGCATCATGATGCTTCATAACTGCGGGCGTCAAGATGCCTATCCCAGCGCCAAGGGGGGTGTCGTTTGCGCAGGGCCGGCGCCCGACGGGGTGGATTGCAGCGTCCGCCAGCCGCGCGTGAGGGAGTTCCTGAGCTGCTCGGCGTTGAGGGGCTTGTTGAGAAAGTCGTTCATGCCGGCGGTGAGCGCGTTGAGGCGGTCTTCCTCGAAGGCGCCGGCGGTGATCGCGATGATCCAAGGGCGATGCGGCGAGTGGGTGCGCGCGCGGATGCGGCGTGTGGCTTCCAGCCCATCCATGCCGGGCATCTGCACATCCATGAGGATCAGATCGTAGGGCGCACGCTCGTGGGCGGCGACGGCCTCGGCGCCATCCGAGGCGAGATCGCAGGCGTAGCCGAATCGTTTCATCGTGAGCGCGGCGACGCGCTGGTTGACGAGATTGTCGTCCGTGATGAGCACGCGCAGGGGCATCGTGTCGGCGATGCGCTCGACGGGCGCGGCGCCGGCGGGGTTTTTTGCGGCCGAAGCCGTGGTCGGCGCGAGGGGCGCGGGAGCCGCGGCCACGGCGGGGCGGTCCGGCAGCGTCGTGGCCGCGGAAACGCCGACCTCGATGGTGAGCGTGAAGGTGGAGCCGCGGCCGAGTTCGCTCTCCACGGTGATGGTGCCGCCCATGAGTTCGGCGAGGCGCTTGGAAATCGCGAGACCGAGGCCGGTGCCGCCGTATTTGCGGGTGTTGGTGTCGTCGAGCTGGGAAAAGCGCTGGAAGAGCTGATGCTGTTTTTCCCGGGCGATGCCGATGCCGGTGTCGCGCACGCTCAGGCTGAGCTGGCAGCGGTCGCCGGCGCGCGAGGCGAGGCGGGCTTCGAGGGTGACCTCGCCCCGCTCGGTGAACTTGATGGCGTTGTTGAGAAGGTTGATGAGGATCTGGCGGAGGCGCGCCGCATCGCCGATCACCATGCGCGGGATGTCGGCGGCGACGCGGTGGGTGAGCGCGAGGCCCGCGGCGCGGGCTCGGTCGGCGATGAGGACGATGGATTCGCCGACGCACGTCGCGACATCGAAGGGCTGTTGCTGAAGCTCGATGCGGCCGGCCTCGATCTTCGAGTAGTCGAGGGTGTCGTTGATGATGATGAGTAGCGCCTCGCCGGAGAGCTTGATGGTCCGGAGGCAGTCCTGCTGGTCCGCGCTGAGCGGCGTGGCGCCGAGGATCTGGGTCATGCCGATGACGCCGTTGAGCGGCGTGCGAATCTCGTGGCTCATCGTCGCGAGGAAGGCGCTCTTGGCCGCGTTGGCGGCTTCGGCGGCGCGCGCGAGGCGGCGGGCTTCCTCGACGGCGGCCTGGAGCTCGAGGTTGGCGCGGCGGAGGTTCTCCTCGGAGGTGCGGAGGGCGGTTTCCTGGCGGCGGCGCTCGGTGATGTCGGTGAAGACGCCGAAGATGCCGGTGGGCGTGCCGTCGTCGTCGCGGATGATGTCGGCGCGGACGAAGGCGGGGAAGACGCGGCCGCTCTTGTCCTTGATGTCCGTCTCGCCGTGCCAGGAGCGGCCCGCGCGGATGCTCGCGTGAATCTGGAGGGCGACGGCCTTGTCGGCGAAGAGGGCCGCGGGCTCCTCGGCGGCGTTGAGGTGCTCGACCGTGTAGCCGAAGAGCGCGACGTGGGATTTGTTGTGGAAAAGCGAATTGGAATCCATGTCGCCGATGCCGATGGCGTCGGACGCGCTGTCGACGGCTTGGACGAGGCGCTTGAGCTTGGCCGCGGTGGCGGCGAGGTCTGCGGCGGCGCGCCGGGCGCGCGAGCGGGCGCGCAGCGCCACAGTGGCGAGCGCGATCGCGAGAGCGGTGACAACGAGCCAAGGAAGGAGCGCGGGCAGCGATGGCATCAGGCGGAGTGAAACGGACGGAGCCGCGCGGGAAACGCAAAAAAAGCGCGGTCGCGCCTCATCGTTCGGGCGGGGACTCGGCGGCGATGCTGCGGTAGATCGCGCGGGCCTCCTCATAGGCGCCCTCGGCCGCCGGGCGCTCGGCGGCGGCGATGCGTGCGCCCCGCACCCGCCAGAGCTGGTCGATGCAGCCGATGGCCCATTGGGCGCTCGCGCGCGAGGCGCGGATGGGCCGGCCGCCGACGAGCACGTTGACGGGATTGGTGTGCAGCTGTGGAAACTGCCGCAGCGCCACCCAACTGCTGCGCTCGATCGGAACAGTGAACTCGAGCGCGTGCTCCCGGCCATCGGCGGGGACTTCGCGGCTCGCGACGACGCGGCCGTTGACCACCAGCTCCACGAGCCGCCGTTGCCGCTGGTAGAGGGGATCGAGCGAGGCCGTCTCGTGGATGATGCGCGTGTCGCCGGTCACGCGGCGGCCGCCGGTGGGAATCGCGCCGCCGTAGGGCGGCTCGAGCGGCGTCTCCGGCGAGAACGCGACGCTCGCCTTCACGGCGACATTGCCCGGCGCGGCGAGCGCGACTTCGTCGCCGGGCGTGCGGCCCGCGACGCTGAAATGCAGCGCGTGCGCGTAGCCGTCGCTCACGTAGCTGCGCCCCCGTGCGAGGCCCTCGCACCACGCCGCGTAGTCCACGCGCCGCACCGCGCCCAGCTGCACGTAGACGCGGCCCTGCCCGACGCGCGTGCTGCTCATGCACGGGAAATCCGTCTCACCGCTCACCTTCAGCGGCAGGCCGCAGTTCATCAGGTGATACCACGCGTTCCATTCGGCGAGCCGCTCGGTGTCCATTGCGCTGATGAAGTCGCACACGCCGTGCGCCGCGGTGACGAAGATCTCCTGCGCGCCGACGCTGTTCAGCTCCGGGACCGCGAGGTTCGGCAGCTGCTCGGCGGCGCGCCGGTGGCTCGCGATCAGCTCGGTCTCGCTGACGAATCCGTCGCGTTCCACGTCGATCGCGGCGAAACTCTCGGGCAGGAGCACGCGCGCGGCCTCGGTGGCGTCGAGTCGGCCGTCGCCGTTGGCATCGGCGGCCGCGAGGCAGCGACGTGTCGCCGCGGCCGGATCGATTTGCAGGCCGCTCGCGGAATGGGCGTAGCCGGTGTAGCCGCCTTGGCTCTTCGTCCAGCGCAGCACGGGGAGCGTCCACGTCGGCCAGCCTTTGCTGCCGGTGGCGCCGGGATAAATCTGCTCCTTCAGGTTGAGCAGGCACACGTGACCGAGCGCCTGCGAGCCGAAGCCGCTGACCTCGATGTCGTATTTCAGCACCGTGAGCGGCTCGCTGAGCTTGTCCGGTGCGGCCGAGAAAAAATGCTGCTGGTGATCGAAGCCGGGGCCCCACGTGAGCACGGCGCCGACGTTGAGCGCCTCGCCCTTCACCTGCCGGAGCATCACCGCCGGATCGACGCCCTCGCTTGGCGACGTGAAATGCGCGCAGCCGGATGCGTGGATGTGGTGGTCGCCGCTGAAGAAGCCGCGCGTCGCCGGATCGATCCAGCGCTCGAGCTGCACGGCGATCTCGGCGGTGGCGGCGCGCGGGATCGTGACCGCGCGGCTGCGCCAGCGATATTCCGGACCGCGGCCCGAATGCACCGTAAGCTCGCCGGGCGGCAGCAGCACGGTCTCGCCGTCGGCGCGGTAGATGTGCTTTTGGAAAAACAGATCGGGCGGCAATCGCTTGGGCTGAGGCGGGAAGACGTGACCCTGCCGATCCATGAATTGGAAGCGGCCGGTGGTCGGCATGCCGTCGTGATCGCGCACCCGCAGCGTCACGGCCACGGCGGGTGCGATGTCGAGGAGCACCGGCGCCTCGGCGCGAAAGCCAAGGTCCTGCGTGCCCTGCCCGGCGTCGAAGGTGAGCGTCGCCTCGCGCCGGCCGGACTCGCCGGCCCAGATGAGCGCGAGGGCGTATTCGACCGCGAGGCCGCTGAGGCCCGCGGTCATCGGCGGCGCCTCGAACATCTCGACGTCGAGGAAACGGTCCGTGCGGCCGGTGGTGTTTTCGTTTTCGCGGAGGTGTTCCTGATGCTGGCGCTCCATGCTGAGCTTGGCGACGCCGGCGTAGACCGGGCCGGCTTGCGGGCTGCCGATGCGGAGACGTGGCGTGGCGGCGCTTTCATTGACGATCTTGACGAGCACGGGCGTGTAGCCTGCCTGCTGCAGCCGCGCGGGCGCGGGGCCGCGCGCGACCTTCACGCGGATCTCCGGGTTGATGCACGACCAGCAGCACCGCGGGATCCAGCAGCGTTTGCAGCGCACGGGCGTCGCGGCGCCGCCCGGCCTCGGCGAGGTCGGTGCGCAGACGGGCCGGCAGCGGTGCGCCGAGATAGTCGAGCGCCTCGACAAGGCGCAGCACGTTGGCCGCGAGCGGCTGGCCCTCGACCTCGATCGGTGCGAGCGGTTCGGCGGCTCGCGGCGCGGCGGTCAGCGCGGCGAGCGTGATGACGAGCGCGAGGTGCGGGCCGATCTTCATGCGCCGGTCGCCGCGGGGTGCGTCACTGCTTGTTGGCCTGCCGCTTCGTTTTTTTCGCGGCGCGCTCGGCGTCGTCCGCCTTGTTGGAGGCGCGGCCGGCGGGGTCGGCGATGTCGGATTTCGGCAGGAATTGCGCCAGCTCGGCTTTCTTGGCGGCGAACTCGGGCTTGGCGGCGAGGTTTACGTATTCGTTGGGATCCTTGGCCTCGTCATAGAGTTCCTCGTCGCCGTTGGCGTAGCGGATGTAGCGCCAGCCGGCGTTGCGCACGGTGTGGTTCTTGTAGCGGTAGGTGGTGACGGCGGGCACGTCCCACGCGGCCGACGGATTGCGCAGCAGAGCGGCGAAGCTCACGCCTTCGTTGTGCTTCGGCGTGGGGATGCCGCAGAGTTCGGTGAGGGTCGGGAAAATTCCCATGAAGTCGATCGGCGTGGAGCAGACGGTGCCGGGCTTGGTCACGCCGGGGACGATCCACATGAAGGGCGAGCGGGTGGCCTCCTCCCAGAGGGCGAACTTGCGCCAGTGGCTCTTCTCGCCGAGGTGCCAGCCGTGGTCGCTCCAGAGGCAGAGGATGGTGTTGGCGCGGTGCGGCGATTTTTCGTAGGCGTCGAGCAGGCGGCCGAGGTTCATGTCGAGATAGGCGATGGTGGCGAGGTAGGCCTGCACGGCTTCCTTCCAGCGGCCGGACTTCACCATCGGCTCATGGTCCGTCTCGGGATGGGCCATGCGCACGCCGGCGGGCGGCACATCGGCGAGGTCGTTCTCGAGGTGCGGCGGGAGCTTGATCGAGGCGAGCGGAAACAGGTCAAACCACTTGCGCGGGACGTTCCACGGCATGTGCGGCTTGTGGAAACCTACGGCGAGGAAGAAGGGCTTGTCCTGTTTCTTGCCGAGTTCGGCGATGCCGTAGTTGGCAATCTGCCAGTCGGGGATGTCCTCATCCTTGCAGTCGAGCGGGGCGAACTTGATGCCGCCCACGCCGTCGCTCTGACCGGCAGGCACCTTGGGATAGCCGCCTTCCTTTTCGAGGTAGTGGTCCCACTCGCTGTCGCGGCGATAGGCTTCGTGATAAATCTTGCCGGCGCCGGTCACACGATAGCCCGCGTTGCGAAACGCCGCGGTGAGCATCTTGTCCGCGGGGATGATGGGGCGGAAATCGACGTTGTTCTCGTAGACGCCGCTGGTCGAGGGGCGCAGACCCGACATGAGAGCGGTGCGCGAGGGGTTGCAGACGGGCGAGGCGCAGTAGGCGCGGGTGAAAGACGTCGCCAGCTTCGCGAGCCGGTCGAAGTTGGGCGTCTTTGCCTGCGGGTTGCGCCCGTAGTAGCCGACCCAGTCGCGCAGATCGTCGATGGCGATGGAGAGGACGTTGGGTTTCGGCGGGGTGGCGGCGTGGAGTCCGGCGGTGCCGAGCGCCACAGCCAGGAGCCGACGCAATAGGCGGGGGAGTGCGTTCATAGGGGAGAAAAGGAAATGGTGCGGGGGATGAATCAAGTCGATGCGGGTTTTTCTGGTGATTGGGGCCCGAACGCTGCTTTAACTGCCGCTGTTCTCCGAACGGTTACATCCTGACCCATTGCTCCCATGAATGACACCGTCCCGTTTCCAGGCCGCCGTATGGCGCTTCACTTCCTCCGTCTGCTGCCGCTCTGGCTGGCGTTGGCCGGCCCGTTCGCCGCGGGTGTTTTCGCGCAGTCCGCGGCCACCGGCCGCATCACCGGCCGCGTGTTCAATCCCGCCACTCAGGAGTTCGTCCGCAATGCCGAGCTCACCGTCGTGGGCACGGACATCGTCGCGTTCTCCGATGGCGACGGCTCCTACGTGCTGCCCAACGTCCCCGCCGGCGCCGTCACCGTCGCCGTCGCCTACACCGGCTACGAGCGCGCGACCGCCACGCTCACCGTGGGCGCGGGCGCGACGGCGACGCGCGACTTCGAGCTGCAAGGCTCGACCTTCCGCCCCGCCGCGCGATCCGGCACGCCGACGCCCGGGGAGGTCGTCACGCTGGAAAAATTCGTCGTCTCCAACGAGCGCGAGGGCAACGCCAAGGCCATCATGGAGCAGCGCGCCGCGCTGAACATGAAGAGCGTCGTCGCGTCCGACAATTTCGGCGACATCACCGGCGGCAACGTGGGCGAGTTCGTGAAATACCTCCCCGGCGTCGTGATGGACTACGTCGATGCCGACGCCCGCTCGATCCGCATCAGCGGCCTCGATCCGAAATACGCGGGCGTGAGCGTCGACGGCATGCGCATGGCCAGCGCGGCCTCGGCGACGTTTGCGGGCGGCACGCGCGCGTTCGAGTTCGAGCAGTCCTCGATCACCAGCATCGAGTCGATCGAGATCAACAAGACGCTCACGGCCTCGATGGACGCCGACGCGCCCGCCGGCACGATGAACATGCGCAGCCGAAATGCCTTCGACCGCAAGGGCCGCGAGATCACCGCGAGCGCCACGCTCACCGCCAGCGAGTATGAGCTGAACTGGAAGAAGAGCCCCAGCCCCGGCGACGGCGAGCACCGCAAGATCCGCCCCGGCTATGTGTTCACCTACGCCGACTCGTTCCGCCAGCGGTTCGGCGTCCAGCTCAGCCTCTCGCACAACAGCCTGTTCAACGAGCAGGCCGGCATCACGCACACGATTGACACCGGCACCGTCGCGGCGCCCCGCGCCCCGATCATCAACAACCTCACGTTCCGCGATAATCCGAAAATCACCACGCGCGCCGCCGTGGGCCTGAACCTGGACTTCAAGGTCCTTCCCGGCCTTGTCGCCTCGCTGCGCACCGCCGGCTCGCACTTCGAGGACGAGATCAACGCCCGCCAGGTCATCTTCCGCGCCAACACCGCCGACCTCGATCCGGCCTCGACGCTGCTCAACCTCGTCGGCCGCCAGACGGCCAACATCAACACCCGCCTCGAGACCATCATCGGCCACAGCCACAAGTGGAACGACACGATCACCTACACGCCGAAGCTCGAGTTCAAGCGCGCCGCGGTCCAGCTCACGCTCGGCGGCGGCTATTCGCGCAGCACGACCCACTACGAGGATCGCCGCACCGGCTACTGGGCCTCGACCAACAACCGCGTCACGCGCATGAGCTGGGCCGCCGACCGCAGCAGCACCCGCGACGGCAACTGGCAGATTCGCCAGCTCTCGGGGCCCGACTGGCGAAATATCGCGAGCTACAATCGCGGCGACGCCAACAACGGCAACATTGGCACCTCCGAGCGCAACGGCCGCAGCCAGGTCTGGCAGGGCTACCTCGACGCAAAGAATACGTTCGACCTCGGCCTGCCCATCACCGTCCACACGGGACTCAAGTCGCGGCTCACCGTCTATGATCTCTGGAAGTCCGGCGCGCTGACGTGGACCTACGTCGGCCCCGCCCGCAACCAGCTCGATCCCACGACCGTGATGGCCGTGCACCGCAAGTCCGTCTACGACCCGCAGCAGGGCGACAACGTCGCCGCCCTCGGCATCCCCATCGCCAACGCGACGGACATGTATTCGCTGTTCCGCGAGCGCCCGGAGTATTTCACGGAGACCGCGACGAACTTCGCCACGCTCAACACGAGCCCGCGTGCCGTGAAGGAGCAGATCGACGCCGCCTACGTGGAGTTAAACACCCGCTGGAAGATCATGCGCCTCAACCTCGGTTTCCGCCACGAGCGGACGCGCACCGTCGGGCGCATATTTGACATAATTCCGCCGGCGGTCGTCCGCCGCCAGCGGCCGGATCTGGTCGCTGGCACGCCCGCCTACATCACCTACCAATACCGCGATTTCGAGCGGCGGAACCGCTACGGCGGCTACGAGAATGATTTTCTCAGCGGCGGCGTGAAGTTCTCCCTCCGCCCGAATCTCGTCGTGCAGATCGCCGGCAACCAGTCGATCGGCCGGCCGGACTACAACAACCTCGCCGGCGCGCTCGCGGTGAACGACACCAACTTCACCGTCACGCTGCCCAATCCCGACCTGAAACCGGAGACGTCGGACAAGTATTTCGCGAGCGTGCAGTATTACATGGAGCCCGCGGGCAATCTCAGCTTCTCCGTCTACCAGCTCAACGTGGAGAACATGGGCGTGAGCAACACCCAGATCACCGCCGAGCAGGCCGGCCTCGACGACGATCCGGAATATGTGGGCTACACGTTTTTCCGCCCGTCGAACCTCGACGGCATCCGCAAAATCAAGGGCCTCGAGCTCGAGTATTCGCAGCAACTGGTGTTCCTGCCCGGCTGGGCGCGCGGCCTCAGCGTGTTCGGATCGCTCACGCGCGCGATTCCCGACGTGCAGCTCGTCAACGTCGTGCCGAAGGCCGTCAACGGCGGCATCCGTTTCAGCAACCACAAGTTCAACCTCCAGCTCCGCACCACCTGGGCCGCGGC
>JANOCA010000579.1:0-3868 GCA_031411915.1 Opitutaceae bacterium
CCGCGCCGCGGCCAACGCCGCCGCGGCCGCCGGCCAGCCCGCCGAGCCGCCGCCGGCCGACGCGACGGCGCCGGGCGAGGAAGGGCCCGACTATTTCCGCGTCGATCCCCGCGTGACCGCGCGCCAGGCCGGCTTCATCGATACGGTCGCGTTTCGCTTCGCGTTCACCGGCCAGACCGCGGCGCTCCGGCTGTTTCTCAACAAGCTCGCCTCGTTCGAACTGCCCGTGCTGGTCCGTGAGGTCGAGGTCGAAGCCGCCTCGACGGAGGAGGCGAGCGTGGAGGAGGCCGTCGCCGCGTCGGAAACGGCGGGCGCCGAGCCGGCCGCCGCATCGGTCGTGCTCTCGGCCGTGCCGCCCGCCCCCAAGGGCGCGACCAAGGTCCCCGCCCGGCCCGCGGCGCGCACCTCGGCAATCGCGCCGATTGTCACCAAGCCTCTCTCGAAATACACGGTCACCGTGGAGTTCGTCGAACTCGTCACGCCTCCGCCGCCTCCGGCCCCCGAGGGCTCCCCCGCGCCGGCTCCTCCCTCCTGACCATGGCTCTCACCCCCCAGGACAAGGCTCTCATCGGCGGCGCGCTCGTGCTCGCGCTGGCTTCGGCCGGCGTCTTCGGCTGGATGACGCTGCGGCATTCCGGCCCCGCCCCGGTCGCGCCGGTCGAGCTCGTCAGCTCGCCCTACGAGGCCAAGACGCCGGACGCGCCGCCGGTGAAAACCGAGACGTGGGCCGCCCCCGTCGCGCAGTCCCGCGGCCGCGAGTGGATCTACGATACGTTCACGCCGCCGGAGATTTTCTACAACTCGCGGTCGCGGCAGTTCACCGTCAAACCGCCGTCCAGCCTCCTCGACGAATCGGAGCTGGAGGTCTTCGGCGTGGATCTGGTCGCGGTGAGACCCGAGCCGTTCCGCCTCCAGCTGATCGGCTACTCCGGCAGCGAGGGCAGCTGGCGCGGCACGTTCACCAACGTCCTCACCGGCGAGACCATCCTCGCCGCCGCAGGGCGCCGCATCACCAATCTCGCCCTCACCATCAAGGCGCTCGACGTCGGCGCGCAGACCGTGCGTATCGGCGAAAGCATGCCGGTGCGCCAGACGGTCGCGACCGCGGTCGTCGTCGACGACAAGACGGGCCGCGAGACCACCATCACTAACCTGGCGCGGGCCTTCACCGGCGCGGTGTCCGCCTTCGTCGCCTCGCCCGGCGTGGCCGGCACGCGCGAGGCCCGCGCCGGCGAGTCCTTCCAGATCGGCGAGGCCACCTTCCGCATCGAGAAGGTCCAGACCACGCCGCCCTCCATCGACATCGTCAAGGAGTCACCCAACCTCACCCAGCCTGATCGCCGCACGCTCACGCCGCGCGATCCCGAGGCTGAAACCGCGGAACGCGAGCCCGGCTTGTGATTCCCCGCCCCTTTCCCCGTCCCCATTTCCGTCTCCCGATTTCCGCAATGAAAACTCGCCTCCCCTCCATGCTCCTGCTCGCCGCGCTCGCCGCCGTCCTCCTCGGCGCGAATACGCCGGCGCAGGCCGCGGCCGCGCAAAGCCAGACCGACGCCAAGGTGCGCCTCATCGCCGAGGCGCTGCGCGCGCGTGACGCCGGTGACATCGCGGGCGCGCAAAAGGCCCTCGCCCAGCTCGCCACCGTGGCCCCCAACGACCCCGCCGTGCAGAAGCTCCGCGCCGAGGTCGAGGCCTCCGCCGCCTCCCGCTCGCAGCAGATCGCCGCGCAGGCCGCCGCCGCGGCCGCCCCGGCGCCCGCTCCCGTGCGGCCGGCTCCGCCCGCCATGGTCGAGGTCACCATCCCGCAGCCTGGCCAGCCGACCGCCGAGTCCGAGGCCGAGGCGCTCGCCCGCGCCGAGGCGGGCCGTCTCACCCAAGTCGTCGCCACCGGCCAGATTCAGCTCGACGCTGCGCGCACCCTCCTGCGCAAGGGCCAGCCCGAGCAGGCGCTCGAGGCGCTCGATGCCGCGCTCGCGGCCATCCCGCTCAACCCGACCACGCAGCGCCTCGTCGGCGATTTGAAGAAGGAGAAGGCCAGCGCCCTGCTCGATCGCGCGCAGGCCGATCTCAAGCGCGGCGACACCGCCGCGGCCCGCGCCGCGATGGCCGCCTATGCGCAGGTCGCCCCCGAGACCCAGCGCTCCGCCGGCATCGTCCGCCAGATCGACCGCGCCGAGACCAAGCCCGTCGTCGCCGCCGTCGATCCCAGCTACGTCTCCGATCGCGCCGCCTCCGCGCAGCTCGTCGCCAAGGGCCGCGCCCAATACGTCGCCGGCGATCTCGACGGCGCGCAGCAGACTTTCCGCGCCATCGAGACGCAGGAGCCCGACAACACCGTCGCCAAGGGTTTCCTCCTCCGCATCGCCGAGGAGAAGGCCGAGACCGGCGCCCTCAACCGCGCCAAGACCCGCGCCCAGCTCCTCGAGGAGGTCGCCAAGAGCTGGCAGCGTCCCGGCATCTACCAGGAGCGCCCGCGCGATGTCGGCGAGGCCGCCACGGTCGCCCCGCTGGTGAGGAAAGTCAGCGAGATCGTGCTGCCCAACGTGGCGTTCACCAATGCCGAGATCGGCCAGGTCATCTCCGCGCTCAGCGAGGAATCCGTCGCGGCGGACACCACGGGCTCCGGCGCCAAGGGCGTCAACATCGTCCTCGTCGATCCCTCGAACAAGAAGCCTCTCATCACGATCGGCCTGCGCAACATGTCGCTGAAGCGCGTGCTCGATCTCGTGACGGAGCAGGCCGGCTACCAATACGAGGTGCAGGCCGATGCCGTCGTCGTCCGCCCCGGCGGCGAGACCACCAACCTCGAGACGCAGTTCTTCGCCGTCACGCGCGCGACCGTGCTCCGCATGAGCGGCATGTCGTCCGCCCCGTCCGGCGGCGCGGCGGCCGGCCGCGATCCTTTCTCGTCCGGCGGAGCCGCGGGCGCGGAACCGGCGACGAACATCAGCGGCGAGGCCGCCGCCATGAAGGGCTTTCTCCAGCAGGCCGGCGTGAGCTTCAGCATCGAGAACAGCTCCCTGGCTTACGACGGCTCGGCCATCATCGTCACCCAGACCCCGCGCAACATGGAGCGCATCCGCAACATCCTCGCCCGCTACAACGACGTGCGCCAGGTCGAGATCGAGGCCAAGTTCATGGAGGTGCAGGAGGGCGCGCTCGAGGAGCTCGGCGTCACGTGGAATCTCTCCCGCCGCGGTGTCCCGCGCGTGAACCCCGGCACCGGCGCCCCGGTGCTCGACACCAACGGCCGCCAGATCTTCGACCCGCTCGAGACCTACACGACCGGCGGCATCAACCGCTCGCTCGTCGGCGCCTTCCCGAGCACCTCGACCTCCAACGCCCTCGTCATCAAGGACCCGGCGATCACCAACTCCGCCACCGATCCCAACCAGACCGCCGGGCAGCTCCGCGTGCCCGTGGCGCCCACCAATATCCCCGGCGCTGTCGCGCTCGCCTCCACGGCCAGCGCGGTCGCCAACATCGTGGGCTTCGTCGGCGAGTTCGATGTCAGCGCCGCCGTCCGCGCCCTCTCGCAGCGGCAGGGCACCGACCTCCTGAGCTCGCCCAAGCTCACCGTGCTCTCCGGCAACCCGGCCAACATCACCGTCGCGCAGGAGCTGCGTTATCCGCAGAGCTACGGCGAAATCCAGTCGCAGGTCGGCACCGGCGCGGTCGCCGGCGGCGCCGCAGGTGTCACCATCACCGCAGGCACGCCGCAGGAGTTCACGTCGCGCAACGTCGGCGTCGAGCTCAAGGTCACGCCCACCGTCGAGGAGGACGACTACTCCATCTCCCTCGACCTCAACCCCCGCGTCACCGAGTTCGAGGGCTTCGTGGAATACGGCGGCCCCTCGGTCGCCATCTC
>JANOCA010000580.1:0-20710 GCA_031411915.1 Opitutaceae bacterium
CCCGAGGAGCATCACACCGATGCTTGTCCCGATCACGATGGCGACCTGCTCGTCCTGCGGATGCGGCACGAGGCTGAGCACGCCCTCGAAGCGGCCGGCGAGGACCTTTTCGTAGAACCAGCCGTAGCCACCAACGACGGAAAGCAAAGCGAGGACAACGAGCGGGGCGGTGAGCGTGAGGCCGCCCTCGTGCGCATGCGCGGCCGCTTCGCTGCGCGGCGCGCCGAGGAAGGTGATCTTCCACAGGCGCACCATGTAGAACGCCGTGAGCACCGCGGTCAGCGCGAGCAGGACGAGGGCCGGCGTGCTGTTGACGTAGGCGAGGAAAAGGATCGCGTCCTTCGAGTAGAAGCCCGCGAGGAACGGCGTGCCGATAATCGCGAGCACGCCAATCGTGAAGGTGGCGAACGTGAGCGGCATCTTCTTTGCGAGCCCGCCCATCTTGAAGATGTCCTGCTCGTGGTGGCAGCCGTGGATGACGGAGCCGGAGCCAAGGAACATGAGGGCCTTGAAGAAGGCATGCGTGGTCAGATGGAACATCGCCGCGCCGACGCCGGCTTCCAACGAATGGAAGTGATCGCCATGTGCCTGCTGCACCGAGCCGAGGCCGAACGCCGCGACCATGTAGCCGAGTTGCGAGAGCGTCGAATAGGCCAGGATCTTCTTGATGTCGCTCTGCACGATGGCGCAGAGCGCGGCGTAGAGCGCGGTCGCGACGCCGATCCACATGATCACGGTGAGCGCATCGGCGGTCATCAGGACGTTGATGCGGCAGAGCATGTAGATGCCGGCCGCGACCATCGTGGCGGCGTGGATGAGCGCGGAAACGGGCGTCGGGCCCTCCATCGCGTCGGGCAGCCAGACATGCAGCGGGAGCTGCGCGGACTTGCCGACCGCGCCGCAGAAAAGCAGGAGCGCGATGCCGGTCACGACCACCGCGCCACCCTCGGTGAGCGTCGCGAGCTCGGTGAGGTTGACCGTGCCGAACTGCGCGTAACACCACACGATGCCGAGCAGGAAACCGAAATCGCCGACGCGGTTCGCGATGAAAGCCTTCTTCGAGGCATCGGCCGCCGACTGCTTGTCGAAGTAATGGTTGATGAGCAGCCAGGAGCTGAAACCGACCAGCTCCCAAAAGATGAACATCATGAAAAGATTGTCGGCAAAGACGATGCCGAGCATCGAGAACATGAAGATCGAGAGGCCGCCGAAGTAGCGCGCGCGGTTTTCGTCGTCGTGCATGTAGCCGAGCGAGAACACGTGCACGCAGAGCCCGACGACACCCACGATCACGAGCATGAGCGCGGCGAGGTCGTCGAACTTCACGCCGATCGTGAAGGCGAGGTCGCCGAGGCGCATCAGCTCGATCGAGGCGGGGAAATCCCGCGCGCCGCCGAGCGCCAGCGTGAGCGCGCCGCCGCAGGTGCCCGCGGCCGCGACGACCGACACTAAAGCGGCCGCGCCGCCGGCGCGGCGCAGGAACAGCGCGATGATCGTCGCCGCGACGAGCGGCAGCAGGAGCACGGCGAAGACGAGTTGGGCGGGATCCATCGGCGTCAGTGCTTCAGCGTGTTCAGCTGGTCGACCTGGATCGTCTGCCGCTTGCGGAAGAGCGCGACGATGATGGCGAGGCCCACCGCGACTTCCGCGGCGGCGACCGTGAGAATGAAGAACACGAAGACGTTGCCATCCATCGTGCCGTTGAACCGCGAGAACGCGACCAGCGCCAGCGTCGAGGCCACGAGCATCAGCTCCAGGCACATGAAGACGACGAGGGTGTTGCGGCGCACCAGCACACCGACGAGGCCGATGGCGAAGAGCCCGACTGCGATCGCGAGGTAGCCGTTGAGGGTGGCGGGGATCATGCGACTGAGAAGCAGCGAGTAGCGGGTAGCGAGTAGCGGGTAGCCGGCAACGAACACCGAGGACGTCCGCACGCCTGATGCTCACTGCTCGCTACTCGATGCTCGCTACTTCCGGTTCTCATTTGATGTCCTCCAGGCCCTCGAATTTCTTGCTGAGCACGATCACGCCGAGCATCGCGATCAGCAGGAGGAAACCGAGGATTTGCACCGGCAGCAGGTAGGTCGTGAAGAGCTGGTAGGCGTAGAGCTTCAAGTTGGCGCCCAACGCGGGGACGGTCGCCAAATCGGGCTCGGGCAACTGCCCGCGGGCAAGAAACGAAATCACTCCGGCGCCGACGAGGCCAACCGCAAGGATGCGCGCCACGATCGGCAGGCGGTTGAGGGTCGGACGCGCGTCGCCCTTGGTGTCGAGCAGCATCACGATGAAGAGAAACAGCGCGACGATCGCGCCCGCGTAGACGAGCAGGAGCAGGAAGGCCAGGAGGTAGGCCTCAAGGCCGACAAACAGACCGGCCACACCCACCAAGCAAAGCAGCAGGCACATCGAGGCGTTGACGGCATTCTTGTTCACGACGACGCCGACCGCGGCGATCAGCGTGAACAGGGCGAAGACGTTGAAGAGGAAGGAGCCCATCGGGGTTAGTAGCGAGTAGCGGGTAGTGAGGAGCGAGTAGAATGGAGCCGAGACGACTCATCACACGCGCCCGCGTGATCCTCGCTACTCGCCGCTCGATGCTCGCTACTTTGGCTCATCTCAGTGCCGGTCGTTGCCGTGGTCCTCGGCGGTTTTCTTCTGGTCCCACTTGAAGTGCGAGTCGGGCAGCGTGCCGCCGAGCTCGTAGAGGCGGGCCTTGTTGTTGACCATCTCCTCGCGGGTGTAGCCGGTCATCGAGAACTGGTTCTGCAGGAAGATCGCCTCCTCGGGACAGACCTCCTGGCACATGCCGCAGTAGATGCAGCGGAGCATGTCGATCTCAAATTCCTTCGGCGCCTTCTCCACGTGCCCGGTCGGCGCATCAGGTGCGATCTCGCCGGGCGTGATGCGGATGGCCTTCGGCGGGCAGACAAACTCGCAGAGCTGGCACGAGACACACTTCTCTCGCCCGTTGGGATCGCGCACGAGTGTCGGCACGCCGCGGTAGCCGGGCGGGATCGCGGGGCGCTGCTCGGGATACTCCATTGTCTCCTTCGGCCTCACGAGGTGCTGCCACGTCGTCCTCAGGCCGGAGAGGATCTGCGGGACATAGGTGCGCTCGGCGAAGGTGAGCGGTTTGCGTTCGAGGGGTGTTCCAGTGGCCATGGCGCGCGGTGGTTATTTCTGGATGAGCGCGATCCCGATCGCGTAGGCGAGCAGGTTGGCGATGGAGAGGGGGAGGAGTTTCTTCCAGCCGATCTCCATGACTTGGTCGTAGCGGAAACGCGGGACGGTCCAGCGCACCCACATGAAGAAGAAGATCAGCGCGAGCACCTTGCCGAGGAAAATGCCGATCGAGAGCAGGCCGACCGCGATCGGATGCGCGAGGACCGGTGAGAGGTGCGAGAGCCAGCCGACGAGATCCGCAAGCGGCACCCAGGGCAGCGGATTCCAGCCGCCGAGGAAGAGCAGTGTGAACACGCCCGATCCGATCAGCATGGCGGAATACTCGGCGACGAAAAACAGGCCCCACTTGAACGCGCCATACTCCGTGTGGAAGCCGCCGACGAGATCGGCCTCGGACTCCGGCATGTCGAACGGCTGGCGGTTGGTCTCCGCGAACAGCGCCGTGAGAAAAATGAAGGCCGAGATCGGCATCAGGAAGATGAACCACATGCCGCCCCAGAATCCGGACTGACTCTGGAACTCGACGACGCGCGCAAAGCCAAGCGTGGCCTCGCGCCCGGGGGCGTTGACCCAGAGAAACAGCGGGACCACCGAGAGCGTCATCGACAGCTCGTAGGAGATGAGCTGCGCCGAGGCGCGGACGCCTCCGAGAAACGGGTATTTGGAGTTGGACGCCCAGCCCGCGAGGATGAGCGAATACACGCCGAGCGAGGAGACGGCGAAGACGGCGAGCATGCCGATGTCAACGTTGGCCAGCGCGATGGGCATGACGCGGCCCGCCTGATCGAGGTAGGCACCGAACGGCACGGCCACGACCGTGGTGAGCGCGGGCATCATCGCGACGATGGGCGCGAGGACGAAGTAGAACTTGTTCACGTGCCCCGGCAGCGCGTCTTCCTTGAAGAGCATCTTGCCGCCGTCGGCCATCACGTGGAAAATCCCGAGCCGCTGGAGGAATGGCCCGAGAATCGGAATCCATGCGACCCACGGCACGATCGCGCGGTTGGGGCCGGGACGGCCCTGAATCCACGCCGAGACCTTGCGCTCCGCCATCGAGCACGCGCCGCCGATCGGGAAGATCACCATGATCACGGCGAGGCCCTTGAGCACGCCCTGCACGGCCGGATGGAGATTTTGCCAGAAGTCGATCATCGCGGCTGGTTCAGAGGAGCGAGAGGAGCAGCAGCACCGTGCCGAGCGCCCCGGCGCAGGCGGCGGCGATGAGCATTTTCTTCTTTTCCTCGGCGAGCGCATCGAGCTCGCGCTTCTGCTTCGAGTTGGGGTTCACGCGTGCGGGCTTCGCCGGCTTGCGCAGCGTGAGCGCAAACAGGCCCGCGCCCATGAGGAGGAAACCGAGCCCAAGGCCGATGAAGACGAGTGAGCGCATGATTTCAGGCGGTGGCCGCGACCTTGGCCGCGGGCTTGTAGTGAAGCGTCTCGCCCTCGGCGAACGGCAGCGCCGCGTAGGCCGTCGCATCGAGGAGGAGGCCGGTCTCCGGGATATTGGCGTAGGCCATCGTGCCCAGCGTGGGAATCTCGGTGGCCATGAGCGACCACACGGAGGCGAGGTCGGTCGCGGTGGAATTCGCGAGCTTCGCAAGGACCACAAGATCGTCGGTGGCGCCGGCGGGACCGGGGACGGCCTTGGCGAATTTCTGGATGCGGAACTGCTGGTTCACGAACGTGCCGCTCTTCTCGAAGACGGTGAGCGTGGGGACGACGACCTTGGCCGCGGCGCTTGTGGCGTTGGCGTGCGTGCCGAGATAGACGATGGAGACTTTCGCGAGCTGCGCCGCGCTGAGGCCGGCGGCGGCGAGATCCTCGCCTATCGTGATGACGGTCTTCACCGTGCCAGCGTCGATCGCATCCGCGAGTTTTCCCAAACCTCCGAGGTGGGGCCGGCTCTCCGAGCCGGCCTGGGTTTGCGATGCCGCACTGGAACTCAGGCCGGCTCGGAGAGCCGGCCCCACCGCAGGCAGTTCTGAAATCAGTCCGACCACGAGCGCGCCACGGACATTCGGATTCCTGTCGGCGGAGATTAGCAGCTTGTCGCCCTCCCCCACCCGGCTGACGAGATGCGCCTGCGCCTTGAGCGCAGAGGAGAGTTTCTTCGTCAGGAATTGCTCCTCGACCGAGCTGCGCCCGGAGCCGACGACGGCAACCGATCCGGCGGCGAACAACTCCGTCGCAGCCTTGAGGGCCGCACCGAGCGTGTTTTCGGCGCCGCTGACCTTCACCACGCCGAGGCGATCAGCGGCCTGCACCTGCTTGTAGAGTTCGCGGCCGCTGTCGGACATCCATGTGTCGTTCACGCCGTCGTTCTGGCGCGGAGTGATGCGGTAGATGACGCCTTCGCGCGACCACACGACGGTGTTGGCGCCGACGCTCGACTCGGTGTCGATGCTGTTCGTCTGCTTCAGGAACCAGACGCGCATCTTGAAGCGGAAGTCCGTGCTCGTGAGCGCGCCCACGGGGCAGATGTCCACCGTGTTGAGCGAGTAGTTGTTCTCGAGTTTCTTGCCGGGATAGCAGGTGAGCGTCGAGTAGCTGCCGCGGTCGATGAAGCCGAGGACGTCGTCCTTCGCGATTTCCTTGGAGAAACGGATGCAGCGCGAGCAGAGGATGCAGCGCTCATCGTCGAGCATCACGCGCGGACCGAGCTGGGTGCGCTTGGGCTTCACGTTTTTCTGCTCGATGTAGCGCGAGTAGCCGCGGCCGTAGCCGGTGGACTGTTCCTGCAGCTTGCACTCGCCGGCCTGATCGCAGATCGGGCAGTCGAGCGGATGGTTGACGAGGAGGAACTCCATCACGCCCTCGCGGCAGTCCTTGATCTGCGGGGTGTTGGTGCGGATGTGGAGGCCAGGCGAAGCATTGGTCGCGCAACCAATCTGCGGACGCGGGATCCAGTTGATTTTCTGTTTCCCGGTCACCGGGTCCATGACCGGCGCCTTGGTCGCGGGGTCGACGGCCGGCATGCCCATTTCGATGAGACACATCCGGCAGTTGCCGACGATGGAGAGCTTCGGGTGATAGCAGTAATACGGCACGTCCACGCCCACGAGGCGCGCAGCCTCGATGGCGTTGGTGCCTTTCGGCACGGCGATCTCCTTGCCGTCAATGTTGACGGTGACGAGGTCGGGTTTGGGAGGTGCGATCATTGCGGGATGAATTAATTCACCACAGAGACACAGAGAGCACAGAGAAAACCCTGTGACTCGGACTCTGTGATCTCTGTGTCTCTGTGGTTCATTTTCAGACGAGGTCGAGGGCGCCCGCGGGTTTCGCAGTCTTCTTGGCTTCGGCGTAGCCTTTGAACTCGTCGCCGAATTTCGCGACGAAGCTCTGCGTCGGCCATGAGCATGCCTCGCCGAAGGCGCAGATGGTTCGGCCGGCGATCTGATCGGCGACGCTCTTGAGGAGCTGGCCGTCCTCAGCGCGCGCGTTCTCATGCACCATGCGGTTCGTGATCTTCTTCATCCACAGCGAGCCTTCGCGGCAGGGCGTGCATTGGCCGCAGCTCTCGTGGGCGTAGAACGCGTTGATGTTCGCGAGGGCCTCGACCATGTTGACCGAGTCGTCCATCACGATCACGCCGCCGGAGCCGCCCATCGTGCCGCAGGCGGCGAGCGTGTCGAAGTCCATCGGGATGTCCTCGACCGTCAGGGTGCGGGAGGTGCCGTCCTTGTTCTTCAGCGTGAACGTCTCGCCGAACTTCAGGATCTTCGCCGACGAGCCGCCGGGGATCACGGCCTTGAACTTCCGGCCGGGCAGCGGGCCGCCGCAGACTTCGTTCAACAACTCGCCCATGGTGATCTTGCCGACCTCGTATTCGAAATAGCCGGGTTTCTGCACGTGGCCGCTGACGCAGAGGATGCGCGTGCCGGTGTTGTTGGGCGTGCCGATCTTCGCGTAGTTGTCGCCGCCCATCTCGACGATGTGCTTCACGTGGCAGAGCGTCTCCACGTTGTTCACGATCGTGGGGCACTGATAAAGGCCGAGGACCGCGGGGAAATACGGCGGCTTGATGCGCGGGTAAGGCCGTTTGCCCTCGAGCGACTCAATCAGGCCCGTCTCCTCGCCGCAGATGTAGGCGCCGGCGCCGCGGTGGACGTAGATCTCGCAGCCATACTCGGTGCCAAGGATTTTCGGCCCGCAGAAATTCGCCGCGCGCGCGTCCGCGATGGCCTTCTCCAGGATCCGCGCGCCGTGGGGCATCTCGCCGCGGATGTAGATGTAGGCCTGCTTCACGTTGTTCGCCCACGCGGAAATCATGATGCCCTCGATCAGCTGGTGCGGATCGTCGTGCATGATGTAGCGGTCCTTGAACGTGCCGGGCTCCGACTCGTCCGCGTTCACCACGAGATAGATTGGCTTGCCGCTCTTGCGGTCGACGAGGCCCCACTTCACGCCGCACGGAAAACCCGCGCCGCCGCGGCCGCGCAGGCCGGACTTCTTCACCTCGTCGATGATCGCGGCGGGCGGCATCGCGACCGCCTTCTTGAGCATCTCGTAGCCGCCATGCTTCACGTAGCACGCGAGGTCGTTGGTGTAGCCCGGCGCACCGATGTGCTTGAAAATGATCCGACGTTGTTGAGGGGCGGGCATGAGGATCAGCGTTTCTTGGCCTCGGCTTTGATCTGATCGCTCAGCTGCTTCGCCTTCGCGGAGCTGACGTTCTCGTGCAGGTCGTCGTCGATCAGAACGACGGGCGCGGTGCCGCAGCTGGCGAGGCACTCGACGAACTCGACCGTCACTTCACCGTCCGGGGAAACCTCGCCGCGATGCGTGTTGAATTCCTTCTCGAAGGTCTCGCATGTCTTGTAGCCGCCCATGAGCGCGCAGGAAAGCGTTCGGCAGACCTTGATGTGCCGGCGGCCGATCGGCTTCTGCCGGAACATCGGGTAGAACGTGACGACCTCGTAGACGTTGATCGGCTGCAGCTCGAGCTTTGCGGCGACCCACTCGACGGCCTCGTTCGAGATGAAGCCGACATCCTCCTGGATGGCGTGCAGCAGCATCAGCACCGCACTCCGTTTGACCGGGTAGTGGGTGATCAGCTCGTCGATGCGCGTGAGGGTGGCGGGCTTGAGATTCACGAACGGGAAAATTTCAGCGGTCGCATTCGCCCATGACGAAGTCGAGGGAGCCGAGGATCGAGACCACGTCGGAGATCATATTTCCGACGCACATTTTCGGGAGGATCGAGAGATTGCAGAAAGAGGGGGAGCGGATCTTCAGGCGGTAGGGCACGCCGCCGCCCTTGCTCACGATGAAGAAGCCAAGGATGCCCTTCGGGTTCTCCGCCTCGAAATAGACCTCGCCAGCGGGAATCTGCGGGCCCTCGGTCACGATCATGAAGTTCTGAATCAGCTCCTCCATCGAGCTCATCACCTTGTCCTTCGGCGGGGCGAAAATGCGCTTCGCGTCCACGGCATACCACGGGCCGTCGGGCATCTTGGCGACGACCTGCCGGATGAGGCGCACCGACTGGCGCATCTCCTCGCCGCGGACGAGATAGCGGTCGTAGCAGTCGCCCTTCGTGCCGACCGGCACGTCGAACTCATACTGCTCGTAGCCCGAGTAAGGCTTGTCCTTGCGCAGATCGAGGGCGACGCCGGAGCCGCGGAGATTCGGACCGGTGAGGCCGTAGGCGAGCGCGTCGTCGCGCGTGATCACGCCGACGCCGACCGTGCGATCCATGAAGATTTTGTTTCGCGTGAGGAGCTTCAGCATCTCCTCGAGGATCGGGAGGAACTGATCGCAGAAGACGTTCACGCGGCCGAGCCAGCCCTCCGGGAGATCGCGCGTGACGCCGCCGATGCGGGTGTAACTCGTGGTGAAGCGCGCGCCGGTGAGTTCCTCGAAGAGCTTGTAGAGCTTTTCGCGCTCCTCGAGGCAGTAGAGCAGCACGCTCCACGCGCCGACATCGAGGGCGAAGGCACCGAGCCCCATCAGGTGCGCCGAGACGCGCGCCATCTCCGCCGTGAGCACACGGATCGCCTCGCAACGCGGCGGGACCTTGAGTCCCGCGAGCCGCTCGACCGCGATGGCGTAGGCCATGTTGTTCGCGAGCGGCGCGAGGTAGTCCAACCGGTCCGTGTAGGGCACGAACTGGTTGTAGGTCATGTTCTCGGCGATCTTCTCGTCGCCCCGGTGCAGGTAGCCGACGACCGGATCCGCCTTCGTCAGAATTTCGCCGTCGAGCTCCATCTGGAGGCGGAGCACGCCGTGCGTCGAAGGGTGCGACGGGCCCATCGAGAGCGACATCTTCTCGGTCTGGAATTCCGCTGGAGCGGCATGCACGCCGGCCGCAGTTTTCGCGGCGCCGTCGGGAAATGAAATTTCGGAAGCCATGCTCAGTCTTTCTTCTGGCGCAGTTCAGTTTGTCCCGGCTGCACGGCGCGGTCGCTCCAGCTCTCGTCTTTCGCGCGCGGTTCGGCGTCGGTGAGGTTCACCTCGCCGGACGACGCCACGAACGGCCCGCCCATCATCGGCGCGGCGATGACGCGGGTGCCGGTTTCCTCCTGAATATCGGCGACCGGGAGCTCAGTCTCGATGCCGGCGAGGGGGAATTCCTTTCGGAGCGGGAAATAAGGATAGCCGTCCCACATCAAGATGCGGCGCAGATCGGGATGGCCCTCGAACGCGATGCCAAACATATCGAAGCACTCGCGCTCGTGCCAGTTGGCGCCGGGCCAGACGCCCACGACGCTCGGGGCGGCGGGCGCACTCTCCGTGCCGGCGCAATTGGCCGCGATGCGCACGTAGCTGCCGGTGCGGGTCGTCGACAGCAAGTGGTAGACGACCGTAAAGCGCGGCGAAGCACCCTCGGCCCAGTCGATCGCCGTCAAATCCATCAGGAGATCGAACGCCCATTCGTCGCGCAGGAACCGCAGGGCCGCCACGAGATCGCCGAGCGGCACGTTCGCCGCCGGATGATCAGCGGAGGCGCGGTCGGTGGCCTGCGGGAATTTCGCTTTGAGCGCGGTGAGGGCTTCGGCGGACATCAATGAGTGAAGGGCAAAGGGAGGGTGAAAGTGGGTTTCACGCTCGCGTTTACGCCGACAGAAGCCGGCTCGACGCGGGCTCCGTGCGGACTTTGTTCTGCAACTTCATCAAGGCATCCAGCAGCGCCTCCGGCCGCGGCGGACAACCGCTCACATACACATCCACCGGCACGATGCGATCGACACCCTGCAGGGTCGCGTAGCTGCGATACATGCCGCCCGAGCTGGCGCACGCCCCCATGGCGATGACCCATTTCGGCGCCGCCATCTGGTCGTAGATGCGGCGGACCTGCGGGGCCATCTTGTAGGTCACGGTGCCGGCCACGATCATGACGTCGGATTGGCGGGGGGAAAACCGCATCACTTCGGCGCCAAACCTCGCGATGTCGAACCGCGCCCCGCCCACTGCCATCAGCTCGATGGCGCAGCACGCGAGACCCATGGGCATCGGCCACATCGAGTTGGTCCGGATCCAGTTGATGGCCGCGTCCGCGCGCGAGACTATGACGCCGCCCTCAACCTTGCTGTTGTAGCCGAGTTCGCTGTTGGCGGTGACCATGGTGAGCGGAGTGAAGGGAGGAAGCGGAAATGAAAATCCTTCGCAGGCTTGGCTCCGGTTTCCCGTCGCGCAAGACGCTTTTCCACAAAAGCACGCGGCGCGCCGGATTAGTAGGCCGAAGCACGGACACGATAATCACAGCTCGCGGCACAGGCCCCGCTTGAATCCGTCTACCCTCGTGTTACGAAAAGGCGCCCCCCGCTGTTTCTTCCCCCATGAACCGCCTACCCTGCCCATTTTTCCGCTCTGCGCTCGCCGTTTTCTGCCTCACGGCCGCGGCCACGCCCCTCGTGGCCCAGACTGCACCGGTCTTGCCGGCGCCTAAGCTTACGGAGACGGCCGACTCAACGGTCCAGCTCTCGCCCTTCGAAGTCCGCCCCGAGGACGACTCCGGCTACCAGGCCGCCAACACCACCAGCGGCTCGCGCCTCAACTCCAAGCTCAAGGACACGCCCGCCGCCGTCTCGCCATTCACCAAGGAATTTCTCTCCGACATCGGCGCCACCGATCTTGAGTCGATGCTCGCCTACGCCACCAACGTCGAGCGGGAGGTCGAGGACTCGACCAACGGCTTCAACAACCCGCCCGGCCGCGACTCCACGGGCAACGATTTCCGCTTCCGGGTGCGCGGCGTGGCCGGCTCGTCGTCGGTCAACTACGCGCAGTCCGCCGTGCCGGTCGATCTCTACAACATCGAGCGCGCGGAGATGGCGAGCGGGCCCAACTCGATCCTCTTCGGCCTCGGCGCGCCCGGCGGCACGGTCGCGCTCTCCAGCAAGTTTGCCCAGCTCCGCCGCACGACCACCAACGCCAAGTCCGTCGTCGGCTCGTGGGATTACTTCCGCCACGAGCTCGACCACAACCACGTGCTCATCCGCGGCAAACTTGGCCTCCGACTCCTCGGCCTCTATCAGGACGCCCAAGGCTGGCGTAAATGGGACCTCAACGAGCAGCGGCGCCTGACCGCCGCCTTCAGCTACCAGCCCTGGGCCAACACCGCGATCCGCGGCAGCTACCAAGGCGGCAACTCAGCCAACAACATCGCCCTCCCATGGAATGCCACCGACTCCCTCACCACGTGGCTCGCCGCCAGCCGGCCCGCCGCCGATGGCGCCGCCGTGCCGACGACCACCGCCTTCGGCACCGCCAACCGCTATACCTTCGTCGCGCAGGACAACGCTGTCTTCAATCTCCGCTCCGAGCTCTTCAGCCAGCGCGCCCCGAGCAACACCCTCGTCTCCCCCTCCTTGATGGGCTACGCCTACAACCTCACCGGCCCCGGCGGTGTGCGCACGCAGAACTTCAACGAATGGCAGTTCAAGATTGAGCAGCGCTTCTCTCGCACCGTCGTCGCGGAGTTCGCGTATTTCCACAACGTCAACCGCATCCTCACCCGCGGCAACGTGAACCCCAACGTCTTCCTCACCGGCGATCCCAACCTCAACATCCCCACCCACACGCTCGCCGTTGTGCCCAATCCCCGCGTGCGCCAGCTCTACCTCGAGGACAACTGGAGCCGCGACCCCTTCAAGGACCGCAACGAAATCTACCGCCTCAGCGCCGCGTGGGAGCCCAATTTCGGCAAATGGTTCGGCCGCCACCGCCTCGCCGGGCTCGCGGAACTCACGCGCCAGGATCGCGTGCGCCGCTGGCAGAACGAAATCCTCGTCAACCAGGACAACCTCGCGATCTCCAACGCCGCCAACCCCGAGGCCGCCGCCAACCAGCCTTGGCGTCGGCGCTACGTGACCGAGGGCCAGTTCGAGACCTATTTCGCCGGCAACCCCACGCAGACGATCCCCGAGTTCACCATCGGCGCCAACACCTACCACTCGCACTTCGCCTCCCGCACGCGCTCCAACTCCCACACGATTCAAGAGGCGCATTCGCTGATGTTCGCCGCGCAGAGCTTCTGGCTGAAGGACCGCCTCGTCACCACCGTCGGCTACCGCGTCGATCCGATTGAGTTCCAGACTTACGACCAAGCGCGCATCACCGACACCCGCGACCCGCGCTACACCTCGCGCCGCTTCGCGCTCAACGAGTGGGACTTCAACGGCGACATCGCCGTGAACAAATACCGGCCCAAGACCTTCACCGCCGGCGCCGTCCTCCATGTGCTGCCGCGCCTCTCGCTCTTCTACAACGAGTCGAAGAACAGCGGCACCCCGCGCCTCGACCGCACCATCCTCCCCACCGGCAAGACCCCGCCGCCCACCGAGGGCCTCGGGCACGACGTCGGTCTCATGATCGACGTGCTCGGCGACGACCGGCTCTTCTTCCGCTTCGGCGCCTACGAGACGCGCCAGACCAAGGACGCCGCCATCATCCCCGACGGCCTCTCCGTCAACACCTCGACGTCCCTCGGCGGCACCGCGATGGTCAACATCTACAACGCCCTGCTCGCCGCCGGCCGGATCACGCAGGCGCAGTTCGACTCCGAATTGAAGTTCTACAACGCCGCCACCATCGACGCCGTCACCACCGGCTGGGAAGCCGAGTTCATCGCCAACCCCACCAAGGCCCTCACGCTCCGCCTCGGCGTCTCGTTCTCCGAGCGCAAGCGCGAGAATTTCTTCTCGGAGGTCTACGCCTACTTCGCCGAGTGGGAGCCCAAGTGGCGCGCCGCCGCCGTGGGTGACGCCGCGCTCCTCGCCACTGTGAACCAACAGCTCGCGACCGCGCACGATAACATCGACGACATGGCCGCGCTTCAGAACAGCGGCTTCGGCACCCGCCCCTACAAGGCCAACCTCACCGCGCGCTACCGCTTCGCCGAGGGCAAGCTCAAGGGCGCCTTCATCGGCGGCGCCGGCCGCTTCCAAAGCCGCAACCTCACGCGCATCTCGCAGATCGACGGCCGCGAGATCTGGGGCACACCCACGCTGTTCGCCGATTCGTTCGCCGGCTACCGCTTCACCGTCCCGAGCCGGAAAATCCCGATGAACGTGCAGCTCAACATCCGCAATATGTTCAACAGCTACCTCGTCGGCGTCGGCCGCCTCAACGCCCAGGAAACCGGCTACCTCCGCGTCTACCTCAACGAGCCGCGCAACTACCGCCTCACCGTCGGTGCGGATTTCTGAGGGTGGGCCGGGCGCTCCGCGCGCGGCTTCCGTCACGCGAGAGAATCCGAACTGCCAAGCGCGGAGCGCCCGGCCCACCCCCATAGGGGCGTGGCTCGTCCACACCCGTCGTCTTCCGAAGCGCTACACGCGAAAGCAGCCTAGGCCGAGCTGCGCCGGACTCACCGCTGCCTGTCGGCGAGATGGACGTCTAGAATCTTGATGTGCCGGTCCGCGTGATCGACCCAGTATTTGATGGCGTAGGAGCCGCAGATATTGATCGCGACGGCACGGCCTTGCGCGTCGGGTTCCGTGTAGTCCGCGTGCGCCGCAGGATAGTCGCGGATGGCGACAAACCGGTCGCGCAGGATCCGGCGGTAACTCTTCGGCAACTGCTCGACGAATTCGACGACGTCGTAGTCGATGAGCAGGCGAAACGCAGCCACGACAACAGGTCAGTCCTTCTTCGTTGAAAGACGGCGATCCAAGTCCTCCAGCGTCGCCCAGCGGGCGGAGCCGCAAGGTTCGTCGACCTTCCGCGCCAAAGTCGCCGGATAGCCGGCGTCCGCGCGATCCTGCAACGAGACGAGGTAGGCCATGATCTGCGAGCGTTCGGGCGTGGGAAGTCCGGCCAGCTCGTATTTAAGCGCTTCGAGGCTCATGCGGAAGAAATAGCGGGAAAGCGGGCTGAGGCAAGACCGCGCCACGATCGCGCCCCTACCTCGGCAGCGCGAAACAGTAGAACATGTCGCCCGCTTTCGTCTCCGGCTTACCGCCGCCGCCGGCCGCGATGACGACATATTGCCGGCCGTCGACTTCATAGGTCGACGGTGTCGCGTAGCCGCCGAACTCCAGCTGGAATTCCCAGAGCAACTCGCCCGTGTCCTTGTCGAACGCGTGAAAGCGCTCGTCCATCGCGGCGCCGATGAAGACGAGGCCGCCCTTCGTCACCACCGGGCCACCGATGTTAAATGTCCCCGTCGGCGGCAACCCGCGGGCCTCAAGTTTCGGATACGTGCCGAGCGGCACCGACCACTTCACCTTGCCCGCGTCGAGATCGACGGCGTGGAGCTGGCCCCACGGGCGCTTGTTCACCGGAAAACCCTCCGGGTCCTTCCACTCGTGGTGGCCGGTCATCACGAAAGGAATTTCATTCGCGAAGCTCAGCTTCAGATCCTTCGCCTCGATCATCTCATCCTGGCCTTCGCCGAACAGGAACGCCACGATCGCGCTCTTCTCCATCGCGCTGAAGCTGGCAAACGACGGCATCTGGCCGCGGCCCGTCTCCATCAGCGCCAGCACCTGCGGCTTCGTCAGTCGCTCGCGCACGTTTTCGAGCGAAGGCGACGCGGGGTTCAGCGGGGAGCTCGTGCCGTGGCAGGCGGAACAGACACCTTGGTAAGTGCGCTTGCCGAGGTCATTCAGCGAGACGCGCTCAGTCGGGCGCGACGGGACCATCGCGGTGTATTCGACCTCATTGCTTGTGTTCACGAAGACGATCCGGCTCTGCGGATCGAAGGCGGCGCCGCCCCACTCGCAGCCGCCGTTGAACTGCGGCAGCACGGCTTTCTTCCCCAGTGAGGGCGGCGTGAACATCGGCGCCGGCTGAATCTCGTCGAGCTGCTTCAGCACGGCGGCACGCGCGGCGGGATTGAGGTCGGTGACGTCGTCGCGCGTGAAGCCCTGTTTCGTCAGGCGGAATTCCTTGGGCGGAAACGGCTGCGTGGGATGCGAGTATTCGCCCGCGAGATCCGTCTGCGGCACCGGCAGCTCCTCGACGGGAAACAGCGGCTCGCCGGTCACGCGATCGAGCACGAAGAGGTGGCCCATCTTCGTCGGCTGCACCACGCAGTCGATCGTGCGGCCGTCGCGCACAAGCTGCGCGAGCACCGGCGGCGTTGGCAGGTCGAAGTCCCAGAGATCGTGATGCACGGCCTGGAAATGCCAGAGGCGTTTGCCGGTGGCGGCGTCGAGCGCGAGCGTGCAGTTGCCAAAGAGATTCGCGCCGGGACGATTGCCGCCCCACTTGTCGTTCGCCGGCGAGCCCGTGCCCATGAACACGATGCCGCGCTCGTGATCGAGGGTGAAGCCGGACCACACGTTGGCGCTGCCGACTTTTTGCCACGAGTCCTTCGCCCAGGTCTCGTAGCCCAGCTGGCCCGGGCGCGGGATCGTGTGGAAGATCCACTTGCGCTCGCCGGTGCGCACATCGAACGCGCGGATGTGCCCCGGCGCCGTCGGCTGGGGCCCCTCGCCCGTCGTGGAGCCGAGAATCAAAAAATCTTTCCAGACGATGCCGGGCGAATTGTTGCCCACGCGCAGGTAGAACACGTCGGTGTCGAAGCCATCGCGGTGGCTGATGCGCCCGCCGCGCCCGAAACTCGGCACGGGTTTGCCCGTCTTCGCATCGAGCGCGTATAGCCAGTCGCCGGCCGAGTGGAAGATGCGCTCGTCACCTTTTCCGTCAGTCCAGTGCGCCACGCCGCGATTGAGCCCGCGGCCGACCGCGCCTTCCCACGGATCGAAGCGCCAGAGGAGCTTCCCCGTCGCGGCGTCGAGCGCGGCAGCGTGGAGCTGGCCCGTCGTGACGAACATCACGCCGTTCACGATGATCGGGTTGCACTCGATCGTCGTGCCGACATCGCCGGTCTTCCAGGTCCACGCGAGCTGGAGCCGCTTCACGTTGGAGCGGTTGATTTGATCGAGCTCGGAGTAGTGCGTGCCGCCGTAGTCACCGTGATAGATCTGCCACTCGCGATGACTGGCCTTGGGATCGGCGGCGGCGAGCGCGGACGCGACTGCAACGAGCGGAGCCAGGGCCGAAAGGACACGCGGGGCATTCATGGGGCGGGGCGCAGAAATGCTCACGCGGTTCCGTCCGGGGAAGCGAGGCCGGATTTACCGTTGACCGCACCTGACGCATCACCCTTCTTCCTACCCCTTCGCCCAACGGGCAGCGGTTTCAGCAACCGCCGTCCGTGCAACCCGGAGAGGTGGCAGAGTGGTCGAATGCGCGCGCTTGGAAAGCGCGTGAACCGCAAGGTTCCGGGGGTTCGAATCCCTCCCTCTCCGCCATTTTCCTGATAAACCAGTGTCGGGCCAGTGGCGTTCCGAGGTCAGAGGCGGGCGATCTCTCTCACTTCGGGTTAAAAACCCGACGCCGGCCTCGCTCCACGCTGATGTCGCCACAACAACGGAAAACCAATCTCTCTCTTTGGCCGACGGTGGGAGACGTTCGACACGCTCCGCAAAAAGCGACCGTCTCGCCGATCACTGCGGCGGCGGCTTTTTCCTCGACCGGAGAGTCCGGCCCGAACTCCATCAGCGCAGATTCCCGGCAGCGTCTACCTGCTCGCATTCCCAACTGAAATGGAGGGTTACGCCTCCACCAACCCCTTGTTCCCTGTGCAACGACTCCTACCTTATCACCTGCTTTTCCTCTGGCTTGTCGTGTTCGCCGGTGCGGCGGACGTTCGCGCCGCGCAAACCGGCTCCGGCACGGTCGAGGGCCGCGTCTACAATCCCGCCAACGGCGAGTATCTCGAGACCGTGCGCATCACCGTCGAGGGGACCGCCATCGAGGAGTTCACCGATTCCGACGGCCGTTACCGGCTCCATGGTGTGCCCGCGGGCACGGTGCGCCTGAAGGCATTCTTCACCGGGCTCGTGCCGCAGACGCTGCCCGTGGTCGTGACCGCGGGCCAGGTGGTGCAGCATGACTTTAACCTCACGCGGGCCGGTGTGCCCGCGGGTGACGGCACCGTGAAAATGGACGCGCTGGTCGTCGCGACCTCGAAGGAAATGGACGGCGCCGCCATCGCGATCAACGAGCAGCGGTTCGCGCCGAACATCAAGAACGTCGTCTCCACCGACGAATTCGGCCACATCGCCGAGGGCAATATCGGCGAGTTCATGAAGTATCTGCCGGGCGTCACCGTCGAGTATGGTGGCGGCTACGCGCGCGGCATCTCGCTCAATGGCGTGCCCCCGGCGTATGTGCCGATTACGGTCGACGGTTTCAATCTCGCGAGCACCGGCGGTGACAATAACACCAATCGCTCGGCGCAGGTCGACATGGCCTCGATCAACAATATCGCGCGCATCGAGGTGTCGTTTTCGCCCACCCCCGAATCGCAGGGCTCCGCGCTCGCCGGCACCGTGAATATGGTGCCGCGCAGCGCGTTTGAGCGCGCCAAGCCGGTCTTCAGCAGCACGGTGTCGCTGGTGATGCGCGACAATGCCCGCGATTTCCACAAGACCCCCGGCCCGCGGGAACACGCGACGCGCAAGGCGCACCCGAGCATCGATTTTTCCTACATCAGGCCGGTCAACGACCGCTTCGGCTTCACGGTCAGCGGCGGCACCGCGCGGCAGTATACGGCGGAGGATTTTGTGCAGCTGGCGTGGCGCGGCGCCTTTGCGGCGACCAACGGGGTTGCGTTCCCGAATACGACCGTCGACCAGCCTTACCTTTCGACCGTCGTCGTGCGCGACGCGCCCAAGGATACGGTGCGCCGCGCCTTCGGCTTCACCGCCGACTACAAGCTCACCCGCGCCGACCGGCTCTCGTTTTCGCTCCAGTATTTCACCTTCAACGCCGACACCACCTCCCGCGCGCTCACCTTCAACGTGAATCGCGTGGCCCCCGGTGACTTCAGCCCCACCTTTACCCGCGGCGCGGTGGGTGCCGGTGACATCCAGCTCGCGGCGGGCGGGCGCGATCGCATCAACCGCACCTATATGCCGACGTTCACCTGGCGGCACAATGGACCGGTGTGGCGGATGGAGGCCGGCGCCGGCCATTCGCAAGGCACCAACCGGATCCGTGATATCGACAAGGGGTTCTTCAACAACTCGGTGTCGCGCCGCACGGGCGTGACGGTTTCCTTTGATGATAATTTCTACCTGCGGCCCGGGCGGATCACCGTCACCGACGCGTCCGGTGCGGCGGTCGATCCCTACAGCCTGAGCAGCTATTCCCTGGTCTCCTCCAATACCATCCAGAATGACACGATGGATCTGCAGCGCAGCACCTACGGAAACCTCCGACGCGATTTCAACTGGGGCCTCCCGCTCACGCTCAAGGCCGGCTACGATGTCCGACAGCGCGTGCGCGATCTGCGCGGCGGCACGCGGCCATTCAATTTCGTGGGCGCCGATGGCCGCGCCTCGACCACGCCGATCGGCAATGACGACAGCTCGGCGCCCTATCTCGATCCCAGCTTTTCGCAGCGCGTCCTGCCCTTCGGCTTCCCGCGCGCACAGTGGGTGAGCAACGAGCGGCTCTGGGCGCTCTATCAGGCGCGGCCCGGCACCTATACGGTGAGTCCCGACGCGTGGTATCGCTCGGAGGTGAGCCTTTCGAAGCACGTCGATGAAACCGTGTATGCCGGCTTCGCGCGCGGCGACACGCAGTTCATGAACAACCGGCTCAAGCTCACCGGCGGCGTGCGCCTCGAGCAGACCAATATCGATGCGCAAGGCCCGCTGACCGACCCGACGCGCAACTTCCAGCGTGCCGCCAATGGCACGGTCGTCCGTGGCGCCAATGGCCAGCCGCTCCTCATCCTGCCGACGAGCGATGCGCTCGGCGTTTCGCGCCTCACGCTGATCGACCGCGGCGCTCGCGTGGAGAAAGAGTATCTGCGGCTCTTCCCCAGCCTCAACGCGAGCTACAATATCCGCGAAAACCTCATCTTCCGCGCAGCCGCCTACAAGTCGATCGGTCGGCCCGATTTCAACCAATACACCGGCGGTCTCACCGTCCCCAACACGGAGAGTGCGCCGAGTGCGACCAACCGCATCACGGTCAATAATGCGGCCATCAAGCCCTGGGACGCGAATTCGCTGAAGGTGCGCCTCGAATATTATTTCGAAGGCGTCGGCCAGGTGTCGATCGGTGCGTTTCGCCGTGAGATCAAAAACTTCTTCGGCACGACCGTCTTCACCCCTACGCCCGAGTTTCTCGCGGTCTATAATCTCGATGCCACCACCTACGGCGTTTTCGAGGTCGCCACGCAGTATAATCTGCCGGGCAAGGTTCGGATTGAGGGCTTCGAATTCGACTACAAGCAGGCGCTCACCTTCCTCCCGCACTGGGCGCGGGGCATGCAGGCCTTCGTCAACGGCAGCAGTCAACGGAACCTCGGCGACGAGAATGGCGACTTCGCCGGCTTTGTTCCGAAAAGCGCGAACCTTGGCATCAGCTTGACGCGGCCCAAATTCAATCTCCGCGTGAATTGGAATTTCGCGTCCCGTCAGCGCGTCAACGCCATCGCCGCCGGGCCGGGCATCGCCCCGGGCACGTTCACGTGGAACAGCGAGCGGCTCTATCTGGATTTGTCGGGCGAGTATACTCTCACCAAGCATTTCACGCTCTTCGCCAACCTGCGCAACGTCACCGGCGTGTATGACGACGTGGTGCTCGAGGGACCGAACACGCCCCCGATCGCGCAACTCCGCTCCCGTTTTGATCTCGGCTCGCTCTGGACGTTCGGGGTGAAAGCGCGTTTCTAATCGGCCCGTGCAGTCGCCCCCTTCGCGGAATTTACCTCTGAAGGGCGATTACTGGCGTCACTTTGGTTGCCTTCGAAATCGCGGCTCGTCCGCCATTTCCTACCGATAGGGCTGGTGCAGTTCCACCGGCTTCGCCTTCTGCTTCGACCGCAGGCGCAGGTTTAGCATCTCGACGCCGAACGCGAAGGCCATGGAGAAGTAGATGTAGCCCTTGGGAATCTTGTGGCCGAGCGCCTCGCCTACCAGCGCCACGCCGATGAGGATCAGGAAGCTCAGCGCGAGCATCTTCAGCGTCGGGTGCCGGTTCACGAAGTCGCTGATCGCGCCCGCAAAGATCAGCATCACGATGAGCGCGATCACGACGGCCGCGATCATCA
>JANOCA010000581.1:0-4055 GCA_031411915.1 Opitutaceae bacterium
CAGCCGGCGGCATGAAATCCTCGTGGCTGGGGAGCTTGTGCGCGACGGGCTTGTTGGGCCGCGTCGTGAGCGCAACGCCACGGGCGGACAGGGCGCGGTCGCGGGTGGCGCCGACCTCAAATTTTTGCATCACCACCGCGGGCGGCGCCTTCACCGTGATCGCGACGGTGTTCTTGAACACCATGCCCGAGGTTTCGTTGCGCACCGAGTAGGCAAACGAGTCCTCGCCCACGTAGCCCTCCTGCGGCTGATAGGCGAAATAGCCGAGGCGCGAAGTCTTGGTCTTGTAGAAATCCGCCTCGTCGCCGCCCCCCGCCAATCCGACGCGCCCATACAGCGGCTCCGCCGTGATGGTAAAGATGAGATCGGTGCGGGACTCGGGGCTGACCACCTCGGGGGCCACGGCCAGCTGCCCGTGCGCGCCCGTCCCCTCCGCCTCGATCGCCAAGGGTGTCTTCGAGACAATCGTGTCTTTGTCGCTGGGCTTGGGCGTGTTGGCGGCGAAGGCCAGCATCGCCGACAAGACGGGCAACAGGCACAGGGCCCGCAGCCACGGACGGGTGGATAATTCGAGACTCATGGTAGAGGAGTGGAGGGCGATGCGGAGCATGACACGCGATCCGTCATGCGGGCCGCCGGCAAGTTCCGCGAGGATTCCGTGCCCATGCCGTTTGTCAAAGGCGCGAAGCCGGGCCGATCGCAGGGCAGGGGGAGGTTGATCTCATGCGGCAATTGGTCTTCTCGTTCGCGCGCATGTCCTCATTGAGCCCCGACGTCGTCCTAATCGGCGGTGGCGTCATGTCCGCGCATCTCGGCGCGATGCTCAAGCGCCTCGACCCGCGCCTCGCGATCGAGGTTTACGAGGCCGCGCCTGAACTGGCCCGGGAGAGTTCCGACGGCTGGAGCAACGCCGGCACCGGCCACGCCGGTCTCTGCGAACTCAACTACACGCCCCCGCCCGCGGTGGCCGGTGCGCCGGTCGACGTCACCCGGGCCGTCGAGATCTTCGCGCGCTTCGAGCAGTCGCGGCAGTTCTGGAGCTACGCCGTCGCCCACGGCCTGGCGCCGCGGCCCGCCGAATGGATCCGTGCCGTCCCGCACCTGAGCTTCGTCCGCGGCGACGCGCAGGTGGCGTTCCTCCGCGCACGCCACGCCGCGCTGGCCGCGCACCCGTTTTTCCGCACGATGGAGTTCACCGCCGAGCACGATGTCCTCCGGCAATGGGCACCGCTCCTCGTCGACGGTCGCCGCGACGCGGAACCCATCGCCGCCACCAAGATCGACGCGGGCACCGACGTGAATTTCGGCGAACTCTCGCGCCGACTCCTCATTTGGCTCGGTGCGCAGGACGGCTGTCGCGTCCTCGCCGGGCATCGCGTCACGGACCTGCGCCGCACCGGCCCCGGCTGGGACCTCGCCGCTCGCGATTCCGAGTCGGGCGAATCGCGTGCCGTGCGTGCGCGCTTCGTGTTCATCGGCGCCGGCGGCGGCACGCTTCCGCTCCTCCAAGCCACCGGACTTCCCGTCGCGCGCGGGCTCGGCGCGTTCCCCATCGCGGGCCAGTGGCTCGTCTGCGAGAATCCCGCCGTTGTCGCGCGCCACTTCGCCAAAGCCTACGGTCCGCCACCGCCCGACTCCGGCGCGCTTGGCGGTCCGCACCTCGATGTCCGCCATCTCCACGGGAAACGCGTGCTGCTCTTCGGTCCCTTCGCGACGTGGACCACGAAATTTCTGCATCGCACCGGCCGCTTCACCGACCTGCTGCGTTCGATTCGCGCCGACAATCTCGGCACGCTCCTGCGCACCGGCCTGCACAACCGCGTGCTCGTCCGCTTCCTCGTGCGCGAAACGCTGCAAAGCAGCGACGCCCGCTTGCGAGCGCTGCGCACCTTCTATCCCGAGGCATGCGCCGCCGACTGGCGGCTCATCGACGCCGGCATTCGCGTGCAGGCGCTGAAAAAGGCTGACGCCGGTCGCCTCTACTTCGGCACCGAAGTCGTCGCGGCGCCGGACAACACGCTCGCCGCTCTGCTCGGCGCGTCGCCCGGCGCCTCGGTCTCCGCCAACATCGCGCTGCAAATCATCCAAACTTGTTTCCCGGATAAAATCCGGACGGCCGACGGCTACTCGCGCATGAAAGCGATGCTCCCCACCTTCGACACCGACCTCGGCCGGTTTGCCAACACCGCAGACTACGCCCGCCAGTCCGCCCAGATCGACGAACTCCTTCAGTTGGGCGCTGCGAATACATCGGCGTAGATGCGCATCGCAGCCGGGCGGAATATCGCGGCGCGCAGGGCGGGACCATGGTCGGTCCCTCTGCTGGAATTGCAGGGCTCCGAGCAAACTCCGTGCTTGAACGCTCGCACTTTGCGGGCGGGCACAAGGGGGAGGGGAAGCGCGGGACTTGGACAACAAATCCAACTGACGCCCCATCTGCCCTCACATTGCCGAACTCAACGTGACCGTTTCCGTCCTTGACCGACGTGAGCGTCCTCGCACGTTGTCGCGCCACACATCTTGCCTGATGGTGTAATGGTAGCACAGGCGACTTTGACTCGCCTAGTCATGGTTCGAATCCATGTCGGGCAGCCATGCGACGCGCGCTTGCCCCGGCGAGGTGTTTCGAAGAAGAAGCGGAATGATGCGCGGTCCATTCCTGCTCCTGCTATCGGCTTTGGTGCTGTCGGCCGCCGAACCCGTTCCGCTGCCGCGGGCCCATGCGCACAACGACTACGAGCACGCGCGCCCGTTGCTTGATGCGCTGGACCGCGGCTTCGCGAGCGTCGAGGCGGATGTGTGGCTCGTGGATGGCGTGCTGCTCGTCGCGCACGATCGCAAGGACGTGAAGCCGGGGCGCACGCTGGCGTCGCTCTACCTCGATCCGTTGAGGGACCGGGTGCGAAAGAATGGTGGCGCCGTCTATGTCGGCGGTCCGCCGGTCGTGCTGCTCGTGGATGTGAAATCGGAGGCGGTGGCGACTTACGCGGTGCTGCACGATCAGCTCGCGGGCTATACGGAGATGCTCACGACGTTTCGCGAAGGGCGGGTCGAATCTCGAGCGGTGACCGTGATCGTCTCAGGCAATCGCGCGCAAAAGGAAATGGCCGCGCAGTCCGTGCGCCACGCGTTTGTCGATGGGCGCGGCGTTGATTTGGAAAACAACCCGCCGGCCACGCTCGTGCCTTGGGTGAGCGAGAACTGGCAGAAACTCTCGCCGTGGCGCTGGCAGGGGGCGATGCCCCCTGAGGCGCGCCTGGCGTTGCGGGCGTGGATCGATCGGGCGCACGGGCAGGGGAGGCGGGTGCGCTTCTGGAATACCCCCGACCGGCCCGAAGTGTGGCGGACGCTGATCGAGGCGGGTGTTGATTTCGTGGGGACGGATGATCTGGCGGGGCTGCAGCGGTTCCTCTCTGAGGCCGAGGTGCGGTAGAGCGGCGGCGGCGGGGCGGCAGAATCCGTCATTGACCGACCGGAGGTGCGGCCTAGCTTCGACAATTCTTTCAACATAAAACCTGCCGCACCTCTGTCGTGAACGTCCAACTGAACAGCCTGTCCGTCACCCGCAAGAGCCTCGTCGTCACGCTCGACGCGAGCGAAGTCGATGCCGAGCACAAGGCCGTGATTGGCGAGATCGCCAAGGTCGCCCGGCTCCCCGGTTTCCGCCCCGGCAAGGTGCCGGCCAACATCGTCGCCACGCGTTTCAAGAAGGAGATCGCGGACGAGTTTCGCCAGAAGGTCGTGGCCAAAGCCTACCGCGACAGCCTTGAGCAGCAGAAGCTCGACGTCCTGAACGTCGTGAACGTCGAGGAGGGCACCATCGCCACCGGCTCGCCCGCGAGCATCACCATCACGCTCGATGTGCGCCCGGAGTTCACGCTGCCCGACTACACGAACCTCGACACCGAGGTCCTCCCGGTCGACCCGACCGATGCGGAGGTCGAGCAAGTCATCCAGGGCCTGCGTTCCGAGCGCGCCGATTTCAAGGCGACCGAGCGCGCCTCGCAGAAGGGCGACTACCTGAAGCTCGCCTACACCGGCACGATCGACGGCAA
>JANOCA010000582.1:0-3785 GCA_031411915.1 Opitutaceae bacterium
GGCTGAACTGCTCCACTCGCTGCTCGTCGAGAACGGCCTCACGGCCTTCGTGCTCGACGATGCCTTCGGCGGCGCCATCCGCGTGCAAGTGGACGACGCGCAGGCCGAGACCGCGCGCCGCATCCTGGAAGACGTGCAGAACGCCATCTCCGCCGAGGACGATGCGGAGGAAGACGGCGAAAAAAAGGACGGCGATTCCTCGCAGTGAGCGCGTCGCCAAAGCGGATTCTCTGGGGTTAAAACTTACCGCACCAGCCTGCCAAGGAAGCGGCGCCTCCCGCCGCGCTTCGTGAGCGGCACCCTCAGCGGCCCACGCGCAGCGGAAATCCGCTTTTCTTCAGCGCGCGGTGCAGGGCGGCGACATGCGCGTGGTCGCGGGTCTCGACCGTGCAGACTGCGCTCACCGCAAACACATCCGCCTCGCTGAACGCGCGCTCATGCACGATGTCGCGGATGCTCGCGCCACTATCAGCGATCGTGCGTGTGAGCGCCGCCAGACCACCCGGCCGATCCGTCACCATGACCGTGAACCGCGTGAGGCGCCCATCGTGCACGAGGCCCTTCTCGATCACGCGCCCGAGCACAGCGGGATCGATGTTGCCGCCGCTCAGGATGAGGCCGACGCGCTTGCCGCGCAGCCCGGGGAGCTTGCCGGCCATGAGAGCCGCCAGCGGCACGGCGGCCGAGCCTTCGACGACCGTTTTTTCCAGCTCCAGCAGCCGCAGAATCGCGAGCGCGATCCATTCCTCGCTCACACTCACCACCTGATCCACGCGGTCGCGGGCGAGGGCGAAGGACGTCGGGCCCACCGTGAGCGGCGCGAGACCGTCAGCGAGCGTGGCGCGGCGCGGGACGGTCACGGGTTTGCCCGCGCGCAGCGCGGCGGCGAAGTTCCCGGTGTGCGTGCTCTCGACGCCGATGACTTTGATCTTCGGTTTCAGCGCCTTGACGGCAATCGAGACGCCCGCGATCAGCCCGCCCCCGCCGATCGGGCAGAGGATCGCGTCGAGATCGGGCACTTGTTTCATCATCTCCAGCGCAATCGTGCCCTGCCCCGCGATGATGTCGGGGGCGTCGAATCCATGGATGTAGGCCAGTCCCTCGCTCGCCACCAAGGCATCGGCCTCGGCGCGCGCCTCCGTGAAGTCGCGCCCGCGCACCACGACGCGCGCCCCGAGTTTCTGGCACGTCGTGATTTTGATCAACGGCGCGTAGTCCGGCATCACCACCGTGACCGGGATGCGGAGAAGCTGGCCGTGATAAGCGAGGCCGAGCGCGTGGTTGCCGGCGCTGGCGGCGATGACGCCGCGTATCCCCTGCGACGGCGGAAGACGGAGCAGGGCGTTGCGCGCCCCGCGTTCCTTGAACGATCCGGTGCGCTGGAGGTTGTCGAGTTTGCAGACGATCCGGCAGCCGGTGATTTCACCGAGCGGAATCGAGTCGGGGCAGGGCGACTCATAAATGCCGCCGGCGATCCGGCGTTGCGCCGCGCGGATGTCGGACAGGGTGACAGGCATGGCTTCGGCCTAGCGCCAACTGACGGCGCGGCGAAACAAAACCGTGTCCTACTTTTTCGCGGCGGTCTCGGCCTCCCCGGCGACCCTCTTCGAGCGCCGGGTTTCATCGACACCCGACGGCTTCGTCCCGGTTCCTGTCGGCGCCTGCCGGAGCTGGGCTATGTCCTCCAACACGGCCTTCATTTTCCTCTCCTCCTCCTCGCTGGCCATGGCGCTCAGCACCAATCCATCGCCGAGCACGTCTTGGATCTCGCGCCGCGCCATCGCCCATTCCTCGTGGCTGATCTTGCCGTCACCATCGCGGTCGAAGCGTTTGCGCTGAATGGGGTCGGTGGCCATCGAGGCGCGGATCGTGCGTTCGAGCGCGAGCTTCACCGGGTCCGCCTTTTCAGGCTGGGCCGGGGCGGGCGTCGGCTCCGCGCTGGGTGCCATCGCAACCGATCCACCGCGCTGGCGCATGAAGGCCTGCAAGGCGGGGCGCTCGTCGTCGTCGATGCGGCCGTTTCCGTTTTTGTCGAAGCGCTGCATGAGTTGCGCGCGCAGGGGGCCCTCCGGGATGAAGCCGAGTTCCTCGCCTTGTTTCTTGGCTTTGGCGCGTTCCCCTTCGTCGAGCCGGCCATCCTTGTTCTCATCGAACATCTCGAGCATCCGTGCGCGGAAGGCCTCGGGGGTCGGCGACGCTGGCTGGTCGGCGGCCCGGGCCGGGACGAGGAATAGCGTTGCCGCGAGGAAGTGGGGGGCTAGACCGGGGCTTTTCATGGGACGGACGATTGAAATTTCTGCGCGCGCAGGGTCGGCGGCGATGACGCGCCGGCGCGGGGGCAGTTACGCGCCGGAGGGGAGGCTCGGATGTATCAGGTGACTTTCTCCGCGCAAGCGATGCTTGAGCTCAACCGCCTCGACAAACTGGCCCAGCTCGACGCCATCGAGCCCATCACCGGCCTCAAGCCCGCCGACCTCGCGCACCCCCGCGAGCCGCTCGGGCAGTTTCGTCGCGGGCAGAAGACGCTCTACCGGCTGCGCGCCGGGGATTTCCGCTTCTATTTCGAGGCCCAGGGCGAGTCGCTCCATGTGGACTACATCCTCCACCGGAACTCGCTCGAGGATTTCCTCCTGCGGAACAAGCTCCCCGTGTCCGAGCAGCAGCTCGTGGAACAGCACTCCAAGTTTTGGAAATATCTCGAGAGCCTCACGAAATGACGCCGCGTCGTTCCCGCCCGCCGTTTCCCCCGGACCCGGAGGATCCCTACAGCGTCTCGCAGGCCAGCCGGATTTATTTCCTGCCCAACCTGATGACGGCGGGAAACCTTTTCTGCGGATTCATGGCGGTGGTGCAGTGCATCCAGGCGCGGCTCGCCGAGACCTCGCCGCTCGGGGAATACAACGGCTCCACGCCGTCCGAGCACTACAAGTATGCGGTCTGGCTGATTTTCGGCGCGGCGGCCTTTGACACGCTCGATGGCCGGCTCGCGCGGATGGGCGGGCGCGAGTCGCTCTTCGGCGCGGAGTTCGACTCGCTGGCCGACGTAATCTCGTTCGGCATCGCGCCGGCGCTCCTGATGATCTACCTCATCATCTCGCCCACTCAGGCGCCGGAATACCAGTGGTTCCGCAACATCGGGTGGTTCATCGGCTTCATCTATCTCCTGTGCGCGGCGATGCGCCTGGCGCGTTTCAACGTCATCACCAATCCCCTGCTCCACCCCAAAAAGAAGGATTCGAGCAAAGACTTCGTCGGCCTGCCGGTGCCCGCGGCCGCTTCGACTGTCGCCGCCACCGTCCTTTTCCTGCTCAAGCTCGCCGAGTCGGATCGATCGCTGAAATCCTGGGCGTTGGCGCTGCCGCCGCTCATGCTGCTCGTGGCTTTCCTGATGATGAGCACGGTGCGCTACCCGAGCGGCAAGAACGTCGATATGCAGACGCAGACCAAGGTGCGCCCTTTCATCGTGGTGCTCGTGCTGGCGGGCTTGGTCGTCTTCTACAAGGAGGTCGCGGTCCTCAGCATCTGCCTCGGCTACATTTTTTTTGGTTTGGTGCGGCAAATCCGGCGGAGCCGCGCCGGGTCGGTGGCCCGCTGAGCGATCCGAATTGGATGTGAGGAACCTGCGCGCCCGATCCGGACAACCCGCGGCCTGCGAATAACCCGGTGGTTGTTCGCACCCTGCCGGCGGTTTCTCACAGCCGAATTTGGCCTCGCCACGCTGGGGGATCGGCCAGTTGCTGGTCTTGTTGGCGGCCCATAATAATACGGATAGAATTCCTTATTGA
>JANOCA010000583.1:0-8359 GCA_031411915.1 Opitutaceae bacterium
CGCAGCCGCGCCTTGCCGTCCGTGGCCAGATTCTTCCCGTGACTCAGGATCACGCGGTCGAAGTCCCACGCCAGCACATGGTCGAGCGAGCGCCGGAGCGCGGCGCGGTCCTTGATCATGAAACGCACGAGGCGCGGGACGGCGAAGCAGTTGTAGCAGCCGTCCAGCCTGAGGAGCACGCGGCTGAGGAATGGCATCTCGGGGCCGAGGTTGAACACGAGGTCGGTGACGATGAGGGTGCGGCTCGGGCGGTGGAGAAAAGCCACCTCGTTGAGGCGGGGGATGCCCCGCAGTTGATGCTGATTGATGACGGCGGACCAAGCGGGGCACGGGGTGTCGCCGAGCGTGTCCGTGAACTTCAGATCAGGGCGGTGTTTCGCGAAGCCGCGTGCGCCGTGAAATCGGGCGGCGGGGCAGGCCGCGAACCAGCCTTCGAGGTAGGTGTCGTGGATCACGTTGGGCGCGACGATGTGGGCCACCGGTCCGAGGTGCGCGAGCGCCGCGGCGAGTTCCGCGGAGTGCGCCACCGGCGAGTGCAGCCAGAGCGTGCCATCAGGCAGGCGCGCGACGGTCATGCGGTGGCCGACGGCGGCGCCGAAGAACGTGAGGGGCGCATCGATTTCCCATAGGTCGGGCGCGAGCGAGGTGAGCATGGGGGATTCACCATGCGGAGGCGGTGGCGGTTGCCAACGCTGCGATCGGAGTGACGCGGCTTGGGCGTATCGCCCACGCGCAGCCCCAAACCCACGGGCGAGACGCCCGTGCCACTTTCGAACCCTCAGCTTGCGGCCGACAGCTTCGTCTTTTCGCCGGCGTAGCCGAAGAGCTTCCGCTTCTTGATCGCGGCGGCCACACTGGCGGGGACCATCTGCTCCCACGCGGGATCGCCGTCGCGGATGCGGCCGAGCACATCGCGCGAGAAGACGCCGAGCACCTGCTCGTCGAAGCCGACGATGCAGGCGAGGTAATGGTTCTCGAGCAGGTGATCGTAGAGGTTGCGCAGGTGGGCGGCGACCTGGGCGTTCTTCGCGGTGATGAGGACGTTGGACGCGAAGGCGTGCGAGACGTTGGCGTGCGGCGCGGCGTTGGCGATGTAGCGGTCGTAGGCGTCCTGCCGCATCGGGTAGACATAGAGCCGCACCGCGTGGCGGAACATGCGGCCGAAGGACTCCAGGATGCCGCCCTCGAGGTTCTCGTAGTATTTCTCGTTGAAGATCTCGAGGAGGTTGTTGATGCCCATTGCGACGCCGATCATCTCCTTGGTGTAGCGGCGGAAGTAGGAGGTGAGGCGGTAGTATTCCGAGTAGTTGGAAATGATCGCCGTCATGCCGAGTTCGCCGAGGAGGTCGACGCGCTCGAGAAAGTCGCGGGCGTCGAGCGTCCCGGAGGAGAGCAGGTTGTTCATCGTGATCTCCATGAGCACGACGACATCCTTGCCCTTCACGGCGGGTTCCTGGACGAACTGCGCGGTGGCGCAGTTGAGCATGTCGATGTTGACGTGCGTGACAGGGCGGAAGCTGCCGCGCTCGACGAGGATCGCCTTTTTGTAGAGCGCCTCGGAGGGTTGGAGCACCTCGCCGCTCGGGGCGAACATCACCGCGTTGGTGAGGCCGGCCTGCACAAGGCGCAGCGCCATGATGCGGTTGTCGTAGCCCTCGAAGGCCGGGCCCGAGAACTTGAGCATGTCGATCTCGATGCGATCGGTGCCGAGGTTGTCGGCGAGCGACTCGATGAAGAGCTTGGGATCGGCGCGGTAGTAGAAAGCGGCGTAGATCAGGTTGGTGCCGGCGATCGCGAGCGCCTCCTGCTCGGCGAGGTTTTCCTTGTCCCACATGCGCACGTGCAACAACGCCTCGCTCGGCGGTCCGCCGGGCTCGGTCTGGAAGCGAATGCCCATCCAGCCGTGCGCGTCGCCGGTGCCCTTGTAGCCCTTGGTGGCGACAGTGTCGGCAAACACGAAGAACGCGGTGCGCTCGCCGCGTGTCGGTGCGAGGCGCTCGTGCAAGAGCTTGTATTCGTGCTCCAACATCATGCCGAGCCGCTCGCGGGACACGTAGCGGGGGGCCTTGCCGTAGATGGCGTCGCTGAAGGTCATGTCGTAGGCCGAGATCGTCTTGGCCACCGTCTGCGACGCCGCGCCAGCCTGGAAGAAGACGCGCGCGACTTCCTGGCCCGCGCCGATCTCCGCGAACGTGCCGTATTTCTGCCCGTCGAGATTGATCGTGAGGGCCTTCCGGTTCGTGGTGAGCAGTTCCTTTTTTTCGCCCATGACATGGTCAGGATTGGGACTGAAAGGAATCGGGTGCAACTCGGCGCTGGTTTTCGGCTGCATATGTTACCTCAACTAATCGTAACAAGGACCGATTGAGTTAGGACATTCTGCGGGAACAGGCCTTTCGACTGGTGCAACGGTCGAAAGCGGCTACCGTCCGCGCCACGCTATGAAGAATTTTTTCACGTCGATGCTCGGCGCGCTGGCGGCGCTCGTCGTTTTCTCGGTGTTCGGGGTGCTGCTGTTCATCGGCTTCCTGGTCGCGATGGCCTCGATCGGAGGCAACGTCGAGAAGTCCGTGCCGAATGTGGAGCGCGGGGCCTACCTCGTCGTCGACCTGTCGATGAATATCACCGACGCGCCGCCGGCCATGGACTTGGGGCCGTTTGGCGGCAACGAGCACACGGTGCAGCTTCGGACCATCACCCGCGCGCTGCGCGCGGCGGCGAAGGACGATCGCATCGCGGGGGCGTTCATCACGGGTGAGCTTTCGCCGGCGGCGTTCGGCTCCGGCTACGCGGCGCTCAAGGAAGTGCGCGGCGCGCTCGCCGACTTCAAGGCCGCGGGCAAACCCATCTCGGGCTACCTTGTCCATGCGACGACCCGCACCTACTACCTCGCCTCCGTCGCCAACGACCTCGCGCTCGATCCCTACGGCATGATCATCATGCCCGGGCTCGCGAGTGAGCCGATGTTCTACGCGGGCGCCTTTGAGAAATACGGCATCGGCGTCCAGGTCACGCGTGTCGGCAAATACAAGTCCGCCGTCGAGCCATTCACCCGCCGTGACATGAGCCCGGAGAACCGCGAGGAAGTGCAGAAAATCCTCAACGACATCTGGGGCGGCCTGCTGGGCGACATCGCGCCCGGCCGCGATCTCACGCCGGAGAAAATCCAGGCCACGGTTGATGCCGAGGGCCTCATCCGCGCGGAGGTGGCCAAGGCCGCGAACCTCATCGATCGCGTCGCCTACCGCGATGAGGTCTACGAGACGCTCAAGGCCAAGACCGGCCGCGCCGGCACCAAGGAAGCCTTCAAACAAATTTCCCTCGTGGACTACGCCAAGCAGGCGCGCGATGTGGCCGAGGCGCCGAAAAAGCCGGGCACTCCGGCCCCCTCCGGCTCGGGTCGCGGCCGCGTCGCGATCGTCTATGCCGAGGGTGAGATCGTCGATGGCGACGGCGAGACCGGCGAGGTCGGCGGATCAAAATTTTCCCGCGAACTGCGCAAGCTCCGTCAGGACGAGAACGTGAAGGCCGTCGTCCTCCGCATCAACAGCCCCGGTGGCAGCGCCACCGCCTCCGAGGTGATTGGCCGCGAAATCCGGCTCATCAAAAAGGTGAAACCCATCGTCGTCTCGATGGGTTCCTACGCCGCCTCGGGCGGCTATTGGATTGCGGCGTATGGCGACAAGATTTTCGCGGAGCCCACGACGATCACGGGCTCGATTGGCGTGTTCGGCCTGCAGTTTGACATCAAGAAACTCGCCAACGATTTTGGCCTCACCTTCGACAGCGTGAAGACAGGCAAGTTTGCCGACGCCATCACCATCTCGCGGCCCAAGACGCCGGAGGAGCTCGCGATCCTCCAGCGCATGGTCGATTGGATCTACGGGGAGTTCATCGGCAAGGTCGCCGAGGGGCGCAACCTGACGCGGGAGCGCGTCGAGGAGATTGCGCAGGGTCGCGTGTGGTCGGGCATGGAGGCGCAGAAAATCGGCCTCGTGGACGAACTCGGCGGACTCGACGACGCGATCGCGTTTGCGGCGGAGAAGGCGGGGCTGGGCTCCGGCTATCGCCTGAGCGAATTCCCGCGGCAGAAGGAGCTGATCGAAGTGATTCAGGATTTGCTGGAGCACGTGACGCCGCGCTCCGTGAAAGCCTCCGGCATCGGCGGCCAAATCGCCGACCGCATCGAGGCTGAGCTGAAGACACTGCGCGCGCTCAACGATCCGCAGGGCATCTACGCGCGCCTCCCATACTCGTTGCAGGTCCGCTGAACCGCGCCCATGTCCACGCACACGCTGGCCGGGGATGTCCCGGCGACCTTGATCCCGGCGGGTGACGTGACGACGCTCGCACGGGGCACGGAAGTCTTCATCGTGCAGTCCCTCGGCGGCAACGTGACCGTGCGCACGGACCGCGGCCTCTATCGCATCGCGCGCGAGCATGCGGCCGCCATCACGGGTTACGTGCCGGTGACCGAGGGCGCGGTGGTGGCGGGCGAATTCAGCGAGCAGGCGGTGTGGGAATCGTTGAAGACCTGCTTCGATCCGGAAATCCCGGTGAACATCGTCGATCTCGGCCTCATCTACGATCTCGCGATCGAGAAGTCGGAATCAGGCGGGCACGCGATCGAGGTCAAGATGACGCTCACCGCGCCGGGCTGCGGGATGGGGCCGGTCATCGCCGAGGATGCGCGTCAAAAGATCGCCGCGCTGCCGACGGTCGAGCGGGCCAAGGTCCACATCGTCTGGGATCCGCAGTGGACGCCGCAGATGATTTCGGAGAACGGCCGCAAGGTGCTGGGCTTGGAGTAGGGGCCGGCGGCCCTAGCGATTGTTTGGCGGCGGAGGAACCGCGGCGGTGCGCTGGCGCCGGGCATCCGCCGCTTCGATCTCATCGCGGACGCGATGCAAAGCGGCGCGCATCGACTCGGCGTAGGCGATGGCGCGCTCGTTATCCGCCTTATCCAGCTCCAACACGCGCACTTTCTCCCTGTCCGCGGCGAGGATGCGCTCGGCTTCTTCGCGTTGGTCCCGGAGAGACGCGAGCTGGCGCCGGAGATTGACCTCGTTGGTCTTGGCCGCCTCGAGGCGGTCGAGCGCATCGAGGCGCGTTTGGTGTTCGGCTGCGGCGCGCGGTTTCTTTTCCTCGGCGGCGAGCCGGCGTTGTTCCTGCGCGGCGATGGCGGCGTCGCGCGCGGTGTCACGCGCCGCCTGCTGCACGCGTTCGTCCTCGGTGCGAGTTTCGGTGCTGCGGCGTTGCTGCTCCGCCTCGCGCAGGGCGAAGGCACGGGCATGCTGACGCTGGATGATGGCAAACGCCACAAGGGCGGCGAGCGGGGTGACGAGGTAAAACTTGTTCATGGGCAACCCTGGGATCACGCGGCACAATGAGGTTTCTTAGATGGGACGCTCTTTCGCCCTGACAAAGTCCGGCCGCCAACCCTAGCTTCACCCTCCAACCCTACCCACATGAATACTCCTCGCTTCCTTCTCGCTCTCGTCTTCTCCGCGCTCGTGTCCGCCGGGCGCGCCCAAGTCATCGATCTCCCCTATGGCTCTCCCATTCCGCTCGCCGAGGCGAAGCGCGCGATGGCAGGCGCGCAGGCCGAGGCCGTGAAGAACAAGTGGAACGTGGTCATCGCGATCGTGGATGCGGGCGGCCACCTCGTGGCGCTGGAGCGCATGGACACGACCCAATACGGGAGCATCGACGTGGCGCAGGAAAAGGCGAAGTCCGCGGTGGCGTTTCGCCGGTCGACCAAGGTTTTCCAGGACGGGGTGGCGTCGGGTGGCGAGGGGTTGCGGCTCCTCAAGCTGCCCGGCTCGCTCCCGATCGAGGGAGGTCTGCCGATCGTGGTGGGCGGAAAAATCGTCGGCGCCATCGGTGTCTCGGGTGTCACGTCCGCGCAGGATGGCCAGATCGCGGCGGCCGGCGTGGCGGCGATCAAATGATGCTGACGCTGCGGCGGGCGCTGGCGTTCGCCGGCTGCCTGGCAGTGGCAGAGGTCCGCGCCGCGGATCCGTTTTTCTTCATCCAGCTAAGCGATCCGCAGCTCGGCATGTTCACGGACAACCGGGATTTCACCCAGGATGCGGCGAACTTCGAGTTCGCCGTCGCGGCGGTGAATCGCCTGAAGCCGGCCTTTGTCGTCGTGACCGGAGACCTCGTGCACAAGCCCGGCGACGCCGCGCAGATCGCGGAATATCGGCGCATCGCGGGCCGGATCGACGCGTCGATTCCGGTCCACCACATCGCGGGCAACCACGACGTGGAGAACGTGCCGACGCCGGAGAGCCTGGCGGCTTACGCGCGGATTTTCGGCGCGGATCGTTTTGTGTTTCGCCACGGCGGGATGGTCGGAATCGCGCTCAACTCCAGTGTGATTCACTCACCGGACAAGGCGGCTACACAGCTGGTCGAGCAGGAGCAGTGGCTGCGCGCGGAGCTGACTAAAGCCAAGGCGGAGAACCCGCGCCACATCGTGATCTTTCAGCATCACCCGTGGTTCATTGGCAGCGCGGGCGAGGCGGACCAGTATTTCAACATCCCGCTCGCGCGGCGCGCGCCCTATCTGGCGCTCTTCCGCGAGTTCGGCGTGCGTTACCTCTTCTGCGGCCACTACCATCGGAACGCCGAGGGCCGGGATGGCGCGCTCGAAAACATCACGAGTGGCCCGGTGGGGAAGCCGCTGGGCGGCGCGAAATCCGGCCTGCGCGTAGCCATCGTGCGCGACGACCGCATCGATCACCGCTACTACGAGCTCGGCGATCTGCCCGTGCGGATCGATCTGGCGCCGGTCGCGCCGAAGCAGTCGCCGCCGGCGAAAAAACGCTAGGGCGGACAAACTCGTAGCTGCGAGCGTGAGCGAGCGGGTTTTCGCGAGCGGGCCACTCGCTCACGCTCGCGGCTACCATGCGTCGTGCTTACCGATCGGCGTAGCCTTTTGGATGCGTCGAGTGCCAGCGCCACGCGGTGGCGACGATGGACTCGATGTCGGGAAACTTCACCTGCCAGCCCAGCTCGGTCCTGGCCTTGGTCGAGTCGGCATAGAGCGAGGCGGGATCGCCGGCGCGGCGCGGGCTCTCGATCACTTTCACGGGCTTGCCGGTGATTTTCTCGACGGCTCGGATCACGGCGCGATTCGAGGTCGGGCTGCCAGTGCCGAGGTTGAAGAAATGCCGGGCGCCCGGCGCAGCCAGTTTGTCGAAGACCGCGATGTGCGCGCGGCTCAAATCATCGACATGCACGTAGTCGCGGAGGCAGGTGCCGTCGGGCGTCGGGTAGTCCGTGCCGAAGAGCTCGAGGTGCGGGCGCCGGCCGCACGCCACGTCGATGGCGACGGGAATCAGGTGCGTCTCCGGGCTATGGTCCTCGCCGATCGTGCCATCCTCGGCGGCGCCAGCGGCGTTGAAGTAGCGGAAGGCGGCGAAGCTGAGGCCGCTGGCGTGCGCGAGCGCCTTGAGCGCGTGCTCGATGTCGAGCTTGGTCTGGCCGTAGGGATTGATCGGCGCCTGCGGCAGGTTCTCGTGGATCGGCAGCGTCGCGGGGGTGCCGAAAGTCGCGCACGTCGAGGAGAAGACGAATTTCTTCACGCCGGCGTCGAGCATCGCGTTGAGCAGGTGCAGCGTGGCGACGACGTTGTTGAAGTAGTATTTCATCGGCGCCGTCACCGACTCTCCCACGTAGCAGTAGGCGGCGAAGTGCATGACCACCTCGATCTTTTCGTCGCGCAGCACGCGGCCCACGAAGGGCTCGTCGCCGAGGTTCCCCTCATGGAGCTTCACGCCGGGCGGGAGCGCGCCGCGATGGCCGTAGACGAGGTTGTCGAGCACGACCGGCCGGTGGCCGGCGGCGGCGAGCTGGCGGACACAGTGACTGCCGATGTAGCCGGCACCTCCAACGACAAGGACGTTCATGCAGACGAGGCTTGTATTGCTTTAACGAGGGTCATGGCTAGCCGTTTTCGTTTCCCTCCGAATGAAGCAGTCCCAGCAAGCGCGCATCGTCATCACCGGGGTCGGCCTCACCGCCCCCAACGGCAACTCGCTGCCTGAGTTCCGGCGCAATCTGCTGGCCGGCGTCGCGGGCGTGGAGCGGATCGAGGTGCGCTACATGGGCCAGCAGCTCGCCGGCGTGTGCCACTACGATCCGCTGCGGCATCAGAAGAAAAAGGAAGTCCGCGTGGGCACGCGCGCCGGCTCGATCTCGATTTATTGCGCACGCGAGGCGCTGGCGGACAGCGGCGTAAATTTCGACGCCATGGCGAAGGATCGCATCGGGATCTACATCGGCTGCACGGAGCACGGGAACGTCGAGACGGAGAACGAAATCTACAACATCTCAAAATTTAACTACGACA
>JANOCA010000584.1:0-1772 GCA_031411915.1 Opitutaceae bacterium
TCCGCCGCGTAGCCGACGTCGCGCGAGGTATCGACCGTGAACGGGCTCAGCTCGACGACCTCGGCCGAGGCCGGGCGTGGCGCGGGAGCGGACACGGTCTGCGCGACCGCGCGCGGCAGGAGAGAAACGAAAACCAAGCAGGCAATAAGGATACGATGAGGGCTAGGGAGCAGGGGCAGGCTCATGGTGGGGTGAGGAACCCGCCGCGGAGGCGCGGGCAGTTCCGCTCCTTGATTCAGGCAATTGAGCGCGGACGGCAAGCCGCCGCTCACGCGAGCCCTTTTTTCCGCTGCGGCAGATGGATCCAGCGATCGGCTTCGGGCACGCCCTTGGCCTTGAGATTGGCGCTGTCCCACTCGAAGTCGCGGCCAGTCCGCAGTGCGACGATGCCGGTCATGCCGAACTCCGCGGCGCGCGGGTGGACCTGCGCGGCCGGTTTGGCGGCGTCGTGGGCGCCGAGGAGTTTCTGTCGTTTGATGCGAATCAGAAAAAGCTCGCGGTGGCAGAGGGACTGAAGGTCCGCGTTTGACGAGGGGCGCGCGGGTAGGCGGAAAGAGTGCTGCGCGGCTCCGGCGGCGGCGGGGGCGACGAGACCGTTTTCAGGTCGGTCACCCAGCTCGGATCCAATCGACCTCGAGGGCGAAGGGCCCCGGGTTGCCGTCGGAGAGGGAAAGACCGATCTCCTCGATGCGAGTAAGATCCAACGGCGGGCCGGAAAGCCGCTGCCCGCGGAACTGCGGGACGAGGCTGGCGAGGGGCACGGCGACTTCGGTCCACTCACCGGCTTTCGTGGGAAATTCCGCTTGGTAGGAAATGCGCGACCGGCGGAATTCCGCATTGGTGGCGAGTTGGAGCCGATACGTGCGGCCATCGCCTTTGACGCGGAGCACGATGGCTTTCGCGGCACTCAAATCGCGGGTGGGCCCGCCGGAGCGGATGGAGGAAAAACCACCGTTGTTCTCGAGCGAGAGCACGCCGCGAAAATGCAGGCTCCCGTCGATGAGTTGGGCGCCACCCCGCGAAACGCCGCCCATGACGCCGTCGTTGACGGCGCTCCAGGCGGGCTCAGCAGCGGTCGCGGAAAAGTCGAAAAGTGTCACGGAGGTGGTCGGGGGTCTTGCGGGGGCGGCGAGGGACGCGGTGGCCAAACCGCTGAGCAGCGAAGCGAGGACCAGCGGGCGAAATCGCGGCGGCGGGGTGCGGAGGGGATTGGTCATGTCGCACGCTCGCTCGTTCGTGCGACCGGTCAAGGTGCCAGGCGAAATCGGCCCTGCGTTAGCGTTGAATCGGAGTGAACGAGCGAGCGGCGGCGATTTCGGCGAGGCCTATTGGTTCCACGCGACGAGGGCCGTGCGGGGCGGTCAATCCTTCGCCACGGCGTCGCGATCTCGGGCGGAGGCGGTGGCGAGGTGGGCGCGCATCTGCGCGAGGATCTCGGGGCGGGTGGCAGCGAGGTTCTTCGTTTCACCGGGATCGTCGGCGAGATGGTAGAGTTCCTCGGCGCCGGCGACCGCGGCCTTTTTGTTTTTGGCGTTGGCTGCGCTGGCGGCGGTGACGAGCAGTTTCCAGTCGCCGCGGCGCACGGCTTGCGCGCGAAAGCTCGGTGCCACGCCGTAGAGCGTGCGCTCGGACGGCGGCGTGTGCGCGGTGAGCAGCGCGCCGATGTCGGTGCCATCCCACTTCAGATCGCGTTCGGGGCGGTAGGCGGCGAAGGCCGCGAAGGTGGGCATCCAATCGGTGATGTGCGCGGGCGCGGTGACTTTGCCGGGCTT
>JANOCA010000585.1:0-16277 GCA_031411915.1 Opitutaceae bacterium
GCAGTTCATCGGCGGCACCATCACGCGGCGGCTCGAAAAGCACAGCATCGAGTCCGCCCGTCTCATCGGCGTTTACAGCGCGGAATTTTGGAAAACCAGCCACCGCTTCATCCTCAGCGTCAACCACCGCGACGAGATCTACCGCATCCAAAACTTCAACTGGGGCCTCACCCCGGCGGAGATCGCGCGCCGCGGTTTCACCGGCATCGGCGCCCGCGTCGCGAACAACGTCGTCACCCCTTGGTATTACTTCAAGGACGGCAACGGCGACAAATTGAAGATCCCGCGCGCGCCTGGCGTTCTCGACTACTTCGTCAACGGCGCCGGTGGCCTCCAATATTTCGACCAGTCGCTGAGCACAGGCGTGTTCCAGCACCTCGGCACGTTTTTCAAGGGCCGGCTGCGCACCAGTGTCGGGATCAGCCGCGACCATTGGCAGCAGGCGGGCAACCTCCCGGTGCTCGCGTTTGGACCTCATCAGGAATTCCGTTTTGTCGATGCGGCCGGCAACCCGCTCGACAACGAGGCCCGCGTGCATACGAGGTCGCTCGCGGACACTTGGAAAACCAACACGAGCTACGGCGGTATCTTCAACCTCACCGACTGGGTCGGCGTCACCGCCTCCTATCAGGAATCCGCGCTTTTCACCGACAACGTCGGCACCGATCTCCTCGGCAACGCCCGCGCCCCCACGCAGGGCTCCGGCGTCGATCTCGGGCTGCGCTTCAGCCTGCTCAAGCAGCGCGTCAACGCCTCCGTCGTCGTCTACGACAACACCTCCGGCAACAACCGCACCGCCATCGCCGCCGCGCTCCGCACCGAGGTGAACGCCGCGCTCAACGCCGGCCGCACCACGCCGTCGCCCGACGAAATCATCGGCGTCGACGACTCCAACGACCGTGACACCCGCGGTGTCGAGGTCGAGCTCACCGCCAACCTCACGCGCAACTGGACGATGCGCCTCGGCTACGGCGACACGCAGAACCGCCGCTCCGCCTCCGTCCCGCAGCTCCGCGCCAAGGTCGCGCGCGCGGAGCAGCACCTCCGCTCGATCGGCCGCTCCGCGGCCGAGGTCGACGCCGCGCTCGCCGCGACCCACGACTTCATCGACGCCCAAAGCGCCGACGACGTGCAGCCCCGGCAATATCGCGGCAGCTTCGTCACGCGCTACGACTTCCGCGAGGGCCGCCTGCGCGGCTTCAGCGCCGGCGGCTCGATCCGCTGGGCCCACGGCCGCGTGCGCGACCCCGGCGGGCTCTTCATCAGCGGTCAGCTCGTCGTCCCCGAGCGCGTCAACGCCGACGAGTTCGTCGTGAGCCCGTTTTTCAAATACACGGCGAAGTTCGGCCGGGTCCGCTGGACCGGCCAGCTCAACGTGGACAATGCCTTCAACAACGTGACGAACCAAGGCCGCATCGCCCGCTATCCGCGCTACACCGACCCGCGGCTGATCACGTTCACGAATTCGTTCCAGTTCTGACGCTCCGAGGTAGGGCGGGTCACAGACCCGCCCTACTCCCAAGCTCAGACAAGCGCGCTACTTCGCCATCACGACGTCCCAAGGCGCTTCCGCTTGGATAAACATTATCGCCTCTTCGTTGCCCTCCACCTTGGCGATGTGCGCCGCGCGGTCGGCCAGCATGAAATAGGCGCCGGGCCCGAGCCGGTGTTGCTTGCCGCCGACGGTCAGCGTGATCGAACCGGAGACCACGGTCACGTGGTGGTTCGCCGTGTGGTGGTGCATGGGCGTCACGAGGCCGGCCGGATACTTCAGGAAGAACCGGGAAGGGCCTTTTTCCATGTCACCGGAAACCGGGGCCGCCGCGACACCCGCGTTGCCCATGGCTTTCCATTTCAGATCGGCCTTCGACATCACGACCGTTCTGGCGGCCTCACCTGCGTAAACAAAAGCGGCCGAAAAGAGGGCCGCGGCTATGACTGCGACTAGGGTATGGTTGTTTTTCATGGGGCTTCTTTCGTTCTGTTGGGGTTCCGGCAGATCATGCTGTGATACGATCACCCGGATGATTCCTGCAATGGGAGGCGCTCGCGGGTATTACTATTCCCCCCACGCCAAGTGTCCAGAGATTGATGGTGCATTCCTCAGCCGATCCACCAGACGCCCATGGTCCGCCCCATTACCCCCGCTTGCCAGCCCACGCCGCACCTAGCACGCTCCGGCTCCCGATGAAACGCCTCCGCCCCCTCGCCACCTTAGTCCGCTTTTTGGCGTTAGTCTCTTTCCTAACCGCCGCCTTCGTCGCGCCGGCGAAGCCACCCAACATCCTCTTCATCCTCACCGACGACCAGGCCCCGTGGGCCATCGGCGCCGCGGGCCACCCGCAGGTGAGGACGCCCAACATGGATCGCATCGCGCGCGAGGGCGCACGGTTCACGCACGCGTTCACGCCCACGCCCGTGTGCAGCCCCGCGCGCGCCGGCATCATGACGAGCCGTTACGGCACCGAGGTCGGCATCCTCGACTACCTCAACCCCAACGCCGAGCCCAACCACGGCCTCGCCGATTCCTTCGTCACCTGGCCGCGCCTGCTCCAGCAAACGGGCTACGCCACCGCGCTCTTCGGCAAGTGGCACCTCGGCCTCCTCGATCACCAGCATCCGACGAAACGCGGCTACGGCCATTTCGCCGGCCTCCGCGGCGGCGGTTCGCCGCCCAAGGACCCCGTGCTCGAAATCGACGGCGTCGCCGCCAAGCGCGAGGGTTTCATCGTCGACCTCGTCGCCGATGAGGCGATCAAGTGGCTCGGCGCGCATGATCGCGCGAAGCCTTTTGCCGCGAGCATTCATTTCCGCGAACCCCACGCCGCCTACCTCCCCGTGCGCGACGAGGACTGGGCCAAGGTGAAGGACATCGACCCCATCGTGCCGAACACCGACTACCCCGGCCTCGACATCGAGCGCGCCAAGAAACTCACCCGCGACTACCTCGCCTCCGTCACCGCCGTCGATCGCAACCTCGGCCGCATCCTCGCGCTCCTCGACGAGCGCGGACTCACCGCCAACACCCTCGTCATCTACACCTCCGATCACGGCTACAACATCGGCCACCACGGCATCTGGCACAAAGGCAACGCCACCTGGCTCCTGAAAAAAGAATTCGTCCCGCCCGCCACGGCCAACATCTCCGCCGGGCGCGCGCCCAACATGTTCGACACCTCGATCCACGTCCCGCTGCTCATCCGCTGGCCCGGCGTCGTGCAGCCCGGCACCGTCGAGTCGCGCACCGTCTCCCATCTCGACTGGCTCCCGACGATCGCCAGCGCCGCCGGCGCCAAGGTCCCCGCCGGCACCGTCATCCGCGGCCGCGACATCACGCCCGTCCTCCGCGGCACCGCGCGCAACTGGGACAACGATTTCTACGGCGAGTATTCCATGCGCCACGGCGCGCAGGTGCACATGCGCATGTATCGCACACCCGAGTGGAAGCTCATGCGCGACTTCAGCATGGAGGGCCGCGACCAACTCTTCCACCTCGCCCGCGACCCCGACGAGACGCGCAACCTCATCGCCGACACGTCGCCCGCGACAAAAAAGATCCTCGCCGAGCTCGACGCCCGCCTCCTCGCCAAGATGACCGAGCTCAAGGACCCCGCGCTGCCCCAAGCGCGCTCCCGCCTCGGGGCAAAGTAGCGCGCCTCCTCATTCTCTCACTGAAGCTGCGGTGCATTCGCCGCGGTTTTCTCTCGGTTCGAGAATCGAGCTTGGCACCCGCCGCGGTGCGCTCGCATCGTGCGTCCCCGGCCACCCTAGGACGACGGACGCCTTTCGTCCCGAACCTCTTCGCCGCTGAGACCTCCCACCATGCACCATCTGCCGATTGCCCGACTTTCGTATTTCTTCTCTGCTTCAGTTTTCGCGCTAGGCACCTGGGCGTCTGCACAACCGATCGCGCCCCGCGCGCCCGCCACCCCGGAACCCAGCGAGGCGGTGATCCTCTCGCCCTTCGAGGTCAGCACCTCCGGCGACGTCGGCTACCTCGCCACCAACTCCCTCGCCGGCAGCCGCCTCAACTCCTCGCTCAAAGACACGCCCGCCATCATCGACGTCTTCACGAAGGAATTCCTCAACGACATCGGCGCCACCACTCTCGAGCAGGCGATGCTCTATGCCAACAACAGCCAGGTCGACGATGGCGACACCCTGCGCGTCAACAACGGCATCTCACAGATCGCCGCCGGCAATTCCTTCAACTTCCGCTCGCGCGGCATCCTCGGCAACAGCACGCGCAACTACTTCGAGACGCGCCTCGGCACCGATTTTTATTCCACCGAGCGCCTCGACGATTCGCGCGGCCCCAACTCCGTTCTCTTCGGCATCGGCTCCGCCGGCGGCATCATCAACAACTCCCCCAAGCGCGCCCAATTCGGCACCACGTTTCTCGAGACCCAGCTCCTGACGGGCACCGCCGACAACGGCCGCGCCACCCTCGATCTCAACGTCCCGCTCGTGAAGCGCAAATTCGCCGCCCGCCTCAACGCCCTCTACGACCACAAGGGCAGTTGGCGCGACTACCTCGCCTCCACCCGCCGCGCCGCCACCGTCGCGCTCACCTATCGCCCGTTCGACAAAACCGAGGTCCGCCTCGACGCCGAGAAGGGCACCGTCCGCGGCACGCTCGGCCGCAATTACCCCGTCGTCGATGGCATCACCCGCTGGTGGAATCAGGGCAGCACCACCGTCGCGAGCACGAGCACCGTCGCGCTCTCCGCCGCACAAACCGCCGCCGGCTACACCCGCCCGCTCACCGCCAATCGCCTCGTCTACGTCGAAAACCAAAACTTCCTCCTCAACGCCAACCAAGCCTGGTCCACCGCGCAGGACACACCCTACGCCCCCGCCATTCTCAACGATCCCGCCCGCGTCCCCTACGAGGCCAACGCCGCCGGCCCCGGTGGCCGCACGCTCCACGATTTTGAAAATATCACCGCCATCGCCGAACAGCGCTTCACCTCATCGCTCGTTGGCGAAGTCGGTTTTTACCACGAGAAAGGCACGTGGCTGAACTACGATGTCGGCGGCGAAAACGCCACGATCCGCGGCGACCCCAACGGCCTCCTCCGCAATCCCACGTTTTTCCAGTCCTCCTCCGGTTTCCGACCCGCCACCGACGCCGCCGGCAATCTCGTCAACCCCAACGCCGGCCGCGCCTACCTCGAAACGCTCTGGCTGCGCCGCTACGGCACCAGCGAGAGCGACAATTTCCGGGGCACCCTCGCCTACGAAAAAAACGCCGGCCGCTGGGGCCACCACCGCATGGCCGGCATGGCCCAGCACCAGGTCGAGGACACCGTCAGCTACACCGAGCGCGAATCCTGGCTCGGCGCCCCTTTCAACAACGAGCCCACCAACGACAACAACGGCGTCTGGCGCCGCGCCTACATCACCCTCGGCGACTCCGCCTCGCAGCGCCTGCCCGATCCCCTCAACCCCGGCACCCTCACCGCCACCATCCCGGGCCGCACCACGCCCGTCACCAGTGGCTGGATTCAGAACGGCGGCACCAAGAGCCGGCGCACGATCGATAGCCAGATGTTCGCCATCCAAAGCTCCTTCTGGTCCCGCCGCATCGTGACCACGCTCGGCTACCGCCGCGACGAACTTGAGCAGACGCGCACCACGCCCGTCCGCGACACCTCGGGCATCTGGGCCGGCACCGCCGGCACCCAGGTCTTCGATGCCACTTCGCCCACCACGCGCTATAAATTCTCCGGCAGCACCACCACCGCCGGCATCGTCATCCACCCGATCCAGTCGCTCTCCGTCTTCGCCAACCGCTCGAAAAATCTCGGCCTCCCCGATTTCACCCAGCGCCTCGGCGCCGATGGGGGCGTGCCCCCCGCCCCGCAGGGCAACGGCTTCGACACCGGCGTCATGGTCAGCCTCCGCCAGGACCGCATCGTCGCGCGAGTGAGTTATTTCACCACCGACGTCACCGACCAGAGCGGCGCCATGGGCGTCAACAACGCCTTCTCCCCGCGCTATGATCAGATCCTCTCCATCCTCGACGATCCCAATGGCGACGGCCGCACCACCGACCGTCTCTACACGTCCGCGCAGCTGTCGAAATACTCCGAGCTCCGCCCCACCTCCCTCGCCAACGGCGACTCCCTCGACAACGCCAACAAGGGCGTCGAGTTCCGCGTCACCGCCAACGTCGGCGAGAGCCTGCGCTTCATCGTCAATTACTCCTACAATCTGCAGGAACGCGCCAACGTCTACAAACGCACCACGCTCCAGACCGACCAGCTTGACGCCTTCATCGCCGACCTCGTGAAAGCGAATCCCACCTTCGATGTCCTCGGCTCCCGCGGCACGCAGGGAGTCACGCTCGCCGAACTCCTCGCCACGCAGCGCTCCGACCTCGACGGCCGCCGCCTCGACTTCGAGGGCGCGTATGGCAACCGCAAGCACAAGGCCAATTTCTTCGCCAACTACACCTTCAAGGACTCCGTCTTCAAGGGCTGGTCCGCCGGTTTCGGCGGTCGCTACCTCAGCCCCATCGTCGCCGGCCGGGTCTCCACCCAACCCGGTCTCCCGCCTCAGGGCTCCGGCTCCAACACCGGCGTCGGCTTCAACGGCCCCGTCGTCTACGGCGACGACAGCATCCGCTTCGACGGTATGCTGCGCTACCAACACCGCGGCTCCTTCTTCGGCCGCAATGTCCGCGCCAGCTTCCAGCTCAACGTCCGCAATCTCCTAGACGACCACGACATTGAGATCCGCCGCCAAAAGACCGACGGCATCACGCTCGACCGCTTCGTCTTCACCGAACCCCGCGAGATCACCCTCTCCACCACCCTCCGCTTCTAGACCGCAGCCCGCCTCGTGAGAGGCGGGACTGCCCTACCCTCCCCATGCGCGCCCGACTCTTCTTCGTCTGTTTCGCCGTCGTCCTCGCCACCACCCTCATCGCCCAACCCGCCGCCCGCCCCGCCACCAAAGCCGCCACGGGCGCCGGCGAGGAGGTCGACGCCGCCGCGGCCGACGCCGCCGCGCACATCAAACCCGACCGCATCGTCCCCTACAAAACCATCGGCGCCGTCACGCTGAGCGTCAGCATCTTCAACCCACCGGGCCACTCTCCCGCCACGCCGAAACCCGGCATCGTTTTCTTCCACGGCGGCGGCTTCAACGTCGGCGCCCCGTCCAATTTCTACGCCCAAGCTCAATATCTCGCCTCGCGCGGGATGGTCGCCATCTCCGTCGAATATCGCATCCGCACGCGCCACCAGACCACGCAACGGGAGGCGATCATGGACGCCTTCTCAGCCATGCGCTGGGTCCGCCAGCACACCGCCGACCTCAGCCTCGATCCCAAGCGCATCGCCGTCTCCGGCGGCTCCGCCGGCGGATTTCTCGCCGCCGCCGTCACCACGCTCAGCGGCCTCGATCAACCCGGCGAGGACACCACCACGAGCACCCGTCCCAACGCCCTCATCCTCTTCAATTCCATGATCGACCGCGGCCCCGGCAGCCGCAGCTTCGCCAAGACCCAGGCCGCCATGGGCGACCAATGGAAAACCGTTTCCCCGCTGCACAACCTCTACCCGAATTTCCCGCCCACGATCCACTTCCTCGGCCGCGCCGATAAAAACATCACCGTCGCCAGCGCCGAAAAAATGAAAACCGAGATCGAGAAAATCGGCTCCCGCTCTGACCTCCACCTCTACGACGGCCAGGAGCACGGCTTCTTCAACTACGGCCGCGGCGACAACACCCACTATCGCCTCACGCTCATCGCGACCGACAAGTTTCTCACCTCCCTCGGCTGGCTCACCGGCCCGCCTACCCTCGAGATCGCGACTGCAAAACCATGAAACCACTCCCGCTCCCTTTCCGCACATTTTCCCGTCGCCGGATTTTTTCGCTTCTAGCCGGACTTTTTTTCACCTCCGCCTCGCTTTGCGCCGCCGCGTCCGCGGTGAAACCCAACATCCTCTTCGTCCTCTCCGACGACCATAGCTATCCCTTTCTCTCCTGCTACGGCGACCCCAACGTCCGCACGCCCACGCTCGATCGTCTCGCCGCCGAGGGCATGAAGTTCCACCGCTTCTTCACCGCCGCGCCGCAGTGCGTGCCCTCCCGCGCCGCCTACCTCACCGGCCGCTCCGCCGTCGCCGCGCGCATGACACGCTTCTCCTCCCCGCTCCCGCGCGACGAGATCACGTTTCCCGAGTTGCTTCGTGAAAAGGCCGGCTACTTCACCGGTATCGCCGGCCGCTCCTACCACCTCGACGGCTCCGGCGCCCGCCCCGGCACCGAGGGCATCGGCGCCCTCGTCGAGAAACACGGCCTCAAGACCTTCGCCCAGCGCGTGGATTTTCTCCGCCAAGGCTCCGACACCGAGGCCATCGCGCAGATGCGCGAGTTTCTCGCCGGCAAGCCCGCCGCCAAACCCTTCTGCCTCTGGCTCAACTTCAGCGACCCGCACCACGTGTGGAACGCCGACGCCTCGTTCCGGCCCGACCCGAAATCGCTGAAACTCCCCGCGCACTGGCCCGACCTCCCCGGCATGCGCGAGCAGCTCGCCGACTACTGCGCGGAGGTCAACCGGCTCGACCGCACCATGCAAGCCGTGCTCGATCTCCTCGCCGCGCAGGGCTTCGCCGAAAACACCCTCGTCGTCTTCGCCGGCGACAACGGCGCCGCGCTCCCCCACGGCAAGGGCTCCCTCTACGATCCCGGCTCCAACGTCCCGCTCGTCATCCGCTGGCCCGGCGTGATCAAGCCCGGCGGCGAGTCGCGCGCGCTCCTCAGCAACGAGGACATCGCCCCCACGCTCCTCGCCGCCGCCGGCCTCGCGCCCGGCCCCAAGATGAGCGGCGTGAGTTTCCTCCCGCTGCTGAAGGGCGAGCGCCACACGCCGCGCACGCACATCTTCGTCGAGCGCGGCCCGCACGGCTCCGCTCCGGTCACCGTCGCGATGCGCAGCAGCGGCTACGACCTCGGCCGCGCCGTCCGCTCCGATCGCTACAAGCTCATCTACAACTGCACGCCGTGGATTCCCTACTCGCCCGTCGACTCCGCCGGCGGCGCCGCGTGGCGCGAGATGACTGCCGCCAACGAAGCCGGCCAGCTGACCACCGGCCTCCGCGCGACCTACTTCACGACGCCGCGCCCCGTCTACGAACTCTACGACCTCGACGCCGATCCCTCGGAGCTGAACAACCTCAGCGGCCAACCCGGGCTGCGCGAAACCGAGTTCGCCCTCCGCACCGCCCTCGCCGAAAAAATGATCCTCGATTTCGACTACCTCCCGCTCCCCGATCTCGGGGACGGCCCTGCCGCCGCCGGCAACGCGAAGAAGAAGAGCAAGGGGAAGAAATGATGCCGTCACCGATGCTTCTTGATTTTTCGTAGGGCTCGACCTCGGTCGACGCCCACTCCGAAAAGTCGCACGTAAGCGTGCCTCGCTCAAGATAGGTGGCTGGCAAAATCCACTGGCGTTCACCCACTCCCGAGCTAGCTTTCCGTCATGACGCGCGTTCAGGAAATTCGACAACGAGCCAGCGTTTTGTCCATCAGCGAGAAGACGGAACTCGCGGCAGACTTGCTCGAGAGCCTGCCGCCGATCCTCGACGACGAGGATGAAGGCGTTGCCGAGGCCCGCCGGCGCGATCAAGAGATGGACCGCGATCCCGCCGCTTCGATCACCTGGGAGCAGCTTCGTCGCGGAATCGGCCGGTGAACCTGCATTTCCACCGGGCCGTCCAGACCGACGTCCGGCTCGCCTTGCAATACTTCGACCGATAAGGCCGGGCGAAATTAGGCGACCGGTTCTTCGCCGAGGTGTAGGCGACCAAGGATCGGATTGCCGCCAGCCCCACGCGTTTCGGCTTCTTTAAGGATGACCTTCGTCGTGCCCGGCTGCGGGTGTTTCGCTATCATTTCCTGTTTCGGATCGTGGGTGATGAAGTCCGCGTCCTGGTGCTGAGGCAAAATCGCCGGCACCCCGAGTTTGGACGGTCGAGGCGATAGGATCTTTCGCGTGTTTTGGCTGTTCTCGCGGCGACGATGGAGGTTTTCTCACAGGTCTCCGATGCGTGCCCCCGTCATCGTTTCCCTTGTGCTTCTGTTGCTCGCACGCGCGTCGGCATCGGCCGCGCCGAGCGCGGACGACCTCGCCTTCTTCGAGTCGAAAGTCCGCCCGCTGTTTGTTGAGCACTGCTATGAGTGCCACGGCGCCAAGAAGCAGAAGAGCGGTCTGCGCCTCGACTCCCTGCCGGGCTGGCAGGCCGGCGGCGACGATGGCCCCGTCATCAAGCCCGGCGATCCCGCGGCGAGCCGGCTCATCGAGGCGGTGCGTTACAAAAATGCGGATTTGCAGATGCCGCCGGACAACCCGCTGCGCGCCGACCAGGTCGCGATCCTCACCGAGTGGGTGCAGCGCGGCGCGCCTGACCCGCGCGCGACCGTGCCGACCGACGCCGCGCCAAAGATGGCCGCGATGACCCTCGATCAGGCGCGCGCGCATTGGGCCTTCCAACCCATCGTCCCTCCCCCGCTCCCCGTTCCGTCCGATTCGTCCCGTTCTTCCCCCGCGTCTCATCCCATCGATCGCTTCGTCCGCGCGCGCCTCGCGCAGGAAAAACTCACGCCCAATCCCCGCGCCGATCCGCGCACGCTCATCCGCCGCGCCTACTTTGCGCTGCTCGGTTTCCCGCCATCGTTCGAGCGCGTGGAGGAGTTCGCCGCGGATGCTCGCCCGGATGCCTTTGCCCGCCTGGTCGATCAGCTGCTCGCGCGCCCGGAATACGGCCAGCGCTGGGGCCGCCACTGGCTCGATGTCGCGCGCTACTCCGACACCACGGAGAAATCCACCGACAGCGAGCGCCGCATCCCCTTCGCGCACACCTACCGCGACTACGTGATCGAGGCGCTCAACGCCGACAAACCGTTCGACCGCTTTATCCGCGAGCAAATCGCCGCCGATCGGATGCCCGCCGCCGCGGGCGGTGATCTCCGCGCGCTCGGTTTCCTCACGGTCGGCCGCCGCTTCGAGGGCAACCTCGAGGCGCCGCAACTCATCGTCGACGAACGCATCGACACCATCGGCCGGGGCGTGCTCGGCCTCACGCTCGCCTGCGCGCGCTGCCACGACCACAAGTTTGACGCCGTGCCGGCCGCGGACTACTATTCGCTCTACGGCATCCTCGCGAGCACGACCGAGCCGATGGACCTGCCCGAGATCGGCCGCGCCACGGACAGCGATGCCGTGAAGAAATACCGCGCCGACCGCGCCAAGCTCTTCGCCGACTACGACAAGCTCCTCGGCGAAATCACCGACCGCTCGCGCCGCCTCCTCCGCGAGCTCGCGCCCGAATACCTGCGCCACCTCGTGCAGGAGTCGCCCCACCACCGCACGCTCGAGGGCTTCGTCCCGCTCGACACGCCGCGCGGCCTGCTCGTGCTCGGCGGCGCGCCGGCCTGGTCCAACTTCATCTCCGCTTCGCTCGCGCGCGGCGAAAATTATTTCTCGCTCTGGCCCGCGCTGCTCGCGCTGCCCGCGGCGGATTTTCCTGCGCGCGCCGCCGCGCTGCTCGATGACGCCGCACGGGATCCCGGATCGCACGACGCGGAAATCCTCGCCGCGCTCCGCGAGCAGCCGCTCGCAACGATGCTCGACGCCGCCGATGCCTTCGGCCGCGTGATCACCGCGGCACTGAAGGATCCCGCGGCGCCCGCCACCGCCGCGCTTGCCGCGCGCGTCGCCACCGCGGATTCGTTTCCCGAATTCAACCGCGACGCCGTCGCGTTCGACGTCTTCCGCTTCGTCACCGAGCACCAGATCGTCGCACGCCGCGACGGCGAGGCCGCGGCCAAGATCCGCGAGAAGCTCACGACCCTCGAGGCCGCCGCGCCCGTGGAGCGCGCGCAGGCCATCCTCGCGAGCAAGGAGCCGTTCGTGCCGCACATCATGCTCCGCGGCGACCGCCTCAAGCTCGGCGCCGAGGTGCCGCGGCGCATCCCGCAGCTTCTCGCCTCGATCGATGATCGGAATTTCGCCGACGATGGCCGCCTCGCCCTTGCCGAAGCGCTCGCGAGCCCGCGAAATCCGCTCACCGCCCGCGTGCTCGTGAACCGCGTCTGGCAGCAGCACTTCGGCACCGGCCTCGTCGCGACCGCGGACAACTTCGGCGCCGTCGGCGAGCGCCCGTCGCACCCCGAGCTGCTCGACCACCTCGCGTCGTGGTTCATCGCGCAGGGCTGGTCGCTCAAGGCCCTCCACCGTTACCTCCTCGCCTCCGCGACCTGGCAGCAAAGCGGCGCACCCCAGCCCGCCGCGCTCGAACGCGATCCAACCAACCGCCTGCTCTGGCGCATGGCGCCGCGCCGGCTCGAGTTCGAGGCGCTGCGCGACGGCCTGCTGCGCGTGGCCGGCCGGCTCGACGTGCGCCTCGGCGGCCGCAGCGCCCCGCTCGACGACGACAACGTCCGCCGCGCCGTCTACGGCTACACGGATCGTTTCCGGATTCCCTCGCTCCTGCGCAATTTCGACATGGCCAATCCCGACCAGTCGATCGCGCGGCGCGGCGAGACCACGCATCCGTTGCAGGCGCTGTTCTTCCTCAACAGCCCGTTCGTCCGCACGCAGGCCGAGCACGTCAACCGCCAGCCCGAGATCGCCGAGCTGACCGACGTGCGCGCCCGCATCTTCGCGCTCTATCGCCGCATTTTAATCCGCCTGCCCGATGCCACCGACCTCGCGCTCGCCCACCGCTACCTCGGCACCGCGCCCACCGAGACGCAGTGGGCGCAGTTCGCGCAGGCGCTGCTGCTCTCCAACGAATTTTTCTACTGCGACTGATCTTCCGACGCCGATGAACGCCCCCGATTTCTCCACCGCCCCGCCCCTCTCCCGCCGCGAGATGCTCCGCCGCTGTGGCGCGGGCTTCGGCACGCTCGGCCTCGCCGCGCTCCTCGGGCGCTCGCCCGCTTTCGCCGCCGCTCCCACGCACCCGCTCGCGGTGCGACCGCCGCATTTTCCGGCTCGCGCCAAGCGCGTGATCCAGATCCTCGCCAACGGCGGGCCGTCGCAGATGGACACCTTCGACCCGAAGCCCGAGCTGACGAAATACCACGGCAGGCGCCTCCCCATCCATCTAGCGACCGAGCGCCCCACCGCCACCGCGCTCGGCTCGCCGTTCAAGTTCTCCCGCCACGGCCAGTGCGGCCTCGAGGTCAGCGAGCTCTTCGCGCCGCTCGCGGAAAAGCACGCCGACGACATGTGCGTGATCCGCTCGATGAATTCCGACTCGCCAATCCACGAGAACTGCCTGCGCCTGCTCAACTGCGGCGCGAGCATCATGGCGCGCCCGAGCATCGGCGCATGGATCACTTACGGCCTCGGCACGGAAAACGAGAACCTCCCCGGCTTTGTCGTCCTCGTGCCCAAGGGCATGCCCGTCGCCGGCGCCGACAACTGGCAGTCGTCGTTCCTGCCCGGCGCCTACCAAGGCACCTACCTCGAGACCGAGGGCAAGCGCGCCTCCCAGCTCCTCGAGCATCTCAACAACGCCCACCTCGATCCCGCCGCCCAGCGCGCGCAGCTTGATCTGCTTGGCGAGATGAACCGCCGCCACGCCGCGTCGCGGCACGAGCCCGCGTTCGAGGCGCGGATCCAGAGCTTCGAGACCGCCTTCCGCATGCAGACCGCGGCGACCGACGCCTTCGACATCGAGCGCGAGCCGGAGCACATCCGCGCGCTCTACGGCGACACCGCGCAGGCGAAGCAGATGCTCATCGCCCGCCGCCTCGTCGAGCGCGGCGTCCGTTACGTGCAGGTCTGGCATGGCACGCTCCAGCCGTGGGACGGCCACGACAACATCGAGAAAAACCACCGCCGCCTCGCCACCGAGAGCTGCCAGGGCCTCACCGCGCTGCTGACCGATCTCAAGCAGCGCGGCCTGTTCGAGGACACGCTGATCGTCTGGGGCGGCGAGTTTGGCCGCACGCCCACCGTCGAGCTCTCGCAGGGCGAGAAAGTCGCCCCCACCGCCGGCCGCGATCACAACCACTACGGCTACACCATGTGGCTCGCCGGTGGCGGCACGAAGGGCGGCCACATCCACGGCGCGACCGACGACTTCGGCTTCAAGGCCGTGAAGGACCGCGTCCACGTCCACGATCTCCAAGCCACGGTGCTGCATCTGCTCGGCCTCGACCACGAGCGCCTCACCTACCGCCACGGCGGCCGCGACTACCGGCTCACCGATGTGCACGGCCGAGTCGTGCAGGCGCTGATCGCGTGAGGCGCGGCGCGGCTCGTCGCTGAGGATTGCACCACAGAGCACCGAGAGCCCGAGGGGCACGCGCGGACTACCGCGGTCATGAATCGTCGTGGGACGCGGACATAACAAAGTCCAGTGACGATCAGCCTATTCCGAGGTGGGGCCGGCTCCCCGAGCCGGCCTGAGTTGCGAGGCACCCGAGCGCGGTGGCCACCCAAAGGTCATAACACGAATCTTTCGTCAGTTTTGCTTACACTTTCGGAAATCAACACCGACTCGATTTTTTGATCAGATATTTTTAAAGAAACGAATATGAATGTCTTAAGACATTTTATTTGGTCCAGGATCGGCGTATGCTGAATGGGCTCACCATTTCGTTTCCAACGAATGTCAGAAAACCAGCATCAACAGCCATCATCCATGAACACATCAATCAGCCAGAAACTCCGGGCCCTCATTGTGGCCACGGGACTCGGCCTCGTCGCCCATAGCGCGAGTGCCCATACGATCAGCCTGGGAACCTTCAACGCGGGCGCGCCCGGCAGCGTGACCATCGTGATGGGCACGTATAGTCACGGCAGCGGATTCAGCCAGGGTTCGATTGCCCTCATCGCTGGTCCGAGCGCCCCCGTCGGCCCGATTGCCCTTGGCAACTTTACCAACGTGAAGCCAGTCCAACTGATCGACGGAACGAATAACTTCTACGCAACGATTGGGGGAGCCCAAGGGCAGTATACCGATCCGACAAACAACACCACCTTAGCTACCGCCGACTGGCAGTCCGCCACGTTCACCGGCCTCGCACCGGGCGTCTACACCTACCAAATCACGGGAATGACCTCCGTGAACTGGGCCGACTGGAACAGCAGCCTGAGCAACTGGACCGGCACCTTGACGATTTCGGGGGCCACGGCCGGCGGAGTTCCGGATGGTGGTTCTGCGGTCCTCTTGATGGGTCTGAGCATCCTCGGTTTGGCCGCCCTTCGGCGGAAGGCCTGATCGACCTCGGATTCTTTGTTTTCCAAGGCCGCGATTCCTTCTTGGAATCGCGGCTTTTTGCTGGGTCGTTGGGGACGCCCTGACGCCGCAGCTTGAAGCCCGGCTCGCCAAACCCCCTAGCGGTCGGCGTGGTCGGTTGTTCCCATCGTTCCAGGACCAGAAACCGGGGAGACAGGACGAGGCGGCGAATCGATCATCGCGTTCTCCGGACGAGATCTCGCCGCGGACAGTAGCTTGTCTGCCGGCATGCTTCGTTCTTCTATCCAGCCATGATCGCCAAACTCCCGCGCTGGGTCTGGGTCGGCGCCGCGCTTCTCGCGGGCATCGCCGGGATGATCAACGCCGTCGGCTTCCTGAGCTTCACCAAGCAGGGCGTCACGCACCTCACGGGCACGACCACGCTCTTCGGCCTCGCGGTGGGCGGCGGCCGGCTGCGCGAAGCCGGCTACCTGCTCATCCTCATCGGCTCGTTTGTGGCCGGCGCGATGATCAGCGGGCTCATCATCCGAGACCGTTCGCTGCAGCTCGGCCGGCGCTACGGAGTGGCGTTGATCATCGAGGCGGCGCTGCTCTGCGCGGCGGCGGTGCTGCTCCGCGCGCAAAACGTGTGGGGCGACCATCTCGCCTCGGCCGCTTGCGGCCTGCAGAACGCCATGGTCAGCACCGACAGCGGCGCGGCCCTGCGCACGACGCACGTCTCCGGCATGTTCACCGACATCGGCATCGCCTTCGGCACCATGCTGCGCGGCCTGCCGGTCGACGGCCTGAAGTTCAAATTGTGGTCGATTCTCATCGCGGCCTTCGCCGGCGGCGGCGCGGCGGGCGCGCTCGCGTTCGATCACCTCGGCTACGGCACCCTCTACATTCCGGCCGCAATCACCGCCGCGACGGGCACCGGCTACTGGGCCTACTGCCGCTACCGGCACGTCGCGATGGATGTGGTCGCGGGCGGCGAGTAGGCTGTCCTTGTAGGGCGTCTGTCTTGCAGACGCCTTGGCACGCCGACGAAATCTGTGGTTGGCGTCT
>JANOCA010000586.1:0-2058 GCA_031411915.1 Opitutaceae bacterium
CTCCTCCAGCCCATCCAGCAGCACTCGTGGGATCTCACGTGGGACGTCCCCGATCCGCGCGGCGTGCACAACACGATTTTCTCGGTGCAGCCCTATTACGGCACGGACGAGCTGATGATGTATTTCACCGAGATGCCCGACTACATGCCCTCGGCGGTGACGTTCCAGGGCAAGCCCACCTATATCGCCGAGAGCAAGCTGCTCGGGGGCTCGCCCTACGAGCAGATCTTCCAGCAGGACGACGCGCTCATCACGCTCAGCGACGTCCCCGCGAGCGCACCGTTCAGGCAAATCAACGGTTTCTTCTCGAAGGACCTCGTCGGGCTCGAGGAGGACAAGTCGGGCTGGCTCTTCGCGCAGGGTGGCCGGGCCTACATCGCCTACCGCCCGCTCGCGCCCTATGAGTGGCGCCCGCTGGAGAGTGGCGGCAAGCGCCTGCTCTCCCCGCACGCGAAAAACGGCACGATCCTTCAGGCCGCCGCCGCGAGGGAGTTTGCGAGCTGGGACGAGTTCAAAGCCAAGGTCCGCGCGCTCCCGCTGAAGATCACGCTCGAGCCGACGCCACGCGTCGCGTTCACGAGCCTGCGTGGCAAAAAAATCGAGGTCGCCTACGGCGCCGCCCCGCGCGTGGACGGCCGCGTGATCGATCACGCGAAGCAGTGGAAACTCTTCGCCGGGCCGTATCTCAACGCCGAGGTCGGCGGGAAAAAGCTCACGCTCACCCATGGCCGGCTGAAGCGCGTGCTCGATTTCAACACGCTCACGATCACGGACACGGTGGCGCCGTAGCGCGAACGTCACAGGTGAGAAACCGCCCGGCCGGCGCCATCGCCGCGGTCGGAGCCCCGCGCCGAAGGCGGCACGTAACCAGCGACCGGCCAGCGGCTCCGTCCGCTATATCGTGTAGTGCTCCGTGAGCAGCTACGCGTGCTGGAGGAGTCGCCCAAGTCGGGTTTCACCCCATACCGGCCCGCGTCGATCGCGACTATGCTCCTCGGCTCATGCCCCTCTTACACGTAGTCCTTACCTTGGTCGTTGTCGGTGTGATCCTCTGGTTGATCAACACCTTCATCCCGATGCAATCCACGATCAAAACGATCCTCAACGTCGTCGTCGTGATCGCGGTCGTGCTCTGGCTGCTCTATGGTTTTGGCATCATCAGTGGCTCGGGCAGCGTGAAGATGCCGACGGTGAGGTGACGCCGCGGTTGGCAGGAAAGTGCGACTCGGGTGGCGCACCCATTCGCTCAACTGCCCAACGACGGATTTCGCAATTGCAGGTAGAACGAGTGGAGCCGCAGGGAGTTCATCCCACCCACTTCCGCGCGTTGTAGAAGAGCTGCATCCAAGGGGAGTCCTCGTCCCATTCTTTCGGCGACCAGCTCATGCAGGCGCTGCGGAAGACGCGCTCGGGGTGCGGCATCATGATCGTGACGCGGCCGGTCGTCGTCGTGAGCGCGGTCATGCCGAAGGGCGAGCTGTTCGGGTTGAGCGGGTAGTGCTCCGTCACGCGGTGGTGGTTGTCCACGAAACGCGCGGCCACGAGACCGGACTCGCTGCAGGCGCGCGCGGCGGCGGCGTCCGGAAACTCGGTGAAGCCCTCGCCGTGCGCGACGGCGATCGGGATGACGCTGCCCGCCATGCCGGCGAAGAGCACGCTCGGGCTGGGCTCGATTTTGAGGGAGACGAACCGGCCCTCGTAGCGCTCGCTCTGATTCTGCACGAAGCGCGGCCAGTGGCTGGCGCCGGGGATGATGGACTTGAGGTTGCTCACCATCTGGCAGCCGTTGCACACGCCGAGTGCGAACGCATCCTCGCGCGCGAAGAACGCGGCGAACTCGGCGCGCGCGCGGTCGTTGAAGAGGATGCTCTTGGCCCAGCCTTCGCCGGCGCCGAGCACGTCGCCGTAGCTGAAGCCGCCGCAGGCCGCGAAGCCACGGAAGTCGCGGAGCGAGACGCGGCCCGAGAGGATGTCGGTCATGTGGACATCGACGGCGCGGAAACCGGCGCGCGTGAACGCGGCGGCCATCTCGACCTCGCCGTTGACGCCCTGCTCGCG
>JANOCA010000587.1:0-4250 GCA_031411915.1 Opitutaceae bacterium
TTGAGCGCATCCTCGTAGGTCACCCGCGCCGCCGCGATCTCGATCTCGGCGCCGGGGCGCGAAGGGGAGACTTCCACTTCCACGAGCGCGAATTTTTCCTGCCCGCCGTAGAGCTGGTTGAGCGTCAGCTCCGCGCGCTGACCGCGGATCGTGCCATCGCGTCCGACAAAATTGATCGGCCGCACCCCCGCGGGAAACTCGATCTCGATCACCACGCGGCGCGCGACGACGCTCAGCACATCGCCCAGCTCCGCCGCGAAGATGCGCGGCAAGTCCGCGCTGTGCTCGACGAAGTAGGTGTTGCCGTCGCTGCGCTGCGCGAGGCGCGTCATGAGGTCCTCGTTGAAGCCGAGGCCAAGGCCCACGGTCGTCACCGAGATGCCTTCTTTCACAAGCGAGGCGCCGAGGCGGCCCAGCTCCTCCGGCGAACTCGGCCCGACATTGGCAAGCCCGTCCGAGAGCAGAATCACGCGGTTCACAAACCTGCGATCTTCCATGTGGCGGCGCACCTCGTCGGCGCCACGAGTGACGCCACCGTAGAGCGCCGTGTTGCCCGCGACCTCGATGCCGCGGATCGCGCGCTCGAGCCGGCGACCATCGCCCACGCGCTGGGCCGGCACGAGCGTCTGGACCGTGGTGTCATAGACGACGAGCGCCACGATGTCGTCGGACGCGAGCCGCTGCACGGCCTCAAGCGCAGCCTCGCGGGCCTTGGCGATCTTGTCGCCGGCCATCGAGCCCGAGCGGTCGATGACGAGCGCGAGGTTGACCGGCGGTCGCTGGTCGCGGCGCGGCGGCCGCACGCAATCGAGGCCGATTTTCACGACGGCCTTTTCCGTGGTGTTAGCCGCCAGCACCGCGCGATCGACATCGACGCGCAGCCGAACGGAATCAGTGGAGGCGACGGTCTTGGCGGACACCGCGAGCGACATCGCGCCAAGGAGCGCGACCGCGAGATAAGTGAAGAGCGAGTTTTTCATGGTTGTCGTTGGTTTTGACCCAACGATTGAACCACGAAACGCCGCGCGAGTTGTCAGCGCACGGTCAGGGAGTTGTCAGGGAAATGTCAGGCATCGGTGCGGAGCCGCGAATAGATACGATGGCTGACGAAGTGATCGTAGAGCCACTCGGCGTCACGAGCCACGCCCTCCAAACGAAAGCCACAACGCTCGGCAACCGCGGCACTGGCGCGGTTTCCTTCCGCGCAGGCTATGACTTGCCGATGCAACGAGCGTTGCGTGAATCCATAATCGACAAAGGCGGAGACGCTGCGGCTCATGATTCCACGACCCTGCGCCCCGGCTGCCAGCCAATAGCCAATGCGAGCCGTGCGGTTTCGCTGATCGATGTGATTGTAACTGCACACGCCGACGGGCACGTCGCGTTCGTAGATCCCGCAGTAAAGCGCGGTGCCGGCCGCGGCCTCGCGCAAACACGTTTCAATGTGATTGGCCACATCCGCCACCAAACGTGTTTCGTCGATCCACGACAAGCAGCGGCGAAGGTGCGCTCGATTCGAGTCCACCAACGTGAAAAACATCTCGGCCTCATCCAACTGAACCTGCGCGATTCGGATGTCGGCATCGATTTCGATCGAAACCATAATGCAAAGGAACTCAGCCTACATCGCCGCGAGCAGTCGCCTCAGCGTCTCGTCCACGAGCTTGGGGTTGGCCTTGCCCTTGGCGGCTTTCATCACGGGGCCCTTGAAGGCGTTGATCGCGCTGTCCTTGCCGGCCTTGAACTCGACGAGGGCCTTGGCGTTGGCGGCGATGGAGTCGCGGCACCACTGCTCCAGTTCGTTGCTGTCGGTGGGCGCGGCTTTCAGGCCGCGTTTTTCCGCGATGGCCTCGGGCATCTCGCCGGTGGCGAACATCGCGGTGAAGATTTCCTTGGCGGCGTTCGTAAGCACGGTGCCCGACTCGACGAGCTGAACGAGGGCGGCGATGTGCGCGGGGCGGACCTTGCAGGTGGCAAAAGGATTGTCCTGTGGGTCGGGCTTTACGCCCGACGGCGGCGACCCGGAGGATGTCGGGGATAAACCCCGACCCACATTCCACAATTCGCGCAGCAGATCATTCGCGATCCAGTTGCCGACAGCTTGGGGCTTGCCGCTGAGCTTGGCGGCTTCCTCGAAATAATCGGCGAGCGCGCGATCCCAGACGAGGACGGACGTGAGCGTGTAGGGCAGCGCGTAGTCGGCTTGGAAGCGGCGCTGCTTCGCAAACGGCAGCTCGGGGCACTCGGCTTGGACGCGCGTTTTCCACGCGGCATCGACCTCGACCGGCAGCAAATCGGGATCAGGGAAGTAGCGATAATCGTGCGCCTCTTCCTTGCTGCGGAGGGACTGCGAGGTGCCGGTCATGCCGTCGTAGTCGCGCGTCTCCTGCACGATGATGCCGCCGCGCTCGATCACGGCGAGCTGGCGCTTGATCTCGTGCTCGATGCCGTCGCGCACGAAGGAGATTGAGTTGAGGTTCTTGAGTTCGACCTTGGTGCCCAGCTTGGTCTGGCCGACGGGGCGGATGGAGATGTTGGCGTCGCAGCGGAGCTGGCCCTTCTCCATGTCGCAGTCAGAAATCCCACCGTAGATCATGGTGGCTCGGATCGACGTGAGGTAGGCGTAGGCCTCCTCGGCGCTGTGCATCGCGGGATCGGAGACGATCTCCATGAGGGGCGTGCCGGCGCGGTTGTAGTCCACGAGGGAATCGCTCGCGCCGTGGTTGAGCTTCCCGACATCCTCCTCGAGGTGGATGCGCGTGAGCGGGATTTTTTTGTGCTCGCCCATGATGTTGCGCGCGGGGCCGGGCAGCTCGATCTCGACGGCGCCGCCGACGCAGATGGGCTGATCGTATTGCGAGATCTGGTAGTTCTTCGGCGAGTCGGGATAGAAATACTGCTTCCGGTCCCATTTGCAGACGGGCGCAATCTCGCAGCCGAGGAGGAGGCCGGCCTTGATGATGGCGTCGAGCGCAGCCTTGTTCATCATCGGCAGTGCGCCGGGCAGGCCGAGCACGACGGGATCGGTCAGCGTGTTGGGCTCATGCCCGTAGCCGGCGCCGACGCGCGTGAAGACCTTGGAGCGGGTCTTGATCTGGACGTGGACTTCAAGGCCGATGACGGCTTCGTAGGTCATGGAGAAAGACAGGGCACAGAGGGCACGGAGAGAACGGAAGAGGTCACAGAGCGAGGCGGCGAACACCGTCCTTGAGCCAGCGCGAGCGGAAATTGATCAGGAGGCCAAGTTGGCAGCCGCTGAATTTCAGATAGGTCAGGACCTGTGCCTCATGCACGTCGGCCAGCGCATCGATGGCCTTGAGTTCAACGACGAGGCGATCCTCGACGAGGAGGTCGAGTCGATAGGCGTTTTCGATCAGCAGACCCTTGTAGGTGATCGGGCAGTTTTTCTGTGCCTCGAAACGGATGCCGCGCAGTGTGAGTTCATATTCGAGGGCTTGCTGGTAGGCGGACTCCAGCAGCCCAGGCCCTAGCTCGCGGTGAACTTCGATCGCCGCGCCGATTACAGTTTCCGTCAGCTTGTTCATGTCAGCGTTCATCTCTGTGTCCTCCGGTTTGGTTCTCTGTGCTCTCTGTGACAAAAATCACAGGGTCGGATGTCTCGCGCTCCACTCGTGCCCGCGTTCGTAGGCGTGGGCGATGGCGAGGAGGTTGGCTTCCTGGAAGGGCTGGCCGATGAGCTGCACGCCGATGGGAAGCTGGCTCTTTGTGAAGCCGCACGGGACGCTGATCGCGGGTAGGCCGGCGAGGTTTACGCCGATGGTATAGATGTCGCAGAGATACATCGCGAGCGGGTCGCTCTTCTCGCCGACCTTGAACGCGGGGATGGGCGAGGTCGGCGTGATCAGCGCGTCGACTTCCTTGTAGGCGTTGAGGAAATCCCGGCGGATGAGCGTGCGGACTTTCTGCGCACGCAGGTAAAACGCATCGTAGTAACCCGAACTGAGCACATAAGTCCCAAGGATGATGCGGCGCTTCACCTCGGCGCCAAAGCCCTCGGCGCGCGACTGGAAATAGAGATCGACGACGTCCTTTGCCTTGGTCGAGCGGTGGCCGTAGCGGATGCCGTCGTAGCGGGCGAGGTTTGAGGACGCCTCGGCGGTCGCGATGATGTAGTAGGTGTCGAGGCAGTATTGGGTGTGCGGCAGCGAGACCTCGCGGATTTCGCAACCGAGCTTTTTGTAGAACGTGATCGCCTGCTCGACCGCGGCGCCAATCTCGGGATCGAGGCC
>JANOCA010000588.1:0-8654 GCA_031411915.1 Opitutaceae bacterium
GGTCGAGCGGCCATCTCATCCAATGAGGAGGATGACGACCGAATTTTCGTCCACACTTTTCAAACTCTCGTTCAACACCTGAATGCCATCGAGCATCGCTTTGCCGATGTCGGACTCAGTCGTTCTGTTGAACTCATTGTAGTAGTCCCGCAAAGCTGCCTCGGAAAACGACTGATGCTGAAGCTGCGGCAGATGCTTCTTGTGGGAGTTTGTCAGGACGAAACAGGTGGTCTGCCGCTTTTCGGAAACGTATTTCGACAGCTCGTCGTGCTCGGACTTCATCAGGTCGAGGCCCTGCTCGTCTAAGAACGGAAGCAGTGTTGCGAGAACGTAGCCTGACCACTGATAGCTCGCGACCTCACGGCCCTGTTTCTGCAGGGTATCGTGAAACACGTCTTTCACGCCGCCAAAAAAACCTTTCTTCGGGACGACTGCTTCTCGAATCTTGGGCAAGTCCAAGATCGCAATTCGTATGAACGTTGCGACCGCAGACATGGTTTTGCTGAATGCTAGGGAACGAGCCTTAGCGAACGGTTCTCACAGCGCCACCGGCTTCCCCGTCGTCGCCGACTTGTAGGCGCCGTCGATGATTTTCATCAGCGAGAGGGCTTGGTCGGGGGTGTTGAGCGGTTTCTCCGTGCCTTCGAGGGTGCGGATGAAATTCACGGCGGAGCGGACGCGGCCCATCGTCTCGTCGGCGGGGACGATGATGTCGCGGTTCACGTGGCGGCCGTTCTCCAGCGTGTAGAGCTGGCAGGCGTCGATCGCGGTGTTGTCGAGACCGTCGGTGCCGAAGAGGCGGCGGACGAGGCCGCCGGCCTTGGTGCCTTGGAAGGTCACGGAGACTTCCTCGCGGTGGTTCATCTCCGCCCACGACACGGCGAAGTTCATCGACTGGCCGGTCTTGAAGGTGACGAAGCCGTGCGCGGCGGCCTCGACGTCGGTCACGCCCTTGGCGACATCAGGGATGCCCCACGGGCCTTTGAAGGCCTTGTTGTCGATGTGGTCGGTGTAGGTGCGCGCGAGGATGTGCGCGGGCTCGGGGTAGCCCATGAAGTGGAGCCCGAGGTCGATCATGTGGAGGAGGTCGATGAGCGGGCCGCCGCCGGAGACGGCCTTGGTGGTGAACCAGCCGCCGAAGCCGGGGATGCCGGCGCGGCGAATCCATTTCGCCTGGCAGGTATTGATGGTGCCGATGGTGCCGGCCTTGATGTAGTCCATCATCGCGTAGCTCTCGGGGCGTGCGCGGTTGTTGAAATTAAACATCAGCGTCTTCTTCGCCTTGGCGGCGACGGCCTGCATGGCGGCCATCTCCTTCGCGCTGAGCGCGGGGGGCTTTTCGCAGAAGACGTGCTTGCCGGCCTTGAGGGCCTGGAGCGCGAGGGGCGCGTGGAATTTGTTGGGGACGATGACGGAGACGGCGTCGAGGTCCTTCTCGGCGGCGAGCATCGCGGCGACGTCGGAGTAGACTTTGCCGATGCCGTGCTTGGCGGCGGCGCGCTCGGCGGCGGGCTGGCTGACATCGCAGAGGGCGACGATGTCGGCCCCGGCCTCGCGGAAACCCTTGGCGTGATAGGCGGCCATGCCGCCGGCGCCGATGATGGCGATTTTAGTGGGCATAAAAAGTAGCGAGTAGCGGGTAGTGAGTAGCGAGTAGAAAACCAGAGTTAGCGAATGATGAAGAGCGTTGGGAGCGTGATGCTCGCTACCCGCTACTCACTACTCGCTACTCCGGAATGGCGTCAGCCTTTCCGATCGAACTGTGCGTCGAAGACGATCGCGCTGCTCGGGAAATCGACCTTGCGCACGAAGGCGGCGGCCTCGGCGGCGCCGTGGATGCGGTCCATGCGGCTGTCTTCCCACTCGACGGAGAGCGGGCCGCGGTAGCCGACGTCGTTGAGGGCGACGATGATTTCCTCGAAGTTGATGTCGCCGTGGCCGAGCGAGCGGAAATCCCAGTAGCGGCTCGGGTGCCCGAAGCTCACGTGGCCGCCGAAGACGCCCACCGTGCCGTCGCCGTGGCCCCACCACACGTCCTTCATGTGCGCGTGGAAGATGCGGCTGCCAAAGGTGCGGATGAACTTCACGTAATCGACGCCCTGGTAGCCGAGGTGCGAGGGGTCGTAGTTGAAACCGAAGCGCTTGTGGCCCTTCACGGCGTCGATCGCGCGCTGCGTGCTCGCGATGTCGAACGCGATTTCGGTCGGGTGGACCTCGAGGGCGAAATTGACGTTGGCCTTGTCGAAGGCCTCGAGGATCGGGCCGAAGCGCTTGCCGAAGTCGGCGTAGCCGGCGTCCCAGAACGCCTGCGACGTGGGCGGGAAGGCGTAGATCGAGTGCCAGATGGAGGAGCCGGTGAAGCCGTTGACGACGGCGGGGAAGTCATCCTTGCCGTTGTTGCCCGGCTTGGCGTCGAAGAACGCACGCGCGGCCTTGGCGGCGAGCGCGAGCTTGCGCGCGGCGCGCTTGCGCACGCCCTCGGGATCGCCATCGCCCCAGACATCGGGCGGGAGGATGGATTTGTGACGCTCGTCGATGAGGTCGCACACGGCCTGGCCGACGAGGTGGCTGGAGATGGCGTAGCAGGTGAGGCCGTGGTCCTTGAGCATCGCCCACTTCTCGTGGACGTATTTCTTGCTGTTGGCGGCGGCATCGACATCGAAGTGGTCGCCCCAGCAGGCGAGTTCGACGCCGTCGTAGCCCATCTTCTTGACGAGCGGGGCGAGCTTTTCGAGGGGCAGGTCGGCCCATTGGCCGGTGAACAGGGTGCAGGGACGAGGCATGGCGGGGGAGGGAGTGAGGGTGGAGGGGAGTGAAGGGAGTAAGCGATGCAGCCGCTGCGGCGAGAAAAAATCCATTCCGCGCGGCGACCGCGCGGAACGCTCAACGTTCAACATTCGACGCTCAACGTCCAAGTGAGCGGAGGCGGGCTTTGAGCGTTCAGCGTTGAATGTTGAACGTTGGGCGTTCCAGTTCCCGCTGTCCCGATGTCCCCCGCCGATCTCGCCGCCTTTCTCAAGCCCCGCGTCCGCACCGTGCGCGACTGGCCGCAGGCGGGCGTGAACTTCCGCGATGTGACGACGGTGTTCGGCGACCCGGATGCGTTTCGCGCGATTGTCGCCGCGCTGGCGGCGGATGTGCGGCGGCTGAAGGTCAACCGCATCGCGGCGGTCGATGCGCGCGGGTTCATCCTCGGCGGCGCGGTGGCGTATGAGACGCACACGCCGTTCGTGCTCGTGCGCAAGAAGGGCAAGCTGCCCTACAAGACCGTCTCGGCCGACTACGCGCTCGAATACGGCTCGGCCACGATCGAGATCCACGCGGATGCGTGCGCGCCGGGCGACCGCGTGCTGATCGTCGATGACCTGATCGCGACCGGCGGCACGCTGCTCGCGGCGGCGAAATTGTTCCGCACGGTCGGCGGCGAGGTCGTGGGCGTGGCGGCAGTGATTGATTTGCCGGAGCTCGGCGGCTCGGAGAAGCTCCGCGCCGACGGGCTCGCGGTCCACACGCTCTGCACCTTTTCCGAACATGAGTAAACCCATCGGACCACTCACCATCTGGACCAACGCGCTCTTCGCCGAGGCGGAGAACCGCCTCTTCGCCGAGGGCACGCGGCGGCACAAGGTCGTCTTCGCGCCCGACGCGACCAAATTTTTCCTCGGCGCCGCCAAGCCCGACCCCGCGCTCGCGACGGCCGACATCGCTTTCGGCCAGCCCGATGTCGCGCAATGCCTCGAAAACCAACGCCTCCTCATGATCGAGGTCACGACGGCGGGCTACACGCGCTACGATACGCCGGAGTTCCTCGAGGCGATGCGGGCGCGCGGCACGGCGTTCTGCAATGTCTCCGAGGTCTTCGCCGACTCGTGCGCGCAGCACGTGCTCGCGATGATGCTCGCCCTCGGCCGCCAGCTCCTGGCCTCGCATAAGGATCAACTCACGGTGCGCGGCTGGGAATACGCCGAGCGCCGCTACAATTCCCGCAACCTCACGGGCCAGACCGTCGTGCTCCTCGGCTTCGGCGCGATCGGGCGGCGACTCGCCGAGCTGCTCGCGCCCTTCGGCATGACCGTCATGGCCGTGCGCCGCCAGACGCGCAGCGAGCGCGGCGTGCGCGTGATCCCCGAGGAGCGCGTGAGCAGCGCGCTCGCCGAGGCGGATCACGTGGTGAACATTTTGCCCGACAACGCCGGCACGCGAAACTACGTGAACGCCCGCCGCATCGCCTGCTTCAAGCCCGGCGCGCGGTTCTACAACGTCGGGCGCGGCTCCACCGTCGACGAGCGCGCGCTGCTCGAGGGCCTGCGCTCCGGCCGCATCGCCGACGCGTATCTCGACGTGTTCACGACCGAGCCGCTGCCCGCGGACAGCGAATTCTGGACGCACCCGCGCTGCCACATCACGCCGCACACCGCCGGTGGCCGCCACGATCAGGACGAGGCGATCGTGAAACACTTTTTAAAAAATCTCGCCGCCTTCGAGGCCGGCGGACCGATGGTGGATCGCGTGGTGTAGCGAAACATCGATGGATTGAAGGTGGGGCCGGTTCTCCGAACCGGCCTGAGTTCCGGCCACGGCTCGCCCATCAGCCGACAGATCATCCTGCAACCCAAGCCCGCTCGGAGAGCGGGCCCCACCAGCTTTAGACCTTTACGACCTTCGTCGTCGCGATCTGATCGTGGAGGCACTTTTGGTCGTCGCGGAAAATCAGGCACCAGTCCACGATGTGGAAGGCCGGCCGCAGCAGGATCGGGCCGATGAACGGGATGATCGAGCAGGCGATGCCAATCGCGGTGATAAGCAGCTCGCGCATCAGCCAGCCGTTGACGAAACCCGCCGGGCTGCCGTCGGCCTTCACCACGCGGATGCCGAGGATGCGTTTCCCGATCGTCTGGCCCCGCACCGTGATCATCCACACCTGCAGCACGAGGAGGGCGAGGGTCATCGCGAGCATGAGGCCGGCCCCGAGCATCACGCGCGGGAGGTCGAGCTGGGAAAAGTCCGGCTCCTTGCCTTGGCTGGCCTCGATCGCGAGTTTGATCACCTCGGTGCCGAGCACGATGCCGCCCGGGATCGCGCAGAGAAGCTCCAGCATCCAGTCGATCATGCGCGCCATCAGCCGCGCACCCCGATCCGCGAGGGTCGGATCCGCGACGATGGGGGCCACCGAGGCAGGCGCGGTAAAAATCGATCCGCCCGTCGGCGGCGGCGCGACGAGGGGCGGTGGTTCGGACGGCGGCGCGAATTCCGGGAAGTCGCCGAGCCGCTGCCACTCGGTGGCGCCCTCGGCGCGGGCCTTGGTGTCGAGGTTGGCGCGCCCCGCCTTGATCCAAGCGCGGAGCTGCTCCGCCGTGGCCGGGCCGTATTCCCGGCCGTCGCCTCCGATGATGGTGAACATGCGGGCAGAGAAAGCACGCGCACGCGGGGCGTCAACGACGGGGAGGGCAAACTGTTTGCAGGGGCTTCGTCGTAGGGCGGGTTTGTGACCCGCCCTCGGTCCGAACACTCAAAGCGCGAAAGGGCGGGTCACCGACCCGCCCTACTTTTCGCCCTTGATCGCGTTGATGCGCTCGGGCGTGGGCGGATGGCTCCGCGCGTAGCCGGGCAGGGAGGATTTCTCCTCGCCGTGCGTGTGGGCGAGCCGGCCGAGGATCGCGGCGAGGTGCGCGGGATCGAGGCCGGCGGCGCGGAGTCTCGCCACGGCGTCGGCGTCGGCCTCGCGCTCGAACTCGCGCGAGAAACGGCTTTGCAGCAGCCACGTCGGCACCGCGCCGCCGAAGGCCGCGGTCGAGGCGGCGTCGCCCGTCACGAGCGCAAACACCACGACGACCGCGGAATTTTGCAGCACCGAGCGCAGCACATGGCGGTGCCGCACATGCGCGCATTCGTGCGCGAGCACGGCGACGATCTCGCGGTCGTCCTCGGCGAGCAGCACGAGTTCATCGGAGATCACGATGGTGCCGGAGGGCAGGGCGAAGGCATTGGCGCCCTGGCCCTTGAGGGCGCGGAATTCGATCTGGTAGGGCGTGGTGTCGCCGGCGGCCTTGAGAAACGCGTCGAACTGCGCGCGCAGCGCGATCTGGCGCTCGTGCGTGAGCGTGGTGGGCGAGAGCATCGTGCGGTCGAGCGTCTCGAGGGTCTGGTCGCCGAGCGCGCGGGTGAACTCCGCGGGCAGCATGAACGCCACCTTGCGCGCGCCCCACGGGAGTCCGAACTGGATCGCGGCCCAGCCGAGGAGGCCGAGCACCACGACCGCGGCGGCTACGAGCCGCCAGCTTGTCTCGAGCCGGTGCAGCCAAGTCGCGCCGCGTTGGGGCGCCCACGTGGCGATGACGGCGTCGAGCGCCTCGTTGTCGGCGACCTCGCAGCGCGCGCCGTCGGCGAAGCGGATGAAGCGCGGGCCGTGTCCGAGACGCGACTCGATCGTCACGTCGCGCCGCGGTTGGCGCACGGCGACATCCTCGCCGGTGATTTCGAGCATCCCGTCGAGGATGTGCCAGCGGAGCATCACGGCCCGGGGCCGCGAGGTGCGGCCATCGAAGTAGGTCGCGGGGATTTCGTTCATGGGGAAATGCGTGGGTGCTGGGAGCGAAGAGCTGAGAGGCTAGAGCAAAACCATCGCGAGCGGGGCGGATGCTTTTCTTGCTCTCAGCTCGGGAGTCTCAGCTCTCAGCCCGGCTGGCCGGCTCACGCCCCAAAGCCGATGTCGAAATCGAAGAAGTCGTTGGCCGAGTCGCCCACGGCGCCGACCGCCGGCTGCGCAGCGGCGACAAAAGCGTCCGGATCACCGGCCGGCGCGACTTTCACCGCATCGGCGCGCAGCTTGGCGGTGCGGATCGCCGCCCATGGGAACATGAAGCCGAGGGTGAGCGCGACGACCAGCTTGTTGGTGAACTCCACGAGCAGCAGATCGCGGAAACGCAGCGACGCGATGAAGCGAGTGCCGGCCAGCGTGGAGCTGTTCCACACGAGGTTGAACATGCGCGCGCGGAAATACTGGATGCCGACGAAGGTGGCGGGGACCACAATCAGCAGCATCGCGATGCCGAACGTCACGAACGTGTCGGGTGATGGCGGCTTGGCCGTTCCACCGCCCTTTTGCGCCTCCATCGCGAAACCGACCATGAGGGCGATGAACCCGAAATACGCCACGATGACGGGGAGAAAGAAAAGCAGGGTGACTCCGTAGACCTTGAAGAACGCCTCGATCTTGCCCGTGAAGGAAAAGGGCGTGGTGCCGAAAGCATGGTGCTTCACGACGAAATCCTTCTGCTTCTGCGCCACGACCGGCATCAGCAGGCCCATGGTGAACGGCACCATCAGCGGCCACAGGAGGAACACCATCGCCGAATGGCCGTAGGTGCCGGCGAAGTTGAAGCGCAGGCCGCGCCACGCGGTGTTGCGGGCGTTGAACGCCAGCGCGCGCACGATGAACCACGGCACCGCGATCGAGAAAATGAGCACAAGCCCGAGGTAGAGGAAGGGCGACACGACCTGGCTGAAGGCGAGCGCGAGGAAGAGCGCGCCGACGATCAGGTTGCCGTAGAGAATCTTCACCGGGTCGGCGAGATACTCGAAGCTGTGGCCGAGCACGCGGGTATTGGCGCAAAAATACCGGCGCTTCCGCACCTTGGCCCACGCGGCGTAGATGCCGAGCGTCACAATCGTGAGCAGCACGTTCACGATCCAGATCTTGAAATACTCGCCGGCGTCGCCGGTGAAGGCGACGGGCTGCGGCTCAACCGGCGCCGCGGGCACGGCGGGCGCGCCGATCGCGGCAGGGTCGATGGGCGGCACACCGCCGGGCGCGGGTGCCGGCGGGGCAAACTCCGCGAAATCCGCGATGCGCCGCCACTCGGTCTCGCTCTCGCGACGCGCCTGCATGGCGGGCGTGAGCCGGTTCTCCGCGATCCATTGGCGGATTTGATCGGCCGTCACCGGGCCGTATTCCTTCCCATCGACGCCGATGATCGTGAACATGGGCGGCGACGAAATCGCGCGCGGTCGCGTGCGTCAACGCCGCCTTCTTGGGGCTTGAGTGCGCCGAGTGAACGGGGCTAGGGGATTAGTCGTCCACTCCCGGTCCGCGCCCCCTTCGAGGATCGGTTCTCGCTTCAACCTCAACGTCTCCCTCCATGTCCATACTGCTCCCGCTCATCTGGCTCGCGCTTATTGTTCTTATCTTCGCTGGTTTTTGGAAAGTCTTCGTCAAGGCCGGCCACCCCGGCTGGGCTGCGATTGTCCCGATCTACAATCTCTATATCCTCACCAAGATCGCCGGCCGCCCGTGGTGGTGGATGCTGCTCTTCCTGGTGCCGATCGTCAGCATCGTGATCGCTATTATCATGAGCATCGATGTCGCCAAGGCCTTCGGCAAGGGCACGGGTTTCGGCGTGGGCCTCGCGCTGCTGAGCGCGATTTTCTACCCGATCCTCGGTTTCGGCGACGCGACCTACAAGGGCGTGCCGGTCCATGCGTGAGTGCAGCAAACTGAATTCTCGAAAGCAAAAAGTCCGCCGTGTGAACGGCGGGCTTTTTTTCTACGGTTTTTCGTAGGGCTCGAGCTTGCTCGATGCCCGTCCGGTGTCTCCGGCCGAGGCCTGAGCAAGCTCAGGCCCTACAAGACTTGCGCGTGCCTCACGGCACTTCGT
>JANOCA010000589.1:0-2605 GCA_031411915.1 Opitutaceae bacterium
TCGGCGGTGCTGTTGATGTAGCAGACGACCGTCGCGTCAGGATAGAGCGCCTTCAGTTTCCGCACGCCGTCGCCGTCGATCGAATCGGCGAGCGAGCAACCCGAGCCGCGGTCGGGCACGACGACGGTCGCATCCGGCGAGAGGATTTTCGCGGTCTCGGCCATGAAGACCACGCCGGCAAACACGATGATCTTCGCGCGGGCCTTCGCGGCGGCGAGGCTGAGGAAGTAGGAGTCGCCCTTGAAATCACCCACCCCGTAGATGATCTCGGGCTCGACGTAGGAGTGCGCGAGGATCACGGCGTCCTTCTCCTTTTTCAGCCGGTTGATCTCCAGCGTGAGCGGCGCGATGGCGCGGCACGCCTCGTAGTTCCAGGTCTTGCCGCGCGGATCACAGTCGACGTGCAGCAGCGCCCGCAGCAAGCGGTCAGCCTCGGCTTCGATTTCATCGGCGGTGATTTCGGCGGTCATGATGTCGTGAACAAACGCGATCGCGCGGTCGCGTCAAAGGTTCGCGCGGGGACGGGGAGTTTTCTTAAAGTTGATCTCGCCGTCGCTTTCTTGTGCCCTCCTCCGCCATGCGCCTACCCCGCCGCTCCGCGCCCGCCGGTCCGTGCCGGTTTCTGTTCGTCGCGGCGATTCTGACCGCGGGGGCGTGCGCCGCCTCGTTTCCCGCGCCGTTCGACACCGAAAAGACGCCCGGCGGCCCCATGCCCGCGGGCGAATCCGCCGCGCGCGTGACCCTGCCCGCGGGCTTCCGCAGCACACTGTTCGCGGCCGAGCCTGACGTCGCGCAGCCGATCGCGATGGCGACCGATGCGCGCGGCCGGCTCTGGGTCGCGGAGTGCTATTCCTACTCGGAGCGTCAGGTGAACTTCCACCCGGACCTGCGCGATCGCATCGTGATCCTCGAGGACACGGACAACGACGGGCGCTTCGACAAGCGCACGGTTTTCTGGGACGGCGCGCAGCGGCTCACGAGCATCGAGATCGGCCTCGGCGGCGTGTGGGCGCTGTGCATGCCGAACCTGCTCTTCATCCCGGATCGCGATGGCGACGATCGCCCCGACGGCGCGCCGGAGGTGCTGCTCGACGGTTTCGAGTTTGAGCGCTCGCGGCACAACGTCGCCAACGGCCTGCGCTGGGGCCCCGATGGGTGGCTCTACGGGCGTCATGGGATCCTGGGCACGTCGCAGGTCGGCGCGCCCGGCTCGCCCGCGGCGCAACGGACCTCCGTGAATGTCGGCGTGTGGCGTTACCATCCGCAGCGGCGCACGTTTGAGATCGTGGTCGAGGGCACGACGAATCCGTGGGGCATGGACTGGGACGAGCACGGCGAGGGATTCTTCATCAACACGGTCATCGGCCACCTCTGGCAGCTCATCCCGGGTGCGCACTATCGCCGCATGTCCGGACCGGACCGCAACCCGCACGTCTACGAGATGATCGACCAGCACGCCGACCACGTGCATTGGGCGTCGGGCGAGGTGTGGACCGATGTGCGCAAGGGCGTCACGGCCGCCACGTCCGACCGCGGCGGCGGCCACGCCCACAGCGGCCTGCTGATCTACCAAGGCGGCCAGTGGCCCCCCGAGTGGCGCGGAAAGCTGCTCACACTCAATTTGCACGGCCGCCGCGCCAACGTGGAGCGGCTTGAGCGTCACGGCAGCGCGATCATCGGTCGCGGGGAGCCGGACGCGTTCCAGTTTTCCGATCCGTGGTTTCGCGGGATCGAATTGATCGCGGCGCCGGATGGCGGCGTGTTCATCGCCGATTGGAGCGACGCGGGCGAATGCCACGACAACGACGGCATCCACCGCACGAGCGGCCGGATCTTCAAGATCAGCCATGGCCCGCCCACGCCCGCCCCGGCCAACATCGCGACCCTCCGCTCGACCGAGCTGGTGGCGTTCCAGCGCAGTTCCAACGAGTGGCTCGCGCGCGCCGCCCGCCGCGCCCTGGCCGATCGCGCCGCCGCGGGCGGCGGCCTCCGCCACGCGCTGGAGGACCTGGCCCGCCTCGAGGCCTCCGCCGGGGATTCCGTCCACCGACTGCGCGCCCTTTGGGCGCAGCACGCCATCACGCCCCTCTCGGCCGGAAGGTTGACGGCGCTGCTGGCGCACCCCGACGCGCACATGCGCCGCTGGGCTGTGCGCCTGCTCGTGGACGACAAGGCGCGCACGCTGCCGGCCGACACGGTGATAAAACTGGCCGCGCTCGCCGTCAATGAGCCCGACGCCACGGTGCGTCTCGCGCTCGCGAGTGCGTTGCAGCGCCTGCCGGCGGAATCGGCTGCGAAAATCGCCGCTCCGCTCGTGCGCCGCGCCGAGGACGCCGCGGATCACAACCTGCCGCTCATGCTCTGGTATGGCGTGGCGCCGCTCGCCGCGACGCCCGGCGTGCTTGAGCAGCTCGCCGCCGAGTCGCGCATCCCGACGGTCTCGCGCCTGGCCGCGCGCCGTCTCACCGAGGAGATCGCAACCGCGCCAGCGCGGCTGGACGCGCTGCTCGCCGGCGGCGTGCGCGCGGCCGCCGAGATTCGCGCCGCCGTGCTCGACGGCATCGCGCAGGGCCTGGCGGGCCGGCGCACCGTGGCGGCGCCCGCC
>JANOCA010000590.1:0-3106 GCA_031411915.1 Opitutaceae bacterium
GGCGGAGCGCGTCCAGTCATCGCCCGCGGCGAGATAGTCGGCGAGCACGGTCGCGCGCAGGGCAGGCGAGGAGGCGGCGCGGGCCTTCTCGTGCGCGGCGAGGGCCTCGCTGCCCATGCGGCGCTGGAGGTTCACGAGCTGCGCGGAGCCGGCGTGGCTTTCCTGCGCGAGGCGGAGCGCGGTTTTCTTCACGTGCGCGTTGGGGCTCGACTCGATGGTCTTCACGAGCGCGGCGAGGTTGCGGCGGTCGAGGACGGGCACCTCGAGTTTCTTCGCCTCCTTGTGCTGCACGCGCCAGATGCGGGAGAAATAGTGGTCGCGGTCGGGGCGGACGGCGGCGTTGGACGGACTGTGGAGCGGGCCGCGAGTGTCGTTGTGGATCACCGCCTGGTTGTAGAAATCGATCACGTAGAGCGCGCCATCGGGGCCGATGCGCGTGTCGATCGGGCGGAACCACAGATCGGTGCTGCGCATGAACTCGGTCTGCTCGCGGCCTTTTTCCTTCTCGACCGTGTAGCTGATGCCGTCGCGGCGGACGAACTGGTGATGCACGATGTTGAGCGTGGGCTCGCCGGTGAAGTAACTGTAGTCCCACTTCGCGGGCCACGCGCCGCCCTCGTAGATCGCGCAGCCGGCGGCGGCGGTGAACGCGCCGACCTGATCGATTTGCACGTAGGCCTGCTCGGGCCACGTCATCGCCGGATAGGTCTTCTGCTGGGTGATCATCCCTTTCCACGAGGTCGTGCCCGGGAGCTTGCCCTTCGCGAGGATGGGCTCGGGGAGCACGGTGTGGAAAAACACGGTGCCGCTCGTGGGCTGCGTCCAGAACACCTGGCCGTCCCAGGTGACATCGAGGCCCCAGGTGTTGCCGTTGCGGCTGGAGTATTGCTCGAAGGCGGAGCCGTCGGGCTTGAAGCGCACGACGCCGCTGCCATCGGGGCCGAAGGACTTGGTGCCGTCGCCGGACTTCACGTCGCCGCGCGAGTAGCCGTGCGAGGCGTAGATCCAGCCGTCGAGACCCCAGCGGAGGTTGTTGATGACGGCGTGGGTGTCGTTGATGCCGAGGCCGGTGTAGAGCTTGGTGCGCTTGTCGGCGACGCCGTCGTTGTTCGTGTCCTCGAGGAACCAGATGTCGGGCGAGCACGCGGCGATGACGCCGTTTTTGTGGAGCACGAAACTGGTGACGAGCTCGAGCTTGTCGGCGAAGACCTGCTTCTTGTCCATGATGCCGTCGCCGTTGGTGTCGGTGAGGATGGAGATGCGGTCCTCGGGATCACGCTCGGTGTTGGCGCCACGGAGGGAGCCGGAGTCCTTCCACGCGGCGGTGTTGGGCTTGCGCCGGCCGTTGGGATACTCGGGCGTCTCGCAGACCCAGAGGCGGCCGCGCTCGTCCCAATCGAGGTTCATGACCTTGTTGATGAGCGGCTCGGAGGCGACGAGGGAGAGGTTGAACTCAGGGTGCATCTCGATCTTCGCGGCGGACTTGGAGGGATGCGTGGGACCGCCCTCGGGGTAGCGGAGCGCATCGCCGGTCTCGTCGCCCCGGCAGAGTTCATCGGCATTGGCGCGCTGGCCGGCCCACGCGATGCCACGGAGGAGGAGGGCGCGGTAGTTGGGGCGGGAGAAATTCTCGTAGCGGTGGCCGGGCAGGGAGACGAAGGCGCGGTAGCCGCGCGTGCCGCCCGCGATGGTGCGCTCGTAGGTCCACATCTGGGGCTGGATGTCGTAAATGTTGACGCCTTTCCGCTGCGCGACGGCCTCGGCCGCGCGGGCCTGGGCGTCGCGATTGCCGCGGCCGCCGGTGTCGATCGCCTTGGGCGTGTAGGCGGTGGCGAGCACGCGGACATCGGGCAGCATGTCCATGTCGTAGTAAATCTCGTCGTCCATGGACCAGTTGGACGCCCCGCGGGAAATGGGATGATCGCGATCGGTGAAGTAGAGGTGCATCGGGGCTTCGAGCCACTTGGTGGTGCCGAAGCGCCACGAGCCGCCGACGATGGTCTTGAACCAATCGGGATCGCGCGAGACGGCGGCGGCGTGGATCACGACGAGGCCGCCGCCGCGCTTGAGGAACGTGTCGAGGTTGGCGCGGTCGGTGGCCTCGGGGATGTTGCCGCCCTCCTGGGCGTGGATGACGAGGACATCGGTGGCGGCGAGTTGATCGGCGGTAGGGAACTTGTCGGCGCCGGTGGCGACGGCGCCGCGGGAGTTGAGGAGCGGCACCCAGTCGGCGAGGAAGCGCGGGTGATCATGCTGGCCGGGACCGTGGGACTTGGGGCCGGAGCGGATGAAGACGCGGAGGGGCGTTTCCGCGGCGAGGGCGGAGAGAGTGACGCAGAGTGAAAGCGCGGCGAGGGTGAGGAGGCGTTTCATGGGGAGATGGGGGAGAGGGAGAGAGGGGAAGAAACGGAGTGGAGGTTGGGGGCTGTTCGTAGTTCCGCCTTCAGGCGGAAGGTTTGGGGTGTTCGGATTCCGCCTGAAGGCGGGACTACGAACTCGAACTCAGAAGCGGGTTTTGCAGGCGGGGAGATTTTTTCGGAGAGATGCCCACGGCTCCTGCGAGGAGACATCCTGCGGATCGGGGACGGCGGCGAGATTGTCGGGGAGCTTGGCGGGCGAAAGGATCGCGAGAAAGACGAGGGGCTCGGCGTGGGGGTTGTAGGTCGCGTGGATGGTTCCGGCGGGAATGTGGGCCATCTCACCAGCGCTGAGGATGCGGTATTCCTCGCCGACCCATTGCTCGGCGCGGCCGTAGATCACATAGATGATTTCCTCGCGGTGCGGGTGATAGTGGAACGGATGGCAGTGCATCGGATCCATGTTGGCGCGGACGAGGAGGAGTTTCTCGGCGGCGACGATGTCCGGGCGGCAGAGCCATTCGTTATTGGTCCAGGCGTTGGGCTCGCGGAGGGCGTCGGCGATTTGGACGAAGCGGCGGTCGGCGGGGGAGTCGGCAGAGGACGACATGGGGTGATTTATTTTTTCGGCACAGAGGTCACGGAGGGGGCACAGAGGTCACGGAGACGGAGGGTAGAGACCGGAAGACTGAGAGCAGAGGACGAAGGACGTGGGGCGTGAGAATGGCGGAGAGGGAAGATCTCGGAGG
>JANOCA010000591.1:0-6140 GCA_031411915.1 Opitutaceae bacterium
CCCCAGCGCCTTAAGCAACCGCTCCAGCTCCGCGCGTTTCGCCTTTTGATCGGCGAGCTGTTTGCGGGCGCCTTCGAGGACGGCGGGCGGGGCTTTGCTGACGAAGGCTTCGTTCGACAGGCGCGCCTCGGTGCCGGCGACGTGCTTCGTGATCTGGTCGAGTTCCTTCGTGAGGCGGATTTTCTCGGCGCCGACGTCGACGGTGCTCGCGAGATCGAGGTAGACGGTGCCGAGCGGCGTGACCGCGGCGGGCGCGCCGTCGACTTTCTCGCGACGCGTGATTTCGGCGGCGCCGGCGAGGCGCGTGAGCTTCGCGAGGTTGGCGGCGATGATCGCCCACTCGGCGTCGGCGGCGATGACCATGAGCTTCACGTCGCGCCGGCTGGCGACGTTGTGCTCGGCCTTCAGCGTGCGCGTCTGCGCGATGAAGGCCTTGAGCTTTTCCACCGCGGCGACCGCGGCACGATCGAGCGTGAGGCCGTGCGCCACGGACGCAGTCGCGATCTGGGAGGAGTTTTCGATCTCCACTTCCTCGATGAACTCGCCCTCCGGGCCATAGCCGAGCTGGTGCCAGAGTTCCTCCGTGATGAAGGGCATGAACGGATGCAACAGCAGCAGCGTCTGCCGTAGCACGAGATCCTGGATGGCGAGGCAGTTGGCCTTGGTCGCGGGATCCTGGAGTTTCGATTTCGAGACCTCCACATACCAGTCGCAAAAGTCGTTCCAGAAAAATCCGTAGAGCACCTGCACCGCGGCGCTGAACTCGAACTCGTAGAAGCAGCGGTTCACCTCGCGCGTCGCCGAGAGCAGGCGATCGAGGATCGCGTGGTCGTCCGCGTCGAACTTCGCGGGCTCAAGCCGCGACACGATCACGGCGACCGAGGAGTTGTCGCCGGCCGCCCCGCTCATCTGGCGAAAGCGGCACGCGTTCCAGAGCTTGTTGCAGAAATTCTTCCCGCTCTCGATGCGGTCTTCCTGGAAGCGGATGTCCTGCCCCTGCGGCGCAATCGAGACGATGCCGAAGCGGAGGCCGTCGGCGCCGTATTTCTCGATGAGGTCGAGCGGATCGGGCGAGTTGCCGAGGGACTTCGACATCTTGCGGCCCTGCTGGTCGCGGATGATGCCGGTGAAATAGACGTGCTTGAACGGAATGCGCCGCTCGATCGATTCGCCGGGCCGCATGAACTCGAGGCCCGCCATGATCATGCGCGCGACCCAGAAGAAGATGATGTCGGGCCCGGTGACGAGCGTCGTGGTCGGATAAAAGTAATCGAGGTCCTGCGCCTTCATCTTGTCGGCGTCGGGCCAGCCCATCGTCGCAAACGGCCAGAGCCACGAAGAGGCCCAGGTGTCGAGCACGTCGTCCTCCTGCGTCCAGTTCTCCGGATCGGCGGGGCCGGCGAGCGAGACGTGGACCTTCGAGGCGTCGCGGAGGTCGGCCTCGGTGAGCGTCTCCTTGTCGAGGCCTTTCCGATACCACACGGGAATGCGGTGGCCCCACCAGAGCTGACGGCTGATGCACCAATCCTGGATGTTTTCGAGCCAGTGCAGGTAAACTTTGCTCCAGCGCTCGGGGTGGAAATGGATGTGGCCGTCGCGCACGGCGGCCTTGGCTTCCTCGACGCGCGGGTAACGCAGCCACCACTGCCACGTGAGGCGCGGCTCGATCGGCACATCGGCGCGCTCGGAATAGCCGACGTTGTTGGCGTAGGGCTCCTCGGCGACGAGCGCCCACGAGGCCTTGAGCAACTCGGCGGCTTTCTTACGGCCGGCGAAGCGCTCGAGGCCCGCCAGCTCCGCGCCGGCGAACTCGTTGAGCACGCCGTTGGCGTGCAGCACGTCGATGATCGGGAGCTTGTGGCGTGCGCCGATCTCGAAATCGACCTTGTCGTGCGCAGGCGTGATTTTCAGCGCGCCGGTGCCGAACTCCTTGTCGACCGAAGCGTCGGCGATGATCGGAATCTCCGCGGCGGGCCCGAGGGCGCGGCGGACTTTTTTCCCGATCCAGCCGGCGTAGCGCGTATCCTCGGGATGCACGGCGATGGCGACGTCGCCCGGGATGGTCTCGGGGCGCGTGGTCTTCACCTCCACGAAAAGCCCCGGCGCATCCACCCGCTCGTAGCGCACGCGGTAGATCGTGCCGTTGACGGGCTTCATGTTGACCTCCTCGTCGCTGAGCGCGGTCTGCGACGCGGGGCACCAGTTCACCATGCGCTTGCCGCGGTAGATGTTTCCCTTGGCAAAAAGATCGACGAAGGCCGTGAGGACCGCCTTGGAGTAGTGCGGGTCCATCGTGAACTGCGTGCGGCTCCAGTCGCAGGAGGCGCCGAGGGCACGGAGCTGCTCGAGGATTTTGCCGCCCTTCTCGTCGCGCCACGCCCAGACCTTCTCGAGGAATTTTTCGCGGCCGAGATCGCGGCGGGTTTTCTTCTCGGTCTGCCGGAGCTGCTTCTCGACGACATTCTGCGTGGCGATGCCGGCGTGATCAGTGCCCGGGAGCCAGAGGGCGGCCTTGCCCTCGAGGCGGGCGCGGCGGATGAGGATATCCTGGAGCGTGTTGTTGAGCACGTGCCCCATCGTGAGCACGCCGGTGACGTTGGGCGGCGGGATGACGATGGCGTAGGGCTCGCGGCTGCGCGCGGGTTTGCCCGCGAAGGCGTTCGCGGCCTGCCAGGCGGCATACCACTTCTTTTCAACTTCGCGCGATTCGTAGCTCTTGGAGATCTCGGCCATCGGTGATTGCTGGATTGGAAACGGGGCAGAAAACGGCGCGCACGAAGGCGACGCAAGTGGTTAGTTCCCCCCAGCGCGTCACAAGCTCGCGCCGCGGCAAACTTGGTCGTTGAAAGCCAGCGCCCGCGTGTGCGATCTCTGATCCTCAGCCCGAAACCTCCCATGCCCGCCCAAATCGCCCAACGCGCCCAGGTCCGCCTCGCCTTTCCCGGCGTCGTCTCGCGGCCCGAGCGCCTCGCCGCGTGCAAGGAGTTCCTCCGCGAGGAAATGGCCGCGCTGCGCAAGCGCCACGCCGACGGCGTCAGCGGCCTCGAGATCTGCGGGCAGCGGACCCGGATCATCGACGCGCTGGTCGGCGCGCTGTTCCACTACGCGATGCGCACCTACCGCCCGCCCGAGGGCGGAGCGGTCGCGCCGGTCGCGGTCATCGCGCTCGGCGGCTACGGGCGCGGCGAGCTGTCGCCGTTCAGCGATGTGGACGTGATGTTCCTCTTCCCCACCAAGACCAAGCCCGCCGAGGCCAAGCCGCTCCAGCAGCACATCGTCGACGAGGTCCTGATGTTCCTCTGGGACTGCGCGCTGAAGGTCGGCCACGCCACGCGCACGATCGACGAGGCCTTCGCCGAGGCCCGCAATGAGATCCAGTCCAAGACCGCGATGCTCGAGGCGCGGCTGGTCGCCGGCTCCGAGAAACTCTTCGACACCTTCGCCCAGGCCTACCGCAGCTACTACGCGAGCGAGAATCCCAAGGACTACATCGCCGCGCGCCTCACCGATCAGGCGAGCCGCCGCGCGAAATTCGCCGGCACCGTGTTCAACCAGGAGCCCGACATCAAGAATGGCGTCGGCGGCCTGCGCGACTACCAGAACACCGTCTGGATGGCCCGCGTGAAGCTCGACATCACCCGCATCGACGAGCTGGGCGCGCAGAACTACCTCGGCGCCGAGGACCTCGAGGGCTTCAAGCGCGGCTACGACTTCCTCCTGCGCGTGCGCAACGACCTGCACTTTCTCCAGGGCCGCCCCAACGACGTCATGACCCTCGATCTCCAGCCCCGCATCGCGGAGAACCTTGGCTATGCCGGCCCCGAGATGCTCGCGCGCGTCGAGCGGTTCATGCAGGACTACTATCGAGCCGCGCAGACGATCTTCCGCGTCTCCAAGCTCGTCGAGGATCGGCTCGCGCTCAGCATCCGGCACAACAGCCAGGGCGACAAACGCTCCTTCCGCGAATCGCTCCTCGCCTCGCGTTTCTCCCGCAGCAAACGCCTCGACGGCTTTGTGCTCCGCGGCCGCGAGCTGGCCGCGGAGAAGCCGAATGTGTTCCAGGAGGATCCGGTTCGCCTGATCCGCGTCTTCCGCCACATGCAGACGCTCGATGCGACGCTCGACTTCCGCCTCACCGAGCTCATCCGCGAGTCGCTGCACCTCCTCACCCCGGCGATCGCGCGCTCCAACGACGCAAGCGTGAGCTTTCGCGCCATCCTCGCCGAGGCCGGCGCCGTCCACCCCGCCCTCGCGAAAATGCACGACGCCGGGCTCCTCGGCCGGTTCATCCCGGAGTTCGACGGCCTCACCTGCCTCGTGCAGCACGAATACTACCACCGCTACACGGCGGACGTGCACACGCTCAACGCGATCCGCGAGCTCGACCGCATCTACACCGAGGCCGAGCCCATCACCCTCAAGTATCGCGCTGCACTCCACGAGACCTCGGACGCCTCCCTCCTCTACCTCACCCTCCTCCTCCACGACATCGGCAAGGCCGAGGGCATCCGCGGCCACGCCGAGAGCGGCGTGCGCCTCGCCGGGCCGCTGCTGGAGCGCTTCGGCGTCGATCCGGTGGATCGCGAACTGATCCTGTTCGTCATCCAAAATCACCTGGTGATGGCACGATTCTGGCAGACGCGGGACGTGGATGACCCCGCCACCGCCGCCAAATTCGCTGATCTCATGGGCGACCCTGATCGCCTCCGGCACCTCTACGTCCACACGTTCTGCGACGCCCGCGCCACGGCGGCGGACCTCTGGAACAGCTACAAGGACACGCTTCACACGACTCTTTACCGCGCCACTTTCGAGCGTCTTAAGCTTGGCGCTGCCGCCGCCGACGACAGCTTGAAGGAAAAGATTGCCATGACCCAACAGGAACTCGTCGCCAAGACCATCCCCGGCATCAGCACCGACGAAATCGTCGCGCACTTCGGCCAGTTGCCCGACCGCTACTTCGTGCACACCGACGCCTCCGAGATCGCGCTGCACATCCAGATGGTCAACCGCCTGCTCAAGTCGATCACGACCGCAGATTCTGTCGGCAGCCTCCGTCCCATCATCGAGTGGAAGGACGACCTCAATCGCTCCCTCACCGTCGTCAACGTCGTCACTTGGGATCGCGCCGGCCTCTTCTACAAGCTCGCCGGCGCGTTCAGCGTCGCGGGCCTCAGCATCCTCGGCTCCAAGGTCATCTCGCGCAACGACCACATCGCCATCGACACCTTCTATGTCGTCGAGCCCGGCCGCGGCCCCGTGCAGAGCGCCAGCGCGCAGGAAAAATTCGCCAGGACCATCGAGGAGGCCCTCGTGGCCAACAAGGACCTCCTGCCCGACATCATGGCGCAGGCGAAGAAACTCGCCGCGACGCGCTACCTCACCACCTCGACGGGCGAGACGCTGCAGAGCTCCTTCCCCCCGACGGTCGACGTTTACGCCGAACTCGCGATGAAGCGCACGATCATCGAGATTCAGGCGCGCGATCAAATCGGCCTCCTCTATCGGCTCGCAAAGACCATTTCCGATCACGGCTTCGACATCACCTTCGCGCGCATCGGCACCGAGCGCGGCGTGGCGATCGACACCTTCCACGCCGAGCCCGCGAACAACGAACCCGTGGAGACGCCCGAGCGCCTCGCAGCCCTGAAGGCCGCGCTCGCCGAAGTCATCACGCCCGCGCCCGTCGAGACCGCGAAGTCGGCGTGATCTACAGATTCCGGATTGCAGATACCGGAAACCGGATAGGCTCGCGGTCCCATGACCCGCGAAGAATTCAAGGCCCGCACGAAGGCATATTCGCTTCGTGTCATCAAACTCGTGGACGCGCTGCCGCGCGACACCGTCGCAAAAACCTTGGGGCACCAGCTCCTCCGTTCCGGCACTTCCGTGGCTGCCAACTATCGCGCCTCCGTTCGCGCCCGCTCCACCGCCGATTTCATCGCCAAGATGGGCATCGTCGAGGAGGAGTGCGACGAATCGCTCCTCTGGATGGAACTCTTAGTTGAGTCCGGTCGCATCAAGCCAGCGCTGCTCGTGGAATTGATGCGAGAAGGCGGAGAAATTCTGGCCATCACCGTCGCGTCGATAAAAACTGCCCGCCGTGGCAAATAGCACGGCCCAGCCTTCCCACGATCCGG
>JANOCA010000592.1:0-2958 GCA_031411915.1 Opitutaceae bacterium
GGCTGACCAAGGTGCAGGCCGGCGTCGTGTTCTCCTTCTTCGGCTACAACGAGTCCTTCGCCGGCCCCGCGGGCCTGCCGAAATTCCGGGAGGACCTCGCGAAATTCCTCAGCGACACGCGCGCGAAGCAATACAACGGCACCGCCAACCCGCGCATCGTGCTCTTCTCGCCCATCGCCACCGAAAAGCACCCCGACCCGAACATCCCGCACGATCCAAAGATCAACGAGAACCTCGCCGCCTACGCCAAGGCGATGGTGTCGCCCGCGATCAGGCCGGCGTGACCTTCGTCGATCTCTTCGCGCCATCGCAGCAGCTCTACGCCGAGGCCGCGCGCAACGGCCAGCCCCCGCTCACGATCAACGGCGTGCATCTCAACGACGCCGGCGAGGGCAAGCTCGCGCAAAAGGTCTATCCCACGCTCTTCGGCGATGCCGCACCCGCGCTCGACTCGGCGGACGCCCAGAAGCTCCGCGCCCTCGTCAACGAGAAGAACGCCATGTGGCACTCCCGCTACCGCACGGTCGACGGCTACAACATCTACGGCGACCGCTCCAAGATCGCCTACGTCTCCCACCCCGACGCCCCCAAGATCACCAACACGCAAATCATGATGGAGGAGATGGCGCAGCGCGACGCGATGACCACCAACCTCGAGCGCAAGGCCTGGGCCCTCGCCGCCGGCAAGACCGGCCCCGTCGAGATGGTGCCGCTCCCCGTCGTCACCGCCTTCGGCACCAACAAGCCCGGCCCCAAGGTCGACGGCACCTATGAGTTCCTCGATGGCGACGAGGCGATCTCGAAAATGACGCTCGCCCCCGGCCTCAAGGCCAACCTCTTTGCGAGCGAGAAGCAGTTCCCCGAGCTGGCCAAGGCCGTGCAGATGAACTTCGACGCCAAGGGCCGCCTCTGGGTCTCCGTCTGGCCGAGCTACCCCGAGCTCACGCCCACCGCGCGCGTGAAGGACAAGATTCTCATCCTCGAGGACACCGACAAGGACGGCCGCGCCGACAAATGCACGGTCTGGCTCGACGGCCTCAACTGCCCCACCGGTTTCCAGTTTTACAAGGACGGCATCCTCCTCGTGCAGGCGCCGGACGTGTGGTTCGTGCGCGACGTCAACGGCAAGGGCCAGCGCGTCGAGCGCGTCATCATGGGGCTCGACTCCGCCGATTCCCACCACACCGCCAACTCGCTCATCTACGAGCCGGGCGGGGCGATTCTCTTCAGCGACGGTGTCTTTCACCGCTCGCAGGTCGAGACCGTCGCCGGCGCCGTCCGCAACATCGACGGCGCGCTCTACCGCTACGAGCCGCTCACGCACAAGTTCGAGACCTACGTCGCCTACGCCTTCGCCAATCCCCACGGCCGCGCCTTTGACTACTGGGGCAACGACCTCATCACCGACGCCACCGGCAACAACACCTACTTCGGCCCCGCCTTCAGCGGCAAAATCGACTACCCCGCGAAGCACCCGCGCCTGAAGACGATTTGGGATCGTCCCTCGCGTCCCAGCGCCGGCAGCACGATCCTCACGAGCCGGCATTTTCCCGACGAGTATTGGGGCGATTACCTGAACCCGAACTGCATCGGCTTCCAAGGCATCTTCCGCGTCAACCTCGAGGACGACGGCTCGGGCATCAAGGGCACCCGTGAGCCCGACATCATGAAGTCCTCCGACTTCAATTTCCGTCCCATCGACACCGCGACCGGGCCCGACGGCGCCCTCTACGTCGTCGACTGGCACAACCCCCTCATCGGCCACCTCCAGAGCCACCTGCGCGATTCCAACCGCGACCACGAGCACGGCCGCATCTACCGGATCACCGCCGAAGGCCGCCCGCTCGCCTGGCAGCCCAAGATCGACGGCGAACCGATCCCCGCGCTGCTCGAACTGCTCAAGCGGAAGGAAAACCAGATCCGCAACCTCGCCAAGGTCGAGCTCGGCAAGCACGACTCCGCGCAGGTCATCGCCGCCACGAAGCGCTGGGCCGCCGCGCTCGATCCGGGTTCGCCCGACTTCACCCATCACCTTCTCGAGGCGCTCTGGGTTCACCAGTGGCACAACGTCGTCGATGTCGACCTGCTCTCCCGCCTCCTGCGCTCGCCCGTCGCCGAGGCCCGCGCCGCCGCCGTCCGCGTGCTCGGCTACTGGCGCGACCGCGTGCCGAACGCCCTCGCCGAGCTGCAGCGCCTCGCGGGCGACGAGCACGCGCGCGTGCGCCTCCAGGCCGTGCGCGCCGCGAGTTTCTTCAGCGAGGTCGCCGCGACCGAGGTCGCGCTCACCGCCACCAAGAAGGAAGTCGATTACTACCTCGACTACGTCATCGGCGAGACGCTCCGCCAGCTCCGTCCGCAATGGCGCAAGAGCCTCGGCGAAGGCGCGACCATTGCCGGCGGCGATCCCGCAAGCGTCCGCTACCTGCTCCGCACCCTCAGCACCGCGGAAATCCTGAAGATGCCGCGCAGCGCGGACGTCTCGGAAAACATCCTCGGCCGCTCCGGCATCACCGATGCCGTGCGCGCCGAGGCCCTCGCCTCACTCGCGAAACATCGCAGCGTCACGCCGGTTTCACTCCTGCTCAAGACGCTCGAGACCCCGGCCGAGACCGATTGGCGCAGCGTCGGCCGCCTGCTGCTCAACCAGCCGCCCGCCGACCTCGCCGCCGCGCGCGCCGGCCTGCTCAAGCTCGGCCTCACCGAGACCGCCGACAGCCGCTCCCACGCGCTCGCCGCCGTCGCGCTCAGCGACGGCACGCTGGATCGCGTGTGGACCGAAACCGCCGGCTCGCCGCTCTCACAGCAGAGCATGCTCGGCGCCCTTCACCTGATCCCGAAGGCCGAGTTGCGCGCGACCGGCTACGAGCGCGCGCTGCCGTTCATCACCAAGCCAATCACGGAACTGCAGGGTCCGGACAACATCATCGCCGCCTCGCAGCGCGATGCCATCCGTGCCGC
>JANOCA010000593.1:0-1986 GCA_031411915.1 Opitutaceae bacterium
GAGACGGCCGCGGAGCCCAATTCACCGCGCAGCATCTACCATCGCATGAGGGCCGCCGCCCGTGACGACTACGCGGAGTTCAGGCGCCTTGATGCGCCGCAGCCGTTCTACGACGGTGACGATGCCGACACCCGCGCGGAACAGGCGGTCGAGTGGGCCGTGGTTCACGCCGCCTATGGCAACATGGCCGCGGCCCGCGCGCGACTGGCGGATTTCCCGGCCGAGTTTCGCGCCCGCCTGCAACGCGAACCGTCCAACCCAAGGGTCCACCTCAGTTTGGCGATGGCCGAGGCGCTGCTCGGGCGCCGGGAAGAGGCCGTGCGACTGGCCGGGAAAGCAACCGAACTGCTCCCGGAATCGCGCGATGCCATGGAAGGGTCGCGTAACTTAGCGCGGGCGGCGGAGATTTTCGCGTGGACGGGCGACAAGGACCGCGCCGTCGCGTTGCTGACTCACGTGATATCAACGTTTGGGAACTCGCCTGTTCGCGCGCTCCGGGAAAATCCCGCGCTCGCCCCGCTGCGCGGCGACCCGCGGTTCGAGGCGCTGCTCAACGACCCGAAGAACAGCGCGCCGCTGTTTTGAGGGAGTCTGCGGGCAGGCGATGTTTTTTGTAGCAAGGGGCGCGGCTTGTCCGCGCCTTGCTGGGAAAGGGCGCGGACGAGCCACGCCCCTACGCGTCGAGCCCGTCGCGCCCTCAGGTCGCGGCGCTACCTCAGGCGTTTCACGATTTCGTCGACGTCGTAAACGCACCCGCCCCAGGGGCCGCCGCTGGCGTTTTGCAGCGCGGCCCAGAGGCGGGTGTCGGCGGGGACGCGTGGGTCCATCGTGAGGTCGGGGTTGATCGGGCGCGCGGCGAATTCGGCCTCGGGGATGTTGAGGACGTCGACGGAGCCTTCGAGTTTGCGGGTGTCGACGCGGACGCGGATGAGGTCGCCGTTGCGGACTTTGCCAATGGGGCCGCCGGCCCAGGCTTCGGGGCTGACGTGGCCGAGGCACGCGCCGGTGGAGACGCCGGAGAAGCGGCCGTCGGTCACGAGCGCGATGCGTTTGCCTTCCTTCACGTATTTGAGCGCGGAGGTGACCTGGTAGGTCTCGGGCATGCCGATGCCGGGGCCGAGGCCGATGAGGACCATCGTGTCGCCGGCTTTCACGCTGCCGGATTTGAGCGCGGCGATGGCGCGAGCCTCAGTCGTGAAGACACGCGCGGGGCCTTCGTGCAGGTAAACGCCATCGGCGCCGATCACGTCGGGGGCGATGGCGGTGCTCTTCACGAGCGCGCCTTCGGGAGCGAGGTTGCCGCGGAGAAACGTGATCGTGCTGGTTAGGCCGCGTTCGCGGGCGCGCGTCGGCGACATGATGACGTCATTGGGATCGATGCCGTCGAGGGCGGTGAGTTTCGCGCGGAGGCGCGTGCGGCGTTCGGAGGTTTCCCACCACGCGAGGTTTTCGCCGAGGGTGCGGCCGGTGACGGTGCGGGCGTCGAGCTTGAGCAGGCCGGCGTCTCGCAGGTGCAGCATCACCTCGGGCACGCCGCCGGCGAGGAAGACCTGCACGGTGGCGTAGTGCTTTGGGCCATTCGGGAGGACGTCGACGAGGCGCGGGACGGAGCGGTTGATGCGCGCCCAGTCGTCGACGGTGGGGCGCGGGAGGCCGGCGGCGTGTGCGATGGCGGGGATGTGAAGCGTGAGATTGGTGGAGCCGCCGAACGCCGCGTGCGTGACGAGCGCGTTGTGAATCGAATCCGGGGAGAGGAGGTCGCGCGTGGTGGTGCCGGCCTTTTCGAGTTCGAGGAGCGCAAGGGCGGAACGGCGCGCGAGGTCGCGCCAGATCTCGGCGCCGGAGGGCGCCAGCGCGCCGTGCGGGAGCGTGAGGCCGAGGGCTTCGGCGACGACCTGGCTCGTGGCCGCCGTGCCCATGAACTGGCAGCCGCCGCCGGGCGAGCCGCAGGCCTTGCAGCCCATCTCGGCGGCGTGTTCGAGGGTG
>JANOCA010000594.1:0-1938 GCA_031411915.1 Opitutaceae bacterium
GGCTGTCGCCGATGGTGCCGGTCGGGACGCGCGTCGCGCGATCGTCGCGCAGCCACACGTAGGGCGGCATGTCGAGCGAGGCGCTGATGCCGAAGAACCGGTCGAAGCCGTGCGCGAGCGGGCCGGCGGCGAAGGGTTTCGTGAAATCCACGTTGTCCTCGCGCGGACCGGTCTTCACCCAATCGAGCCCGAGGTGCCACTTCCCGACGACGGCCGTGGCGTAGCCTTGGCGGCGGAGAAACTCCGCGATCGTCATGCGGCCCGGCTCGATGAGCGCTGGGCTGTAGCCTTGGAGCACGCCGCGCTTCATCTTCGAGCGCCACGAATAGCGGCCGGTTAGAAACGTGTAGCGGCTTGGCGTGCAGACGCCCGACGCCGAGTGCGCATCGGTGAACGTCACGCCCTCGCGCGCGAGCCGGTCGAGGTGCGGCGTTTTCCACGCGGACTTCGGGTTGAGCGCGGAGACGTCGCCGATGCCCATGTCGTCGGCGAGGATGAAGAGGACGTTGGGTTTTTGCGCGGGCGCGGCTACGAGAAATGCGGTCGCCATGGCCAGCATCACGATCCCGCTTCTTCCGAAGCGGGCTACCGTTCCGACGATCGATCCGATGTAGCCCGCCTCGGAAGAGGCGGGACGAAATCTCCCTACAGCGTGGAAGTGAGGTTTCATGTCAGCCGATGTTCAGGGTAAACTCGCAGGGCGTCGTGCCCGTGAGATAGACGGATTGGCCATCGCCCTTGGGCAACGCGCCGCGCAGCTGCGTGTAGGTGTGCTCGGCGAGACCGGGACCGAACTCGATCGCATCACCGCCAAGCACGTAGCGGCCTTTGGGCCCGCGCAGGAGGAAGCTGTCCTTTGCGTCGGCCAGCGGCTCCACGCCCTCGAGCTTCCCGCCGTGGCGGAAAACCAGCTCGATCGCCACGGGCACGAACGCCGTGCCGCGGATCGCGATCGCAAAGGCGAAGCGCCCGCCGGTCTCGGTCACGGTCACCACGGTCTCGAGCGTCTGCACCTCGCTGCGCGCGCGCCGGGCGCGGCTGTCGTTGGCGAGCGTGCCGTTGGGCGCCATGCGCGTGTGCTCGCCATCGGCGATCTGCGCGGCGGTGAGCGGCTGGAAATACGGGCCCTCGAGCTTCTGCCGCAAAACGTAGCGGCCGTCTCGCACCTCGAGCGCGTCGCCGGCAAACTGGCCCTTGCCGAAGAACGCGCTCGCGAGCCGCAGCGCGGTGAGCGCGGCGGAGCCTTTCCGAAACGTGAACAGCGTGGGGTGGCCCGCGAGCACCGTGCCGCTCGCCGCGCCGCGGCGGATGCGCGCGAGCCCCGAGTGCGCGAAGACCTTCGCGTAGTCGGTCGGCAGCGGCGCGCTGGGCGGCAGCGCGCGACCGAAATCCGGCTCGAGCAGAAACGTCATCAGCTCCCCCACCCGCCCCTTGGTCTCCGCCTCGATCTGGCGACACATCGCGGCGAAGCGGCCGTTGCCGTCCCGCAGCGCAAGCGTGCGGTAGGAATAGTAATAGCGGTGCATGTTGCCGCGCTGATCGCGGTCCTGCCGGCGCGAGGCCTCGGTCACGACCTCGCCGTCGGGCTGCACGTAGTAGAGCGACATCTCGAGATTCTTGCGCACGGGCTCGTGGAGTCCGGGGCGGTTGAGGAGCCGCGCCACGGAGATGAGCGCGCGGTTCACGATGGGCGAATAAACCGTGGTGCTTTTCTCCGTGTATTGCCCGTCGGGATCGAGGTCGATGCCTTCGGCGAGCCACTGGTCGGCGCGGGCGACGTAGCGCTTGTCAGGGAAGAGCGAATTCACCCACGCGAGCGCCGCGCACACGACCCAGCGGTGATTCGGCGTGTGGATGCCACCGGCCACAAGCGCCTCGCCGCCGCGGGTGATGAATTTCCCCAGCTCCGCCGCCACCCCCGCGATCGCCGGCACCGGG
>JANOCA010000595.1:0-1770 GCA_031411915.1 Opitutaceae bacterium
GCGAACTCTTCCTCGTATTCCCAAAGCGGCCGGAGTTCTACGGGAGCGGGACCGCCCGCGTGGCCGGTGCGATCGAAACCGCCGCGGAAGTTGGCGGCGGATGAGGATGAGGTAGGCGCGACGGAGACTGCCGGGGGTGGAGCGGTCGGTGCGACGATGGGCGCGGATTTTTGCCGCTGTTCTTCGCGGATGAGTTCGAGGGCGACCTTGGTCCAGTCGGTGGACGAGTCGGCAGGGCGCGCGCGGGTGGCGAGAGCGGAGGGCGTTTCTGCTGCAGGCCAGAAAACGATCAGCGCGGTCAGTCCGGCGATGCCGGCGACGAAACCGACGGCGCGACCGGGGTAGCGGCGACAAGCGGCGATCAATTCGCGCGGCTTGAAGAGCAGCGCGGCAAAACTCGCGAGGCCGGCGATGAGGGCCGGTAGGACGGCGGCGCCGGCGTTGACGAGAATAGGGACGACGGCGAGCGGCGGAGGGAAATCGAAGATCATCGGACGGCTTTCACGCGGGCGATGCCCGACGACGCCGCGGCGAGCTCGACGGGCCAAGTGCGCTCGTGGCCGTCGGCGTAGCGGACGCGAACGACGTAGGGGCCGGGCTCGCGCACGGCGAAGATGGCTTCGTCGGGGCTGCGGCAACCGGAGGCGTTGTTGCCACCGATGAAGCGGACATCGCGCACTTCGCCGGCGGGCGTTTCAAGTCGAACAGTGGCCCCGACGACGCCGAGCGTCCCCTCGACGCTGACGACGAGGACGCCGGTTTTGAGCATGCGGGCGATCTCGTCAGGCGCGTTCTCGACCGGTTTCCGGAAGGCGAGCGTGTCGTTCAGGATGAGAACGAGGTGACCGTGCTCGTTGCCAAGAAGCAGATCGGGCTGGCCGTCGCCGTTGGCGTCACCGGCGGCGAGACCCCAACCGCCGAGTTCCTGCGCGGGACCTTGGAACATGGTTTCGTAGGCGCGGTGCACGTCGCCGAGCATGAACGACCCGTAACCGCGGTTGATGATGTAGCGATTGTGGCCGTTCTTCGCGCGGCTGACGGTGTAGAAATCGACGTGGCCATCGAGGTTGAGATCGGCGGCGACGGTGGCGAGGTGCAGGAACGAGCCCTCACTGATTTCGTTGCCGTGCTCGGTGACATCGACGGGCTGGCCGGCGCGATTCTCGATCACGTGCCATCCGTTTTCGACGGGGACGATGAGATCCGTGCGGCCGGTGCCGAGGATGGGAGTGAAGGCGCCGGCGCCGGTGAAGCCAGGTTTTTCATCCTGGCCGGAGGTGAAGCGCAGTTTCGGGGCGGCCGGATGCGGGGCGAGACGGCCGTCCGCACCTTGGATGAGGAGGAGGCCGGGGCCGGACGCGTAGTAGAGATCGGTGCGACCGTCGCCGTTCCAATCGCCGAGCGTGAAGTAGCCGGTGCCCTTCGCGTCGGTCTCGGCGCGGTCGAGGCCGGCCGGTTTAGTGGTGTCGGTGAAGGCACCGCCGGCCTTACCGGGATTGAGAAACAACCGGAGGCCGCCGCCGACGAGCGAGACGAGGACATCGGGATAGCCGTCGCCGTTGGCCTCGAGGAACGCGGCGGCGTGAACCGTGGCGAGTTCAGCGGCGGAGAGCGGGAGCGGCGCGGCGGGTTGGAAGCTGCGTTGTTCGCCGTCGAGCGCGCCGCGGAGCAAAGTGCCGCCGGCGAGCAGATCGGTCTGCCCGTCGAGGTCGAAATCGGCGAAGGCCACGCTGACGAGCCGGAGGGTCTCGCCGGGATCATGGCCCTCGC
>JANOCA010000596.1:0-1629 GCA_031411915.1 Opitutaceae bacterium
AGGTGGAGCGCGTTGCCCTCAACGCGCTTGGGCTACAGCGTGACTCCTGAAAGCGCGTTGAGGGCAACGCGCTCCACCTCAAAAACGCGCCGCAATTTTTCCGTGTCTTCCCAAGGTTCCGCGGGCCATCTGTGCGCATGACCGCCTTCGCCCTCGCCCTCGTGCTGGTCGCCGCGGTGCTGCACGCGACGTGGAATCTCTGCGCCAAGCGCGCGGGCGGCGGACTGCCGTTTGTCTGGGTCGTCACGGTTTTCATCTGCGCGCTCTACGTGCCCGCGCTCGCGATCCACGCGCGGTGGTGGCCGCACGAGATCTCCTGGCTCGACGCCGCGTGGATCGCAGGCAGCGGGGTGCTGAAGACGGGCTACTCGCTGCTGCTCCAGCGCGGCTACCGCTCGGGCGATTTCTCGCTCATCTATCCGCTCGCGCGCGGCACCGGGCCCTTGCTCTCGACGATCGCCGCGATCGCGCTCCTCGGCGAGCGGCCTTCACCGCTGGCGATCGCGGGGGGCGCGGTGATCGTGGCGGCGGTGTTCGTGCTGGCGGGAGGCGCGCAGCTTTTCGGCGGCGAGCGAGCGCACTTGCGCCGCGCGATTGGCTACGGGGTGGCCAGCGGGCTTTTCATCGCGACCTACACGCTGTGGGACCGGCACGGCGTGCATGCGCGCGGCATCCCGCCGCTGATCTACGATGGCGGCACGGCGTTCACGGTGCTGGCGCTGGTGACGCCCTTCGCGATCCCGCGGCGCGCGGAGGTCGCGCGGCACTGGCGCGAGCACAAGCGCTACATCGCCGGCATGGCGCTGCTCTCGCCCACGGCCTACGTGCTCGTGCTGACGGCGATGACGTTCACCCCGGTGAGCTATGTCGCGCCGGCCCGTGAGGTGAGCATCGTCATCGGGGCATTCATCGGCGCGAAATTCCTGAAGGAAGCCGATGCGCCGCGCCGCATCTGGGCCGCGGTCGCGATGGCCGCCGGCATGATCGCGCTCGCCCTCGGGTGAGCGACCGCCCACGGTCCGACCGCCCCATGAAAGACCGCCTTTTCCTCATCGCGATCCTGCTGATCGGCGGCGCGGCGCTCTACTTCGGGCTCGCGCGGCCCAACGTCACCAAGGTGCCGCGGCGCATCCGCACATCGGTGGAGGAACTGAAGCCGGTGTTCCAACCCATCGAGCTGCCCCCGCTCGTGATTCCCTCGATCCCCGTCATCGAGCCGCCGCCGGCGAAGGACGTGTTTCGTTTCCCGGAGCCCGTGGGCAAAAATTAGCCGAGGTCGATGACCCCAGCCGAGCCGCATGGGCAAGACTCAAGCGTCTCTTCAAGCCTGTCATTGCGAGGAGCCGCGCACTGCGCGGCGACGAAGCAATCCAGCTGGATCGCCACGGCGCGCCCTGCGCGCCTCGCGATGACAAACAGGGAAGACACTCCCTAGCCCGGCGCTCAGCGCTTGCCGATCAGCATGTCCTCGATGAGCGCGATCGCGGTGGCTTCCGTGATCTCGGCGGCGCTGAACTGCCGCGCGGCGCGGCCGGCCGGCGCGCCTTTGCCGATGACATCGCTCGCCGCGGCTTGCCCGACGATGGCGGAATCCTTGAGCCGAATCGCGGTCGCCTGGATGTCGGGCAC
>JANOCA010000597.1:0-4177 GCA_031411915.1 Opitutaceae bacterium
GCCACCGGCAGCCGCGGCGTGCTGCGCGCCGGGGCATCAGCACAATACCACCAGTTGCGCGCAAAGGTGAACGTGTCCGCCGCCACGCCGGCGCCGATGTTGACGCCGCCCTCCGACCACCGCGTCGATTCGAAGATCACGATATTGTCCGTGAACTCGCCCCGCCGGCACGCGATGAAGTCGGGCGCGCGGTTTTCCTGCAGGATGCGCACGGCCCAGCGCGCGGGCCGCTCGATCGTGTTGAAGCGGACCACGGCGCCATCGACGCCGACAAACGCCACCGGCGCGATCGAGCCGAGAAACGTGTTGCCCTCGACGCGGATCGCGCGGGCCTCGACGTGCTCATTTCCGGGCCCGAGCGCGGGCCGGAAATACGGCCTACCCGTGCTGCCACCGATGTTGATGCTGCGCCCACCCGCGTGCTCGAAGCGGTTGCCGAGGATCGCGATTTCGCTCGAGCCGCCCTTGGCCTGCACGCCCGTGCAGTTCGGCGGCTCGGGGTTGTTGTGGCGAATCGTGCAGCCCGTGATCACGCCGCGATGGCAGCCGACCATGTCGATCGCCGAGCCACCGCGCGTGCCCCAGCGCTCAATCGTGCAATCCTCGACGCGGAAATCCCACAGGCCGGAAAGCTTGAGGCCGTCGTTATTGCCCTCGGCGCCGATGTCGCTCACCCGCAGGCCGCGCAGCACGATGCCGCGCGCGCTCCCGGGCGTGGCGGCCGCCGCGCCATCGTCGATGTTGAGGCCGTTCTGCGTGAGGCGCGTGAAAACAAGACCGTGCAGTTCCACGTAGGCGGGATTCGAAAGATGAATGGCTACATTGCCGCCACGAAACACCGGCGGATTTTTCGGATCGGCCGCGGCAATTACGATCGGGCGGCCCGGCTCGCCGCGCAAATCGACGAACCGGAAACCGGCGCCATAATCCCCGCCGGCGATAAGCAGGCGCGTGCCCGGCTTGGCCGCAGCCACGGCGGCGCGAAACTCCGCGGGACCGGCGACCGGCACGTCCGCCGCCATGGCATCAACCGCTGCGACCATTACTAGTGCGATGACCCTCTGAAAACATGGCATCCGGCGGTTCGGTGTAGCCCGCCTCGTGAGAGGCGGGACGATTTGCCATTCCAACCCCCGTCGGTCCCTGCCCTCACGAGCAGGGCTACACCGGCCAGCTCGACTGAGATGGCATCTCACCACATTCGCGTATCGTTGCACCAGCAACGCCATCCCGCTCCGACTACGCGACGCGCTCATGGCTCCGCGTCCTGCTTGGGCGCCGGACGATTGCCGCGGCCGCCGCCCTTGAGGCTGGCGAGATAGGCGACCACGTCGCGCAGCTCGCGCGGTTGGAGAATTCCGTTCATCGGCGGCATGATCGAAATGGGCGGGGATTGGCTGGCGATTTCAGCGCGCGCGATCACCTGCTGCTTGCCGTCGAAGGCGCGCACGGTCACCTCCGTTGGCGTCTCCTTCGCGATCGTGCCGGTGATTTCGGTTTTGTTTTTCAGGGTCACGTTCACGAGCCCGTAGCCGGTGGCGATCTGCGCGGAGGGCGCGAGCAGGGACTCGAGCAGATGCGCGGCATCGCGCTGCGAGCCGATCGTGCGGAGATTGGGCCCCACTTCGCTGCCGCCAGCCGCCTCCGTCGAATGGCAGGCCGTGCAGTTGGCGTTGAGGTGGTTCGCCACGATGTCGCGGCCACGCAGAACATCGCCGCCAGTGAGCAACTCCGTGCGCGCCACGCTCGCTGTCGACGCCGCGTAGGTCTTGAGCTTGGCGGCCAGCGCCGGGTTCTTCGCCTCCCTCACCTGCAACGCCTCGACCACGTCGAGCTTCAACGCGGGCTCGCACGTCCCGGCGATCAGCGCGTCGGCCAGCGTGCCAATCAGCGCGTCGCCCTCCGCCGTGCCCACCTGCGCGAGCAACCCGATCACGTGCTGCTTTTCCGTTACGCTGCGGCTCGACAGGGCGGTGCGCGCCTCGGCGACCAGCCGCTCCGGCAGGCCCGGCAGCAGCAACGAAAGACCGGCCTGGTAAAGTGCCGCGGGCGAGCCGGCGGCGAGCGCCACATCCAGCGCGCGGCCGAACGCCGGATCCTTGCGCTGCTCGCCGCCGAGGAGTCGCAACGCCTGCGCCCGCAATTCCCCGGAGGCCTTGGCCTCGCCTACAATCGCCGCGATCTGCGCGGGCGCGGCCTTCAGCGCATGCGCCACCATGATTTCGATCGCTAGCGTCTTCAGCGCGGGATCGGTGAGCGCGAGCAGCGCGTCGAGCCGCGGGGTCAGCACGCCCTCGATGCTCGCCGGCTTGAAAGTCCGCGCCCAGCCATCGACCAGATCGAGGCGCGGCGGGCTGCCCCAGACCTTGAGGGCCGTCAGCGCCTCAGCCCGCATCGTCTTCGGCGAGGTTTCGCGCAGCGCAAAGTCCAACACCCGCTTCGCCTCCTCGGCCGTGCCGCCACGGAGCGCGGCGTTGATGGCTCGGCGCGTGAGCGCGTCGCTGCGCGGTGCAGCCGCGAGCAGCGGTGGCAAGGCCGGCAGTGCCGATGGAATCGAGGTGTCGTCATGGATGCCGCGCGCCGCTTCCTCGGCCACGAGCTGATCCGCATCCGCCAAAAACGCCGTGATCGACGGCGAGGCTTGGCGGCGCAGCGCGACCACCGCGGCCAAACGCACGCCGAGCGAGGCGTCCGACTTCTTCGCCGCGAGCTGTTCCGCCGTGGCGCAACCCGTGAGGCCGGTCACGGCCGCGTGACGCATCACGGGCTCCGTGCCCTCCTTCGCCGCCAAGGCGAAGAGCGCGGGAACGGCCGTCGGTTCACGAAACTTGCTGAGCGCGATCGCCGCCTGCAGGCGCACGCGCGGTGAGGCATCAGCCACCAAGGCAACGAGCGCCTTGCCTTCCGTCTTGGCGCCCGTGGTCGCCGCGTCGCCCAGCACTTTCGCCGCCTGCGCGCGAATCTCGGAGTCGCCATCGCGCAGGAGTGCGGCGGCGGGCGCGGACTCGGCGGCGTTGCGGCGCAGCAATTGTCCGTAGCCCCACACGGCATGCACGCGCGCGAGCTGGTTCGCTTTTTCATCGCGCGCGACCTTCAGCAAGGCCGCCTTGGCGTTGCGTTTCGCCAGCTCGAACTGCGCACCCTGCCGCACGCGCTGATCGCGATGCGCGAGCTGCGCGACAAGATCGGCCTCGGGGCGCTTTTCAAATCCGGCCGCCAAAATGCGGTGTGTGTCCGCGCGCGCCGGCTGATCGATGCCGTCCTTCGCATCCACGCGCCACACGGCGCCGAGCCCATCGAGCGGGTAGCCGCCAATCCAATCGGCCATGAAGAGCGAGCCATCGGGGTGCCAGCTCAGGCCGATGCCCATGATGCCGTCGTTGAGGATCGCGGCGTCCTTCATCGCGAAGGTCGCGCCGTCGCGCTCGGCGCGGAAGGCGCGCATCTTGCCCGAGGGAAACTCGTTGAGCAGCCAGAGTCCGCGTTGCGCGGCGCCAAGCGCCGTGCCGGGCTCCAGCTTGAAGCCCGCCGGCCCGTCCGAGTAGCTCGCGAGCGCCGGCAGCAGGTAGGCGGGCTGGCCCGCGAAGCGCGGCTTCCACAGGCCGTCGCGCATCCAGGGGCTGTCCATGCGCATGTATTGGAAATTGCAGCGCCAGCCCGTGTCGCTCGCCTCGATGATGTGGACGAACCGCTCGCGCTCGCCCGGCTGATCCGCGTCGTTGTCCACGCCGAGCACATCGCCGAAGTCGCTGAACGCGGGCTCCTGCACGTTGCGCAGGCCGCGCGCGAAGATTTCAAAGCCGGAGCCGTCGGGCTCGACGCGCATCATTGCCCCTTCGTTGGGAAACGCGAAGCGCTTTCCTTCGCGTGAAAGCACGTTGAGCCCCTTGTCGCCGATGCTCCAGTAGATGCGGCCATCAGGGCCTGCGATCGGGCCGTGCATGTCGTGCCCCGCGTAGGCGAGATGGACGCCGAAGCCCGTCGCGACGACCTCGCGCACATCGGCCACGCCGTCGTCGTTGGTGTCCTTGAACCGCCACAGGTCGGGCGCGATCGTGGCGTAGAGCCAGCCATCGTGCCAGCCGACGCCCGCGGCGATGCCCGTGACCTCGGTGTTGAAGCCTTCGGCAAAGACCGTGATCTTGTCCGCCGTGCCGTCACCGTCGGTGTCGCGGAG
>JANOCA010000598.1:0-21217 GCA_031411915.1 Opitutaceae bacterium
TCGCGGTAGTCGGTCTGCGCGGCGGTGTTGAGCCGGTAGTTGTTGATGTCGTAGAGATCGATTTCGCGGTTGGTGTTGTCGAAGGCGCGAGTGGTGCCGGGGCGCACGGCGTTGATGTCGTCGAAGGTGACGCGCACGGGCACGAGCAGCGCGGTGGTGAGGGACTGGAAGCTGCCTTTTTGCTCGTAGCGGCGCCACGTCTTGGAGTTTGAGATGCTGGCGGCGGAGTCGAGCATCCAGGTGCCGTCGTCGTAGCGGTAGCGGGTGTTGGCGGCGATGGTGCGGCCGTCGATGTGGAGGAAGTTGCCGCTGAAGGTGACGCCGCCGCGGCCGGTCGCGCCGATCGTGCGGGTGCCGTCGTAGCTGAGCGGCGTGCCGCCGGCGATGCTGGGGGTGGCGTTGGTGCCGGCGGTGGCGGTGCGGGTGACGTTGCCGTTCTTGTCGATGTAGTAGCTGGCCTGGCCGCCGAAGGAGAGCACCGAGTTGCGCCCGATGCGCCAGTCGGCCTTCAGGCTGGTGGAGTGGCGTTCATACCATTTCGGCGAGTCGACGATCCCGTGCGATTGCAGGAACGGCCGCGCGGGCGAGGCGCCGGTGCCCGCGGCGGTGGCGTTCCATGTCATGCTGGAGATGTTCTGCTCGTTCCACTGCTTCGAGGTGAGGCCGGTGAAGACGATGCCGAAGTTCTTCGTGATGGGCAGCGTGAGGTCGAAGTCGAAGCCGGGCTTCACGCGGGACTCGAAGGTATCGAACGGAAAGGGCTGCGAGCGCAGCTGCATGCCATCGCTGCTCGCGGAGACGAAGAGCCGGTAGTTGAAGGCCATGCGGGCGCGCTCGAACGCGCTTTTGCTCACCATGTTCACGGTGCCGCTGATGCCGTCGGCGGGATTGGCGGGCGTCGGCACCTTGGTGACCTCGATGCGCGAGATGTTGTTGATCGAGACCTGCGTGAAAAGAAACGAGCGGTTGGCGGCGCTGCCGGAGGCGTTGGCGAGCTGCGCGCCGTCGGCCGTGACGCCCGTCATGTTGGGATCGAAGCCGCGCACGGCGACGGCGTTGGGCGAGGCGTCGGAATACTCGATGGTCACGCCCGGCATGAACTTCATGAACTCGGCCACGTTGCCCTCGGTCACGTCGCCGAACGCATCGGTGGCGACGACGTTCTTGATGTTGCGCGCGAAACGCTGCTCGTTGGTCGCGAGCGCCTCGCCCTCGGTGAGGCGCGACGAGGAGGCGACGAACGCGTCGAGTTTCACGACGCCCGACGAGGACGATGCGCCGTAGCGATCGCGGCTGTTGAGGTTGACGTCGCGCTCCGTGAGCTGGCCGGTCGCCACCGTGAGCGGCACCTGCGCGGGATCGAGGCCTGAATAGAGCACCTCGAGGACGACGGAACCGGCGGCCACCTGCGCGAGGCGGAAGGAGCCCGTTTCGTCGGTGAAGACGGTGAGGTCGGTGCCCTTCACCGTCACGCGGGCGTTGTTGAGATACTGGCCGGTCGCCTCGTTCTGCACGCGGCCGGAGATCGAGCCGGTGGCGGCAGGCTGCGCGTTGAGGCGCGGTCCAGACAAGGCGAGCGCAGCGGCAAGGACGAGCGCCAGGGCGCGGAAAGGCGAAGGGAGGGACGGGTGTGGGTTGGTCATGGTCGAGGGGGCTGAAGGGGGGCGCAGAAAGGGGGCCGGCCGATAAAATTTTTCGGGGCGGGGAAACCGTAAAAGGTGCGGTTTACCGAGACAAAGCGACCCGCGTTGGAGGCGGGCAATGGGAATTTCTAGTCGCACTGGCCGTGGCGATGCGCGTGGGTGAGCGAAGGGTTGCATCTGCGCGCGGATTGTCGGGCAATCCGCGCGCGACTGATCACCCCTCCTCGATGAAAACGTGTGTCCTGATGCTGCTGGGCCTGGCTTTAGGCGGCACCTTGTTCGCGGCCCGGCACACCGACATCGAATATGGCGTCGCCGCCGGCGAAAGCTTGAAGCTCGACGCCTACGTGCCTGAAGGCGCAGGGCCGTTTCCGGCCGTGATCCTGGTGCATGGCGGCGGGTGGACGACCGGCGACAAATCCGGCGGCCCGCGGCAGGCGTTCATCGCGCCGCTCCATGCGCCGCTCGAACGCGCGGGCTTCGCCTGGTTCTCCATCAACTACCGGCTCGCGCCGAAGCACCGCTACCCAGCCTGCATCGAGGATGTGGAGACAGCGATCCGGTGGGTGAAGGCGAACGCCGCCGCGCATCGCGTCGATCCGCGGCGCCTCGCTCTCGCGGGGGAATCGGCCGGCGGCCACCTTGTGGCGCTGGCGGCGGTGCGGGCGGGCGCAGACACGCGCGTCGCGGCGGTCGTGCCGTTCTACGGCGTGTTCGACATGCCCGCGATGGCGCCCGCCGGTGCGCCGCTGCACCGGGCTTTTGCCGGGCTGTTCGGGCGCGAGACGACCGATGCGACCACGCTCGCGCTGCTGCGCGAAGCCTCGCCGATCGCGCACGTGAAGGCGGGGTTGCCGCCATTCCTGCTGCCGCACGGCACGGCGGACAAGACCGTGCCCTTCGCGCAATCGGAGGCGTTTCAGGCCAGGTTGCGGGCCGCGGGTGTGCCATGCGAATTGCTCGTCGTGAAGGACGGTGTCCACGGCATGATTGGCTGGAACACTGTGGCGCCCGATTACCAGGAGCGTGTCGTTGCGTGGCTCGTGCGCACGCTTGGTGCCGGCGAAACGAAGGCGGGCCGCCCATGAAACGCCCCCTCATCGTGCTCGGTGCGCTCCTGCTCTGCCTGGGGCGCGCGGAGCCGCTCTCACCGGCACGCGTAGCCGAGTTGCGCGCGCAGATCCGCGCGAACTTCTTCGTCGATCCCGTGCCGCCGCTGGCGGCGACGACCCATCGCACCTTTTCACCGGCCGCCGGCGTGCGCGCCGAGGCCATCACCTACGCGACCACGCTGGGTGCGCGGGTGCCGGCGGTCCTTTACCTGCCGGATCCGTTGCCGGCGGGCGGGAGGGTTCCCGGCTTCATCGTCGTCAACGGCCACGGCGGCGACAAATACTCGTGGTATGCCTACGTGGCCGGTGTCGCCTACGCTCGCGCCGGCGCGGCGGTGCTCACCTACGATCCAGCGGGGGAGGGTGAGCGCAGCGCATCCCGCCAGTCCGGCACGCGCGATCACGACAAGCTCAAGGGCGACACAGTCCTCGCGCGACGCCTCGCGGGCCTGATGATCACCGATGTGGTGCAGGCGGTCTCGCTGCTCGCGGCGCGGCCCGAGGTCGATGCGAGCCGCATCGGGGCGGGCGGCTATTCGATGGGGTCGTTTGTCCTCGCGCTCGCCGGTGCGGTCGAGCCGCGCCTGCGCGCGTGCGTGCTGGTCGGCGGCGGCAACCTCAGCGGCGCCGGCGATCATTGGGATGCGTCGGGCAAGGTGATGTGCCAGGCCTGGCCGTGGCGCTCGCTGGACTTCCTCGGCGATCGCGGCGGCATGATCTACGCGCTCCACGCGGCGCGCGGGCCGGCGCTCGTGTGGAACGGCCGCGCCGATGAGGTCGTGGGCATCCCGCACACCCAGGAGCCCTTCTTTGAGGACGTGCGGACGCGCGCGGCGAAGCTGCGCGGCGCCACCGACGGCTTGTTCGAATTCGGGTTCACCGACGGTGGCAGCCACCGGCCGTATTTCGTGACGAAGCCGGTCGCGCTTTGGCTGGAGCGCCAGCTCGATTTTCCGAATTGGAGCGAGGCGTCGATCCACACGATGCCGGAGACGCACATCGCCGAGTGGGCGGCCCGCACCGGCCACGCGGTGGACAAGCTCTACGCCACCGAGGCGCGCGAGGGCGGCGTGCGCGCCGTCGTGACCAATGTGCCCGCCATCGCGCGCGAGGAGCTGAGCGTGTTCACTCCGGCGGAGTGGGAGCGCGAGAAGCAGCGCCTCTCCTTCGACGCGTGGGCGGCGGCGGCGCGGGCGGCGCCGTCACCGTAGGCGCCCCGCGCGGCTGGAAGGCCTCCGTGAACCACGGGTTCTGATCAGTCGGTGAGTCCGACCAGAAAGGGCTGGCGGCGCGCGCGGCGGGACGCGACAACACCGGCCGCACTTTTCCCCATGTCCCTGCTTCCCTTGGTCGATCGCTCGTTGCTCGGTCGCGCTGCGCGACCTGCGCTCGAGTTTGGCGGCGCCGCGTTCACGTTCGGCGAACTCGACGCGCGCTCCAACCGCACGGCTCACGCGCTCCGCGCGCGCGGCGTGGCGCGCGGTGATCGCGTGGCATTCTTCCTGCAAAACCGCCCGGAGGTGATCGACCTCTGGCTGGCGGCGGTGAAGCTCGGGGTCGTGCTCGTGCCGGTCAACGTGCTCTACCGCGAGCGCGAGCTGCGGCACATCCTCGCCGATTCCGACCCGCGCGCCGTCGTCACGTCGCGCGACATGGCGGGCTTCATCCCGCCGGGCGTCGCGATCTGGGACGTCGATGCGCTCGCGGTGGACGCGGCGAAACTCTCCGCGGATCGCGTCGCCGACAGTTGCGATGCCGACACGCCGCTCGCGCTCATCTACACCTCAGGCACGACCGGCGCCTCGAAGGGCGCCGTGCTCACGCACGGCAACTTCGCCGCCAACGGCGCCACGCTCGCGCGCGACTGGCGTTTCACGGAGGACGACCGCCTGTTGTGCACACTCCCGCTCTTCCACGTGCACGGCCTCGCCAACGGCATCCACTGCTGGCTGATGAGCGGCTGCCACCTGCGGCTCACCGAGCGGTTCGAGCACGCCAAGGCCGCCGAGTGGTTCGACGACTACCGGCCGACCGTGTTCTTCGGGGTGCCCGCGATGTTCATCCGCCTGCTCGAACTCCCGCCCGAGGTCGCGCGCGTGATTGGCGCGCGGCTGCGGCTCGCCGTTTCAGGCTCGGCGCCGTTGCCCGCGGAGGTGCACGAAAAATTTCGCCAGCTCTACGGCTCCGTAATCCTCGAACGCTACGGCATGACCGAGACGCTCATGAACGTGGGCAACCCCTACGACGGCGAACGCCGCCCCGGCACGGTCGGCTTCCCGCTCGCCCATGTGCAGGTGAAAATCTGCGATCCCTCCGATGCGCCGGTCGCCGACGGCACGAGCGGCGAGCTCTGGGTGCGCGGCCCCAACGTCTGCGCCGGCTACTGGCGCCGGCCCGACGCCACCGCGGCCGCCTGGCGCGACGGCTGGTTTCGCACCGGCGACATCGGCGTGCGGGCGGCCGACGGCTACATCACGCTCCAGGGTCGCCGCAGTGATCTCATCATTTCCGGCGGCTTCAATATCTACCCGCGCGAGATCGAGGAGCTGATCCTCGAGCAGCCCGGCGTGCGCGAGGCGGCGGTCGTCGGCCTCCCCGATCCCGTGCGCGGCGAGGTGCCGGTCGCCTACGTCGCGGTGGACGAAAACAAATTCGACGAAGCCGCCGTGGTCGCGCACCTGCGCACGCAGCTCGCGTCGTTCAAGCAGCCGCGTGCGTTTGTGCGCGTGGCCGCGCTGCCGCGCACCGCGCTGGGCAAGGTCCAGAAGCACCTCCTGCCGCGTCCGGCCTCCCTGCCATGATGACGCCGGCGACGCTCTCGCTGATCGCGCTGCTGGCGGTGATCGTGCTCAGCCTCACGTCGCGCATCAACGTCGGGATTCTCGCGGTTGCCCTGGCGTTTCCCGTGGGGATCTACGCGGCGGGCTGGAAGGCCGAGGCGATTCTCGGGCTGTTCCCCTCGGCGTTGTTCCTCACGCTGGCGGGGGTGACGCTGCTCTTCGGCATCGCGCAGGAGAACGGCACGCTCAGCGTGCTCGCCCGGCGCGGCGTCGGCCTGTGTGGCGGCACACCGGCGCTGTTGCCGCCGTTGTTTTTCGCGCTGGCTTGCGGGCTGTCGATGGCCGGGCCCGGCGCCATCGCGGCCAGCGCGCTGGTCGCGCCGCTCGCGATGGCGGCGGGAATCTCGGCGGGCGTGCCGCCGTTTCTCATGGCGCTGATGGTCGCGAACGGGGGCAACGCGGGGAACCTCTCGCCCTTCAGCGCGGTGGGCGTGATCGTGCAGGCGCAGATGGCCAAAGTCGGTCTGGCGAACCATGATTGGAATGTCTTTGCCGCGAACTTCGTCGCCCATACGGCCGTCGCGGTGGCGGCCTATGCGCTCTTCGGCGGCATCAAGCTCTGGCGCGCGCCGCGCGTGGCGGCGCCCGTCGAGGCGGCGGCGCGGCTCACAGGGCGGCAGTGGCTCACGCTGGGCGTCCTGCTCGCGTGGATCGCGGGCGTGGTGCTGTTCAAGGTGAACCCGGGCCTCTCCGCCTTTGCCGCCGCGGCGCTGCTCATCATGGCTCGCGTGGTGGAGGATCAGGCGGCGGTCGCGGCCGTGCCGTGGTCGGTGCTGCTGATGGTCTCCGGCGTGAGCGTGCTCGTCGGGGTGCTCGAGAAGACGGGTGGGATGGAGCTGTTTTCGTCGCTGCTCGCGCAGCTCGCGACCCCCGGCACGGTCAACGGCTCGATGGCGTTCGTCACCGGCCTCATCTCCACCTACAGCTCGACGTCAGGCGTCGTTTATCCGGCGTTCCTGCCGATGGTGCCCGGCCTCGTGGAAAAACTCGGCGGCGGCAACCCGCTCGAAATCGCGCTCAGCATCAATGTCGGCGCGGCCATCGTCGATGTGTCGCCGCTCTCGACGATCGGCGCGCTGTGCGTCGCGGGCCTGCCGGCCGATGGCGATGCGAAGAAGCTCTTTCGCCAGATGCTGCTGTGGGGCCTCGCGATGATTGTCGTGGGCGCGATCTTCTGCCAGCTCTTCATCCGCTTCTTCACCCCATGAAAACTTTCCGCGCCCTCGTCTTGTTCGTCGCTCTCCTTGGATTGTGCTCCGCGCGCGCCGCTGACGATGCCGCCAAGCGCTGGGAGCAATACGAACCGTCGTTCAAGGCGTTTGCGGAGGCCGATCTCTCCCAACCGCCCAAGCCTGGCGGCATCCTCTTCGTGGGCAGCAGCATCTTTCGCCAGTGGACCACGGTCGCCGAGCAGATGGCGCCGCTGCCCGTGCTCAATCGCGCCTTCGGCGGCTCGCGCACGGGGGATCAGCTCGCGCGCTTTGATCAGCTGATGCCGCGATATGCGCCGAAGGTGATCGTCTACTACTGCGGGAGCAACGATCTCAACGCCAAGCCCGCCGACGCGCCGGAGAAAATCTTCGCGCGCTTCCGCGATTTCTCCGAGCGCGTGCGCGCGAAGTTTCCGGCGACGCGGCTCATCTATGTCTCGTCCACGCGCTCGCCGGATCGCGTCGAGCGCTGGGAGCAGGTGGACCACTACAACGCCCTTGCTCGCGCCTACTGCGCCGCGACGCCGGGCCGCACTTTTGTGGATATCAACCCTGCGCTCGTCGATGCCGCGGGCCATCCGCGCCTCGACCTCTACAAGACCGACAAGCTCCACTTCCACCCGCCCGCCTACGAGGCCTTCTCCGCGATCATCAAGCCCGTGCTCACACGGGTGTGGACGGAAGCGAACGCCCCGACCAAAGGCGCTCAGTAGCCCACGGCCCGCGAGTCCGGCTTGCGCGAATCGGCGGCGCCGAGGCGGAGGTTCGACTTCGGCTCGATCGCGATGGTCTCGGCGTCGCCTTGGTAGCCGCCTTCGTAGGACTGGCGCTCGACGACGCTGTGGCCCTTGGCCTTGAGGAGCGCGAGCGTGTCGGCGGAGATGCCGTAGCGCTCGAATGAGAGCTGGTCGGGCATCCACTGGTGATGCACGCGCGGCACCTCGACGGCCTGCGCCACCGGCATCTTGTGATCGATGACGTTGAGGATTACTTGGAGGACGGTGTTGATGATCGTGGGGCCGCCGGGGCTGCCGGTGACGAGCACGAGATTCCCATCCTTGAACACCATCGTGGGCGTCATCGACGAGAGCGGGCGCTTGCCGGGCTGGATGGCGTTAGCCGCGCCTTGGAGCAGGCCAAACATGTTCTTCACGCCGACCTTCGCGGTGAAGTCGTCCATTTCGTTGTTCATCAGGAAACCCGCGCCGGGGATCGTGACGCCGCTACCGAAGTTGCCGTTGAGCGTCGTCGTGACGGCGACGGCGTTGCCCGCGGCATCGACGACGGAGTAGTGCGTGGTCTCGGTTGACTCGTGCGCGAAGCCGGCGACCGCGGCGTGAGAGAGCTTCATCGCGCCGAGGCCCGGCTCGATTTTCTCAGAGACGGACGCGCGGTCCGGGGAGAAGTCGGCCATGCGGCGCTTGAGATAGGCGGGCTCCAGCAGCGGGGCGACGGGCACGGAGACAAAATCAGGATCGCCCATGTATTCCGCGCGGTCGCGGAAGGCGCGGCGCATCACCTCGGCGAGGAGATGGTAGTTTGCGGCGGAGTTGTGGCCGAGCCGGGCGAGATCGTGCGGCTCGAGCATCGCGAGCATCTGGAGCAACACGACTCCGCCCGAGCTGGGCGGCGGCATCGTGACGATGGTGTGGCCGCGGTAGGTGCCGCGCACCGGCGGGCGCTCGACGGCCCGGTAAGCCTTGAGATCGGCAAGCGCGATCGTGCCGCCGTTTTTCGCCATCGCGTCGGCGATCAGTTTTGCGGTCTCGCCCTCGTAGAATTCGCGGGGGCCGTGCCGCTGCATTCGCGCCAGCGTCGCGGCGAGGTCGGGCTGCATCCAGAGATCGCCGGCTTTCCAATAGGCGCCGTCGTTGAGGAAAATCCGGCGCGACTCCGCAAAGCCCGTCATCCGCGAGCCGGCGCGCATCTGCGCGGCGGAGCCTTGGGTGACGACGTGGCCCTCGGCGGCGAGGCGGCGCGCAGGCTCGCAGGCCTCGGCCCAGGAGATTTTGCCGGAGCCGTATTTCGTGAGCGCGTGCGCGAGGCCCGCGACGGCGCCCGGCACGGCGCTTGCCCGCCAGCCGAGCACGGAGGAGCCGGGGCCGCTCAGGACGTCGCCCTGGGCGTCGAGATGCATGTCGCGCGTCGCGGCGGCGGGCGCGGTCTCGCGGTATTCGATGGTGAGGTCGCGGCCCGCCCGACCTTCGCCCGCGCCGCCGTCGGCGAGGTGGATGACCATGAAGCCGCCGCCGCCGAGGTTGCCGGCGATTGGATACACGACGGCGAGCGCGAGGCCGGTGGCGACAGCGGCGTCGACGGCGTTGCCGCCGCGCTTGAGGATCTCGAGGCCCGCCTCGGAGGCGAGGAAGTGCGCCGAGGCCACCACGCCGCGCGGCGCCTCGACCGCGGCGCGCTGCGCGCGGAGCGGGAAGACGAAGACCAATGAAAAACCGATCAGGGTGGCGAGGGGGCCGACGAAGCGGGGGGCGGCGGGCATGGCGCGCAGAGTGCCACCTCCGAGCAAGGCCGCAAGCCGCGCCCTTCGGCGGCGGGCCGTTTGTCTCCGGGCGCAACCTGCGCATGGTTTCGCTGTCCGTCGTTCCGACCTACCATGAAAAACCAACACCGACCCACCCGCGCGGCAGCCTCCCTCCTGCTGGCGCTTGTTATTCCGCTTGCGCCCGACCGAGCTGCGGCCGCCAACGCCGCGACCACCGCGGCGGTTAAAGAAGAGGCCATCGTGCTCGAGGCGTTTGTCTCCACGGGCACGCGCTTCAACGACCGCACTGTCATCCAGTCGCCTGTGCCCATTGATGTCATCACGGGTGCGGAGCTGAAAAAGGGCGGCTACACCGAGACCTCGCAGATGCTGCAGGCGCTCGTGCCGTCGTTCAACTTTCCGCGGCCTTCGCTGAACGACGGCACGGACCACATCCGCCCTGCGACGCTGCGCGGGCTCGCGCCCGATCAGACGCTCGTCCTCGTCAACGGCAAGCGCCGCCACACCAGCGCGCTCGTCAACGTCAATGGCGCGGTCGGCCGCGGCGCCGTTTCGGTCGATTTCAACGCGATTCCCTCCTCCGCCATCGATCGCATCGAAGTGCTGCGCGACGGCGCTTCGGCTCAATATGGCTCGGACGCCATCGGCGGCGTCATCAACCTCATCCTCGCCCGCACGCCGGGCTGGGGCTTTGACGCCTCCTACGGCGTGACCGGCGAAGGCGATGGCCGCGACCTCAAGCTCTCGGCCCAAGCGGGCACGAAGCTCGGCGACAAGGGCACGCTCTTCGTCACCGTCTATGATCGCAATAAAAGCCACACCAACCGCATCGGCTACGACACGCGACAGCAATATTTCGGGCGTAACGCCGCCGGCGCGCTCACCGCGATCTCCGGCAACGTCGGCTCCGGCACCGGGCTCAGTCCTTCAAGCGGCACGCTCGATCCGCGCGAGGCGACCGTGAACCGCTTCGGCCAGCGCTTCGGCGATCCGCGCTCGAAGGAACGCGGCGGCTTTATCAACGCCGAGCTGCCGGTGCAGGACGGATTCACGCTCTACGGTTTTGCCGGCCTGACGCGCAAGCATGTCGAAGGCGCGGGCACGTGGCGCCGCGCGGGGCAGGACAACACCGTCCGCGCCCTCTGGCCCAATGGCTTCCTGCCGGTGATCCAGACCGAGGTGTATGACGCTTCCGTCGGCGGCGGCATCAAGGGCAAGGCCGGCGACTGGAACTGGGATCTCAGCACCGTTTACGGTGGCAACGATCTCCGCTACTCGGTCGCCGAGTCCGCCAATGTCACGCTCGGCACGGCGAGCCCGCGGGATTTCTACGCCGGCAGCCTGCGGTTCAACCAATCGACCACGAACTTCGACGTGACGAATCAGCTCCACCTCGGCTTGATGAGTCCGGTCAAGATCGCCGCTGGTGTGGAATACCGCTGGGAGCAATACCGCCTGTCCGCCGGTGAGCCGGATTCGTATCGCGATGGCGGCGTCCGCATCATCGACGGTCCCAACGCGGGCGGCCTCGGCGCGCTCGGCGCGCAAGTCTTCCCCGGTTTCCGCCCGAGCGACGCCAGCAAGCATTCGCGCGACACCAAGGCCGTCTATCTGGACTTGGAAAACAACCTCACCGCCCAGTGGCTGGTGTCCGTCGCCGGACGCTTCGAGGATTACAGCGACTTCGGCAGCAAGGCGACCGGCAAGCTCGCCACGCGCTTCGAGGTGGCGAAGCCGTTCGCCATCCGCGGCTCGATCAGCACGGGCTTCCACGCGCCGCATCTCGCGCAGCAGTGGTTCAGCTCGACCGCCACGAATTTCATCAGCGGCGTGCCGTTTGAGAACAAGACGTTCCCGGTCGCCGATCCCGTGGCCCGCGCGCTCGGCGCCTCGAACCTGAAGCCCGAGACCTCCGTCAACCAAAGTGTCGGCCTCACGTGGCAGCCCGTGGAGGCGTTCACCAGCAGCGTCGATTTCTACCAGATCAAGATCGAGGACCGCATCGGCCTCTCTTCGAACTTCACGGGCACCGCGATCCAGAATTTCCTCACGGCGCAGGGATTGTTCGGCACCACGGGCGGACGCTATTTCACCAACGCCGTGGACACGCGCACGCGCGGGCTCGATGCCAACGCCCGCTACGTCCATCGGCTGGGCCAGGGGCACCGCCTCACCTTTACCGGCGGCCTCAACATCAACCACACCGAGGTCACGAAGACCAAGGCCACGCCGGCCCAACTCGCCGCCCTCGGGGTCACCACCCCGCTGTTCGACCAGACCGAGAAAATCCGGCTCGTCCGGGGCCAGCCGCGCGACACGGTCCGCGTCTCGGTCGCTTATGATGTGGGCAAGTGGTCCTTCCTCGCGCAGACCGCGCGCTACGGCACGCACGACTACGTGCACTTCGCCAGCGCGACGCCGGCGCAAGTCGCCGCGCTCTCTGGCGACAACACCTATACTTTGCCTACCGATCCCGTTAGCGCGAACAGCCAGCTCGTGCAGCGCTACGGCCGGGTGTTTGGCACTGACGTGGATGTCACTTACCGTGCGTCGAGACAGTGCTCGTTTTCGTTGGGTGCGAACAACGTCTTCAATACCTACCCCGACAAGACGCTCCCCTCGCGCGTGATCAACGGCGTCGCCTTCAACGGCAACGACAACGGCGGCAGCGCACCCTACCTGCTCAACGCCTCGCCGCTGGGCATGAATGGGATCACCTATTACACGAAGGTCAGCCTGAAATTCTGATTTGCGCGGGCGGAGATGTTCGCGACGCAGGAGCGCGGGGCCACCACGGCCCCGCGCTTCTTTTGCAGCGTTGCGGGGCGGCGGGCAAACCCCACACTGCGCGCCGATACCCATGATGCTCTCCGTCGGTTGCACGCTCGGCTACCAGGTGCTCACGCCCCAGGCCGCGTTTACCTTCAATGTGCTGGTCAACGCCAATGACCAGCAGCGCCTGCTCGACGAGACGATCATCTGCACGCCCGCTGTGCCGCGCGAGATCGTCGAGGGTGGCAAGGGCGGCCGGGTGCTGCGCTGCGAGGCGCCGGCGGGGCCGTTTGAGCTGCGCTACGCCGCCACGGTGGAGATCACGCGGCCGCCCCTGCCGCCGGCGGTGAAGGCCGACAATCCCGGCCGCCTCCCCCTCGCGATCCTCACCCACACGCTCCCGAGCCGCTACTGCGAGAGCGACCGCTTCTCGCAGATCGCCTGGGAGCTTTTCGGAAAGGTCGAGGATCGCGCCGAGCAGGTGCGCGGGATCTGCCGCTGGATCGACCACAAGCTCGAGTATGCGCCGGGCTCGACTGACTCGCGCACCTCGGCGTGGGAGGTGTGGCTCTCGCGCAAGGGCGTGTGCCGCGACTACACGCACCTCGCGATCGCGTTCTGCCGCGCGCTGAGCATCCCGGCCCGCTACGTCGGCGGCTACGCGGCGGGCCTGCAGCCGATGGATTTCCACGCGTGCTTCGAGGTCTGGCTCGATGGCGAGTGGCGCCTCTTCGATCCCACCGACGACATCGCGCCCGAGCGCATCGCCGTCATCTCCCGCGGCCGGGATGCGGCGAGCGCCGCGCTCACCACCATCTTCGGCCGCGTCACCCCCGGGCCGGTCAAGGTCACCTGCGAAATCGTCGAGGATTTGAAAGCCTCGGCCTAGTCTCCCCTAAATCCCCCATCCCCATGGCCAAGCTCGATCTGTTCTACGCCACCAACCGCCGCCACGAGGGTGGCACGCGCTTCCGCCCGCACACCTACGGCACCGCCTTCAGCAAGGACGGCATCGAGAACCTCCGCTTCGGCCGCGTCGCCGTGCAGGCCGACGAGGCCAGAATCGCCGCCTTCCTCAGCGAGGATCGCGCGCTCATCGGGCCCGGCGCCGGCGAGGAGCTCTCCGGCTACCTCGCGAAATGCGCCGAGGCCGGAACCGCGCGCATCACCGCCTATCGGGAGAGCCTCCCCGCGGGCACCGATCAGGCCGAGGCCGGCGAGATCGTGCTCGGCTCGCTCGCGATGTTCGCCGACCTGAAGGAGCTGATGTGCGACAAGAGCGACGTGCTGATCTACATCCACGGGTTCAACGTCACCTGGGCCGAGGCCGTGGGCGGCGCTCTCGCGCTCCAGCTCATGCTCAACCGCGGGGGCGGACAGGATGCGGCGCAGCAGGTGTCGGTCGTGCTCTTCACCTGGCCCTCCGACGGGCAGGCCAAGCCCTGGCTCTCCTACAAGAGCGACCGCGCCGAGGGCGCGGCGAGCGCCGGGGCGTTTGCGCGCGGGCTGCTCAAGCTCCGCGACTTCCTCGCCGATCTGCGCGACCGGGCGGATGACGCCATCGTGAAGCTCTGCCGTCAGGACATCCACCTCCTCTGCCACTCGATGGGAAACTTCCTGCTGCAAAACACGCTGCCCAAGCTCGACGACTTCACGCCGGGCAACGCCTTCCCGCGGTTCTTCGAGCACATCTTCCTCTGCGCGCCGGATCTGGACGACGATGCGCTGGAGTTGCCCGAGAAACTGGGCCGCGTGCATGAACTCGCGCGCCACGTCACGGTTTACCACAACCGCGGGGACATCGCGATGCACATCTCCGACTACACCAAGGGCAACCCCGACCGCCTCGGCGGCAACGGCGCCGCGCGCCCTTCGCTCCTGCACAACAAGGTGCATCAGGTGGACTGCTCCGAGATCGTCGAGGGGCTCGTCGAGCACAGCTACTACCTCGAAGGCTGGGTCAACCAGGACATCCGCTTCAGCGTCGAGGGCCGCGAGCAAGCTGACCCGGTGCGCCGCCGGGCGCTCAAGGGTGATCAGGCCAACGTGTGGAACATGCCGGTGCGGTGACGCGTCGGCGACATTGCGGGGCGGGTCCGCGGGCGGCCTTGCCCCGGGTGCGGCGGGCGCGCAGCCTGCCGGTCCCATGACCTACCGCAAAGTCGCGATGCCGGCGCGCAAGCGCATCGCCCTCGTCGCGCACGACGGCCAGAAGCAAAACCTCCTCGAGTGGGCCAAGTTCAACCGCGGCACGCTGGCCGCGCACGAGATCTGGGCCACCGGCACGACCGGCACGATGATGGAGACCGCGCTCGGCCTCCCGGTCAGCAAGCTCCTCAGCGGCCCGCTCGGCGGCGACCAGCAGATCGGCGCGATGATCGTCGAGGGGAAGATCGATTTCCTGATCTTCTTCTGGGATCCGCTCGAGCCGCAGCCGCACGACCCGGACGTGAAGGCGCTGCTGCGCATGGCCGTGGTCTGGAACATCCCGACCGCGTGCGACCGCGCCACGGCGGACTTCATCATCTCCTCGCCGCTGCTCGACACGGCCTACGAGCGCCGCGTGCCGGACTACGAAGCCTACCGCCGGAAACGGCTGGGGGGCGACGCCAAGTCCGCGGTGAAAACGGCGAAGGCGAAAGGGTAGGGCGCCTTTCAGGCCTGGCCTTGCCTCTCGATCGCGTGGAACAGGGCGATCATGTCGTCGTCGCCATGGCCGAGGCGCATGGTTTCGCGGAGTAGCTGGAGCGTGCGCTCCGTCAGGGGGAGCGCGCAGCCGGCGGTGGCGGCGGCCTCGCCGGTGCGGCCGAGACTGTCGAGGACGTTTCGGATGGCTGAATGGGGGGTGAAGTCGCGCTGCGCGAGCTTGGCCGATCGGATGCGGACATTGTCGCTGCCGAGCTGGCCGTTGGAGACCACCTCGGCGACCCTGTTTCGATCCAAGCCGTGGACGTCTGCGAAGCGCATCATCTCGGCCAAGGCGGCGACGCTGTTCACGAGCAGAATGTTGGTGGCGAGCTTGGTGAGGGTGCCGTTGGGCACGGGGCCGCAGTCGACGGCCTGCTTCGCCAGCGGAACGAAGAGCGGCGCGACCTCGGCCACGGCGGTGGGTTCGCCGGCGAGCATGGCGATGAGCGCGCCGGCCTCGGCGGGCTTGCGGCTGCCGGACACAGGCGCCTCGACGAAGCGTGCTCCGGCGGCGCGGAGGTCGCGCTCAAGGCCCCGCGAATAGTCCGGGGCGACGGTGGCGCAGTTGATGAACAGCCGATCACGCACGGCGGCGAAGGCGGGTGTGCCGCGGCCCAGCACGGCGTCGGTCGCCGCGCCGTCGGCGAGCATGAGGAAAACCGCGGGGCAGGCGGCGATCACTTCGGCGGGGCTCCTGGTAGGGCGGGCGCCGGCGGCGACGAGGGGCGTGGCCTTGGCGGCGGTGCGGTTCCAGACGTGGAGGACGTGGCCGGCGCGGAGGAGGCGCAACGCCATCACCTCGCCCATGGTGCCGAGGCCGAGGAATCCGATGGGAGACATGCGCCAAGGCTCGGCTGCGACGCACCCGCGTCAATCGCGCGCCCCGGTGTGCCGGTGGTCCGTGCTGCCCGCTGTCGGGCGATGCCACCCGCGTCGAACGGGCGCCGGTTCAACTTCGTTTCAACCATGGGCAGGAGCCCGTCTTGTTGTCCGGCCCGGCGGGAACAGATGGCGGGTCGAGCTGAAGGGGAGGGGCCTTACGATTCCCGCTGCGAGATCGGATCCAGCGAGAGGTCCGCGTGAAGCATCGTGCTGCCTCAGCCGAGCACGTAGCGGCCGGTTTTGCGGGTGCCGATGCGCTTCACGAGCTTTGCCTTGAGCAGCGGGGCGAGGATGTGGGCGGCGCCTTGTTTGGTGACATCGAGCGCCGCCCAGATTTCCGCAGGCGCGAGGCCGTCGTGGCGCTCGCGCAGCAGGTGCAGCAGCCGTTCCTGCGTGGGCCGCAGCACGGTTTTCTTCTTCGAGGCGGTGGCGGCAAACTGCTGCACGCGCAGCCACACGCGCTCGAGCGTCACGCGCACGCCTTCGGTTGTGTATTCGAGCCAGCCGGTGAGGTCGCCGCCCGTCGCGGGCACGGCGGAGAGCCGCGCGTAGTAGCGCGAGCGGTCCTCCCAGAAGAACTCGTCCACGGCGAAGATGTGGTGCGTGTCGAAACCGCGCCGATAAAGCTCCCAGAGCGCGAGCATCCGGCCCGCGCGGGCGTTGCCGTCGGCAAACGGGTGGATGTCCTCGAACTGGTAGTGCAGGATCGCGGAGGTGAGCACGGGCGACCACTCGGCGCTCGGGCCGTTCCACCACGCGAGCAGCTCGCGCATGAGGCCGGAGACCAGGTCGGGCGCGGGCGGCAGATGCTTGCCCACGCGCACGGCGATGGTGCGGTAGCGGCCGGCCTCGCCCTGATCCATCACGTCCGCCGCGAGCAGGCGGTGGAGGCGGAACAGATCCTCGTGGGCGACGGGCTTCGGCTGCTTCGCGCGCTTCTCCACCCACCGGAGCCCGGCGAAGTAGTTGAGCACCTCGCGGCGGGCGCGCTCGGGATGGACGGGCAGCTCGGCCCCGCCCTCGAGCGCGCGGACCTCCTCCAGCGTGAGCGGGTTGCCCTCGATGGCGGTCGAGGCGTGCGCACTGCGCTGGCGGCTGTCTTGCGCCAGCCGGGGCGTCCACGCGACCTGGATGGTGGCCGCGGCGATGCGGGCCTTGAGCTCGGCGATGGTCTCCAGTTCCCGGAGCAGCCGGGCGGTGACGGTGAACTGGGGCTGGAAGCTCATGGCTTGATAAGGCAAGCGTGAGTCCAGTAATGAGTCAAGCGCTCTGTAAAGTAAGGCCAGCGTGGGTCAAGCGATGAGGCAAGCGGGTTTGCTTTAGGATGCGGCGGCGCTGGCGGCCGCAAGTCCTAGCGCCGGTGTCGGTGCGTAATTCGCGGGCGAGCCGTTGTCGGCGGGTCTTCGAGGCGCCGCGTTTGCGCTGCTTGCGCGAGCGCGCCGGGAGCTTGCCCATCATCGAGTCGCCGAAATCGGTGCATTTGCCCGCGACATGGAGACTGCTGGTGCTGCGGCTGCGGGGCATCTCAATCCTCCCCGCGCGTGAGCTTCATCAACGCGGCGGTGGACTTGCCCTTCAGATGCCCGCGGGCTTCCGCGAGCCAGACATCAGTCGCGCTCTTCCGGCGGCGCTTCGGCGTGAGCATCAAGTTGCTTCCCCTGTTGAGATTGAGGCCGGTGTGGAAACCCATCTCCTTGGATGGCGCTTCGGGCGCGGGCGGGGGCGGCTCAATGAGAGCCATGACACGCTGGAGGACATCGACGATGGCGGTCTCGTGGGTGTCGAGCCGGCTGGTGAGTTCCTTCTCGAGCGACGCGAGCTTGCGGGCGAGTTCGCGCGTGTCGGTGAGCACGGCGCGCATCGCAATGAAGGCGCGCACCACAAAGACGCTCATCTGCACCGCCTGCGGGCTATTGAGGATGTTGGCTGCCATGATCGCGCCGTGCTCGGTGAAAGCGTAGGGTGGATGCCGGAGGTTGCGTTTGGATGCGGTCACAGTTTGTGACCGCATGGTCGGTTTTCTCTCGGTGGATGCGGTCACAATTTGTGACCGGTTCATGGCTTCCGCTTCTTCGGCCGACAGTTGGAAAATAAAGTCGGGCGGAAATTTTCCCCGATTCCGTTTCACGGATTGGTTGAAGACTTTCGTGGCCACGCCGTAGATTTTGGCGAGGTCGGCATCCCCACTTACGCAGAAATTTTCGGTGATGCGCCGCCTCGGTTCCCTCGGTTTTGAGACAAGTGATTCTTCGTCAGGGGAAGCTCCCATGAAGTGCAGCCCCAAACACCCACACCGGAGTCGCCTCCAAGTTTTCTCGGACGCCGAAAAGCGCCGTGAGTTGATCGACTTTTGATTCGCCGTAGTGCGTCGCAAACGCCGCCTCGGCCTTTTGCCGTAGGATCGGAATCCCTTCTTTTCTCCGCCGCCGGTGGCCGATTGGGTAGTGGACTTCGATGCGCTCGGTGCTGGTGCCGTCGCGGAAGAAGACTTGAACGGCGTTGGCGATGGAACGTTTATCGGGGTCGAGGTAGTCGCGCGAAAACTGTTTGTTTTCGGTGACGACCATCTGGGCGCGGAGGGCGTCGATGCGTGGGTCGGCGGCGACTTTGTCCTCGTAGTGTTCGGCGGTGAGGTTGCCGAAGAGGAGACCGATGGCGGTCATGTATTGCAGACAGTGGTCGCGGTCGGCGGGGTTATGGAGCGGGCCGGTCTTGTCGATGATGCGGATGGCGGACTCGTGCGTGGTGAGCTCGATGCGCGCGATGTCGGCAAGTTTGTTTTTGACGTGCGGGTGGAGCTGGAGCGCGCACTCGACGGCGGTCTGCGCGTGGAATTCGGCGGGGAAGGAAATCTTGAAGAGGATTTGCTCCATCACGTAGCTGCCGAGGGGGCGCGCGAGTTTCACGGGCTGGCCCTTGAACGACACGTCCTGAAAGCCCCACGTCCTGGCGGTGAGGACGGAGGGGTAGCCCATCTCGCCAGTCAGCGCGATGAGCGCGAGGCGGACCGCGCGGCTCGTGGCGTCGCCTGCGGCCCAGCTTTTGCGGGAGCCGGTGTTGGGCGCGTGCCGATACGTGCGCAGCGCGGAGCCGTCGAGCCACGCGTGCGAGAGCGCGTTGATGATTTGCTCGCGCGTGCCGCCGAGGAGAGCGGTTGCGACGGCAGTGGAGGCAATGCGCACAAGTAACACATGGTCGAGTCCTACACGGTTGAAGGAATTTTCGAGCGCAAGCACGCCTTGGATTTCGTGGGCCTTCACCATGGCGACGAGGAGCTCGCGGACGGTGGGCGCGGGCCGGGAGTTGAGCGCTGCGAGCGGGGAGCCAAAGGCGGCGAGCGGGATGCCCGCGGCCTTGTTGCGGCTGATCCAATCGGTTACGGCGAGGATGGCGCCGAGGTTGTCGGAGGGGTGGCCCCACTCGGCGGCGAGCCACGTGTCGTTGAAATCGAGCCAGCGGACGATCGTGCCGATGTTGAAGGCGGCCTGCACGGGATCGAGTTCGTAGCTGGTGCCAGGGACGCGCGCGCCGTTGACGATGCTCGTGCCGGGCACGACGGGCCCGAGCAGCTTCGTGCAGGCGGGGTATTTCAGCGCCATGATGCCGCACGCGAGCGTGTCGAGGAGGCACCAGCGCGCGGTGTCGAGCGCCTCGTCGCTGGGCGAATCGTAGTTCAGCGCGTAGTCGGCGATTTCGGCGAGGAGCGCGTCGGGCGGCGGGCGGACGTTGGAGATGGGGGCGGACATGCGGATGAGTTGAAAGGTGAAGGGTGAAAGCTGAAAGAAGCTGAGTTTGTAGTCGGCAACGAAGTGTTTGCTGCGGTCCGTGGCAAACGGGGAAACGGGCGCTGGGCGTGGAGGCCGTTGGGGCTCGTCGGAGTTTGTGGGAGGTGAACGCCCCATGGGGTTTCACGGCCGCGCGGAGAACCAGCCGACGAATCCGGAGTCAGCAGACCAGTATGAAAACGACATCCCCATCTCTTCTCGAAAATAATCGCCCGGCGTGGCTCATCTGGCTTTGCGGCGCGGGGCTCATGGCCGGTTGCGCGTCCGAGCCGGTGTCGCACATGGTCTCAGCCCCTCCGCCGCCTCCTCCGGCTCCGGTCGCCGCAAATACCGCTTATGTGACCACGGCGCCTGCGACGACCACCACGCAGACGACTCAGACCACTCCCACGGGAACCGTGGTGACCACCCAGTCACAGCCTGCCGGCACGATCATCGTCACGCAGGCTCCACCCGCGCTCCAAGCGGAAGTAGTCCTGGCGCAACCGTCGTCGTCTCATGTGTGGGTCCCCGGCTATTGGACTTGGCGCAACAACCAGTATCAATGGATGGCGGGTCACTGGATCGTGCCGCCCTACTCGGGTGCGAAGTGGGCGGCGCCCCGCTGGCAGACCGAGAATGGCGCTTATCGCTTCTACGAAGGCTCCTGGAACTGAGCCAGTCGGCTCTTGGGCATTCGAAGCATTAACCTCGGCGCGGAATAGTCCGCGCCGTTGAAATTTGTTGTGTCAGCCCATCGAGCCGCTCTGCCGCACGAAAAGAGAGCCAGATGCGGCTTCCCGCGGTAGCGGTCTGGTTGAATTCTTTCAGGCCCGCTGCGCCAGCGGCACGTAGGCGCGCGGTTCGGGGCCGGTGTAGTTGGCGCCGGGGCGGATGATTTTTCCGTCCTCGCGCTGCTCGATCACGTGGGCGCACCAACCGGCGGTGCGGGCCATCACGAAGAGGGGTGTGAAGAACGCCGTGGGGACGCCCATCGTGTCGTAGGCGGGCGCGCTAAACCAATCGAGGTTGGCGAACATCTTTTTTTCCGCGGCCATCACTTGCTCGATCCGCTCGCACACGGCGAACAGCGCGGTGCGGCCGGCGTCAGCGCAGAGTTCGCGGGCGATTTCCTTGATGATGGCGTTGCGCGGGTCGGAAGTTGTGTAGACCGGGTGGCCGAAACCGACTACGACCTCCTTGCGGGCGAGGCGCGTGCGGATGTCGGCCTCCGCCTCGTCGGCCGTGCGGTAGCGGAGTTGGATGTCGTGCGCGACCTCGTTGGCGCCGCCGTGCTTGGGCCCGCGCAACGCGCCGATGGCGCCCGTGACGCACGAGTAGAGGCCCGAGCCCGTGCCGGCGATGACGCGCGCGGTGAACGTCGAGGCGTTGAACTCGTGCTCCGCGTAGAGAATCAGCGACCGATCGAGGTCACGCGCGTGGAGGAGCGAGGGCGTGCGCTGGTGGAGCAGCCGGAGGAAATGCGCCGCGAGCGAAGGCTCGTCGTTCTCCGTGTCGATGCGCTTCCCCGTCGTGGCGAAGTGATGCCAGTAGAGCAGCATCGAGGGAAAACTCGCGAGCAGCCGCTCCGCGATCCCGCGCGCGGCCGTGACATCGACGGGGCCGGTGCTCCCGGCGGGCGCGCGCTCGGGATCGAGGGCGCCGAGCGCGGAGCAGGCCGTGCGCAGCACGCCCATCGCGTGCGCCGTGGCCGGGAGCTGCTCGAGGATAGCGCGCACGGGCGCCGGGATGCCGCGGAGCGCGGCGAGGCGCGCGTGAAACGCCGTGAGCTCCTCGCGCGCGGG
>JANOCA010000599.1:0-2791 GCA_031411915.1 Opitutaceae bacterium
TACGTCGACCGAGTGGACTTCTGCACCTTCGGCAACTCCACGCCGTTCCGCGTCCGAATCGTCAACGCCTACAACGACAACCAGGACTACTTCTACGTGAAGAAGGCCGATGCCTCGCGCCTCTACGGCCTCGAGCTCGAGCACCTCCTCTCGCCCAACCGCCTCAACTTCCTGACGCACGGCGACACCCTCGTCGAGGAGCACGTCGCGGGCATCCCCGGCGACATGTTCATCGCGCACTGGCTCGGCCGCCGTCCCGAGCTCAAGGCGATCCGCGTCGCCAAGGAACTCGTGAAGTTCAACGAACGCTGCTTCGTCCGCCTGCTCGGCGACATGCGCTCCTACAACTTCGTCTTCGTGCTCACGCCCGACTTCGAGGAGGCGCAGGTGCGCATCCGCGCGATGGATTTCGACCAGCAGAGCTACGACGGGCGGAAGAACTTTTATTTCCCGCAGTTCTTCAAGGACAACAATCCCCTCGTGCGCTTCTGCATGCGGCACCTCCGGCCCGAGACTGCGCTCCAATACCAACGCGAGGAGCAGACCCTCATCCTCCAACGCGCCTCCTTGGCCGCCGAGCGCCTCGGCGTCCTGCTGAAAAGCATGGCGGCCGATCCCATCGCGCCGCCGGAAAAAGTCCGCACGCTGCGCGAGGGCCTCGCCGAGCACTACCGCCGCGATGACTACCTCAAGTGCGAGTCGATGGGCGCGCTCATCCGCGAGAACCTCGAGTCCATCCGCCGCGACATCGGGCGTCCGCTCGTGGCGGAGTCGGCGCAGGAATAATAATTCCCATCGCCGCGCGCGAGGGGACCTTTGATTTCTTGGGTGGCGCACACCTTCGCGCTTCAACCCCTCCACCCTGCCCCATGACACCCTTCGTGGCCGAAGTCCTCGGCACTGCCATCCTCATCACGCTCGGCGACGGCGTCGTCGCCAACGTCGTCCTCAACCGCACCAAAGGAAACAACAGCGGCTGGATCGTCATCACCACCGGGTGGGCGCTGGCCGTCACCATCGCGGTCTACTGCGTGAATTCATTCAGCGGCGCGCACCTCAACCCCGCCGTGACGATCGGTCTCGCGGCCATCGGCAAGTTTTCGTGGGCGCTCGTGCCCGGCTACGTCGCGGCGCAGATGCTCGGCGCCTTCCTCGGCGCGGTAATCGTGTGGCTCGCCTACCTGCCGCATTGGGCCGCGACCTCGGACCAAGGCGGCAAGCTGGCCGTCTTTTCCACGGGTCCGGCGATCCGGAATACCTTCGCCAATCTCATCTGCGAAATCATCGGCACCGCCGTGCTCGTGCTCGGTGTCCTCGCCATCCTGCGGCCGGAGAATCTCGTGCCGAACAGCGGCTTCGAGAAAGGCTTCGCGCCGTTCCTTGTCGGTCTCCTCGTCTGGTCCATCGGCCTCTCGCTCGGCGGCCCGACCGGCTACGCCATCAACCCCGCGCGCGACCTCGGGCCACGGCTCGCGCACGCGCTCCTGCCGATTTCCGGCAAGGGCGCCAGCGACTGGGGCTACGCGTGGATTCCAGTGATGGGCCCGATTATCGGCGGCGTCCTCGGCGCCGTCATTTTCAGCTGCTGCTGGTGAGTTTTTAGCCTCACGCCAAGGACGCAAAGATCGCAACGACCCCATGACCGTTGCGTCCTTGGCGACCGTGGCGTGAGGCCCGTTTGAAACACGAATCGATTTTCTCCATGAAATACATCCTCGCCCTCGACCAAGGCACCACCTCCTCGCGCGCCATCGTCTTCGATCAAGCCGGCGGCATCGTCGCCGTCGCGCAGCAGGAATTCCGGCAGATCTTCCCCAAGCCCGGCTGGGTCGAGCACGACGCCTCCGAAATCTGGGCCTCACAGTCCTCAGTCGCCGTGGAGGCGCTGCGCAAAGCCAACCTCACCGCCACCGACATCGCCGCCATCGGCATCACCAACCAGCGCGAGACCACCGTCGTGTGGGATCGCAAGACCGGCCAGCCAATCCACCACGCGATCGTCTGGCAGGATCGGCGCACCGCGGGCGCCTGCGACCGCCTGAAGCAGGCCGGCAAGGCCGCGATGATTCGCCGCAAGACCGGGCTCGTGATCGATGCGTATTTTTCCGGCACGAAGCTCGCGTGGATCTTGAAAAACGTCCCCGGCGCGATGGCCCGCGCCCGCGCCGGCGAGCTCGCCTTCGGCACGATCGATTCGTGGCTCGTGTGGAATCTCACCGGCGGCCGCGTGCATGTGACCGATGTCTCCAACGCCTCGCGCACGATGCTCTTCGATCTGAAGACATGCGCGTGGGACGACGGCTTGCTGAAGCTCCTCGGCATCCCCCGCGCCGTGCTCCCCGAGGTGCGCGCGTCGAGCGAAGTCTACGGCGAGTGCAACCTCTGGGGCGGCGCGATCCCGATCGCGGGCATCGCCGGCGATCAGCAGGCGGCGCTCTTCGGTCAGGCCTGCACGTCGCCCGGCATGGTCAAGAACACCTACGGCACCGGCTGCTTCATGCTGATGAACACCGGCACCAAGCCCATCGCGTCGAAAAACAACCTGCTCACGACCGTTGCGTGGCGCGTCGGCGGGCGCACGGAGTATGCGCTCGAGGGCAGCATCTTCATCGCCGGCGCGGTCGTGCAATGGCTGCGCGATGGACTCGGCCTCATCAAGACCTCCGCCGAGGTCGAGGCGCTCGCCGCGCAGGTCCCCGACAACGGCGGCGCGTATCTCGTCCCCGCATTCGCCGGCCTCGGCGCGCCGCACTGGGATCAATATGCTCGCGGCCTGATCGCCGGCCTCACG
>JANOCA010000600.1:0-2500 GCA_031411915.1 Opitutaceae bacterium
CTCGCCGGATGCGACCGTCGTCGTGCCCGACCGCGGCTCGGGTTGCTCGCTCGCCGATTCGATCGACGGCGACGGCGTGCGGAAACTGAAGGCGCTCTATCCTGACGCGACGGTCGTCTGCTACATCAACAGCACCGCCGATGTGAAGGCCGAGTCCGACGTGTGTGTCACCTCGGCCAACGTCTATCACATCATCCAGAATCTGCCCGCGCACCGCATCCTCTTCGTGCCCGATCGCCTGATGGGACAGAACGTGCGCGACGAGCTGCGCCGCCGCGGCGTGGACAAGGAGATCATCACGTCCGATGGCACGTGCATGGTGCACGATCAGTTCGGCGTGGCGGACATCGCGGCGGCGCGCGCGCAGTTTCCCGGGCTCAAGGTCGTGTCGCACCCCGAATGCACGCCGGAGGTCGCGGCCGTGTCGGACTTCGTCGGCAGCACGGGTGCGATGATGAAATACGTGAAGACAAGCGGCGCGCCCTATTACCTGATGCTCACGGAGTGCGGGCTCGTCGGCCGCCTGCAAGTCGAGGCGCCGGAGAAAAACTTCATCGGTGGCTGCCGGCTCTGCCCTTACATGAAACTCAACTCGCTCGAGAAAGTGCGCGACGCCCTGAAGTCCCCGCGCCCCGATCAAATCATCACGCTCGAAGAGGATATGCGCCTCCGCGCGGCGCGCTGCATCGAGCGGATGTTCGAGCTGTCGCCGAAGGACTGAGTGGGCGGGTAGGGCGCGGACTCCGCTCCGCGCCATTTTCGGGCCTGCTTGCGCCCGCGATCCGGCGGTGAACGGAGTCACCGCCCTACCTTCCGTGCGCGGGAAAGTTGTTCACACGCGCACGCTCCGGATTCGACCACGGGTCGATTCCCTGCGCCGATGCCATCCGCCCGCCGCAGTGGCGCTCCCGGATAAAAACGATCCGGCCGCGATTCCGGTCCGGGCCGCTCAGGGGCGCCGGGTTCACGCCGGCCCGGCGCCCCGGGCCTTGGGTTCGCGCCGCGGCTTGTCATCGGCCGCCTTCCTCGTTCCGCTCGGCGGCCATGATCTCACCGCGCACCGACCACCTGATCGATCTCGCGCTCGAGGAGGATGCCGGGCTCGGCGACGTCACCAGCCGCGCGATATTCCCCGCGGCACACCGTTCGCGGGCGTTCATCGACGCGAAGCAGGACCTCGTCGTGTGCGGGCTGGAGGTGGCGGCGCGGGTCTTCGCGCGCGTCGATCCGGCGCTGAAGGTGAAGCTCCTCGCGCGCGATGGCGACCGGGTGAAGCGCGGCGCGCGCGTGCTCGCGGTAGCGGGACCGACGGGCGCGATGCTCACGGCCGAGCGCACGGCGCTCAATTTTCTCCAGCGCCTCTCCGGCATTGCCACGAAGGCGCATGCCTTCGCCGAGGCCGTGGCCGGCACCGGCGTGCGCGTCGCCGACACGCGCAAGACCACGCCCGGCTGGCGGGCGCTGGAAAAATACGCGGTGCGCTGCGGCGGCTGCTTCAACCACCGCTCGTCGCTCGGCGAGCACGTGCTCATCAAGGACAACCACATCGCCGCCGCGGGCTCGCTCGCTCGCGCCGTCGAGAAATGCCGCGCCGCCGCCCCGCACGGCGCCAAGATCGAGGTCGAGGCCAAGACGCTCGCCGAGGTGAAGCAGGCGCTCCGCGCCCGCGCCGAAATCATCCTCCTCGACAACATGCCGCCCGACTCGATCCGCCGCGCGGTCGCGCTCATCGCCGGTGTCGCGCTGGTGGAGGTCTCCGGCGGCGTGCGCCTCGAGACGATCCGCGACTATGCGCTGCCCGGCGTCGACGTGCTCAGCATCGGCGCCCTCACGCACTCGGCGGTGGCGGTGGACTTGAGTCTGGATTTGCAGCCGGTGGGAACGCAGAGGCAATGAAAGGGGCGGGGGCAGCGGCGATTCTGTCCCCATTCGTCCACCGGGGTGGCGCGAGAGTCAGCTTGCGCGCGTGTGGGCTCAGCCTAGCTTCGGTCACCGCGAACACTCTTTCTCCCCATGAATCCGATTCCCCTTTTGCGCGAACTTCTGGCGGCCCAACCCTTCCGCGCCTTTGCTCTCTGCCTGAGTGACGGGCGGAAGCTGCCGGTGCAGCATCCGGACTATCTGCTGATCTCGCCCAACGGACGGATCATTTGGGAGGGCGAGACGGAGGAGAAGTTCGCGATGGCGATGCCTTTCCATGTGACGGGTGTGGAGCACATCCGCGCGCGGCGGAAAAAGCGCGCGGCTTAGGACGAAAGGGAATGTTTTTTCGCACGGAGTCTTTGAATCGGTGAGACTATTCCACACCGACTGCCTCGTGATCGGCGCCGGGCTCGCGGGCTCGGCGTATGCGCTGCAGGCGGCGAAGCTCGGGCTCTCGGTTGAACTGCTTTCGCTCGCCGAGCCGCTCGCAGCCAACAGCGACTGGGCGCAGGGCGGCATCATCTACGACACCACGCGCGATCCGGCGGCGCTGGCGCGCGACATCACCGACGCCAGC
>JANOCA010000601.1:0-2940 GCA_031411915.1 Opitutaceae bacterium
CGAAGACGAGCTGTTTGCGCTCATGCAGGCGCTCGCTGCCCGGCCCGAGGCTGGCGCGGTGATTCCGGGCTCGGGCGGATGCCGCAAGCTGCGTTGGGCCGCCAAGGGCCGCGGCACGCGGGGCGGCGCAAGGGTGGTCTATTTTTTCCGGACTCATGCGGGGCAAATCCTGCTCCTCGATCTCTACGCCAAGAACGAAAAGGCGGACCTCTCCGCCGCTGAACTCAAATTGCTCAGACAAAAGGTGAAATCATGAAAACCTCGGACATTCAGGAAATCGTGCGCCGCAAGACGGCGTTGCTCACCGGCGCGACCCGCCCCGGCCGCGTCACGCAGATCGTGCCCGACGGCAAAGGTGGCTTTGCGCGCCGGAAGGTCGATCCGGAGGCGTTTCGCAAGGCGCAGACGGCTGACCATGCCGCCAGCGCCGTGGCCGCCCGCGCCAAACTCGGGCTTTCGCAGCGCGAGATGGCGGTGCTGTTGGGCATCTCGGCGCGCACGCTGCAGAATTGGGAGCAGGGCCAGCGCGAGCCCGACCAAGCGGCGAAGATGCTGCTGCGCGTCGCCGTCAGGAATCCACAGGCAGTGCTCGACGCGGCGGAGCCAGTGCTGGCGGGGGCGCGCTGATTCCAAGGCTCGCCTCACTTCACCTCCACCACCTGCACCGCGTCGAGGTGGACGAAGCCGTTGGCCTTCGCGGCATCGACATCGACGGCGGCGGGTTGGCCGGCGGCGAAGCGATACGTGCCGAGTGAGGCCCAGTAGCCTTCGATCGGCGCGGGGTTCTTCTGGTTCACCGTGACAGTCGCGGTGCCGTCGGCGTGGCGGACGACAAGGGTGGTGTTGCTCGCGCGGTTCTCGTGCGGGGCGGTGGCGAAACGCACTTCGTAGCGGCCGTCGGCGGGGACGCTGAAACCAAAGCTCGCGCTGAGGCCGGCGCCGCGGGCGTAAACGTAGTCGGGCCCGACATGAGGCAGGCCGGTGCCGGTCTCCCACTTGCCGGTGAGCTTGGCGGTCTTGTTGTCGATGACGATGCCCTTGAGCGACGGGATGCTGACGCCGAAATTGCCGCCGCCCACGTCGATGACCGGACCGGGCGCGTCGCCGACGAGTTGGAACGTGCCGTCCGCGGCGCGGCGCGCGCGACCCGGGAGCTTGAGCAGCGCGTCCATCTCGGACCAGTAGAGGTGATAGACGTCGCGTGGCGTGGCGTTGTGCTTGATCGCGATGGCGGCGGCCTTGCCGACGACCTCGCCCATCATGCCGATGGTCTTCATCACGCGCACGGTGCCGAGCGCCTGATCGGTCACGCTGATGTTTCGGCCGGCCATGAACATGTTGGAAATGTTCACTGAGTAGAGGCAGCGGTAGGGAATCGGGTAGCCGAAGTCGCGGTCGATGCGGCGGTCGTGCTGCGCGACCGCGATGAAGGGGTTGTCCGGGAACTTCGCGGCGTATTCCTTGCGCGGGAAGTGCAGGTCGATGCTCCAGGTGCTGGGCACGCAGCCGTCCGGGAAATCCTTCTTCGTGACGATGTCCTCGTGCGTGAGCATCACGTCGCCGACGATGCGGCGCGACTCGCGCGTGCCGCCGACGTAGGCGACCCAGTCGAGCTTCGAGTTGGGATGCTCGGCCTTGCCGTCGCGGTTCTTCATCGCGTTGAAGGCGCCGAAGACGGCGCGGAGGTTGTGGTCGCGGATGAGCTCGAGATCATTGATCGGGTGCTTGTTGAAGCCGCTCTCCCAAAACCACTCGCCCTTGCCCTTCTGCTCCATCTCGGCCTTGCCGGGCTTGGGGTAGGGGAAGTCTTCCATCGTGAGCGGGAGCGCCCACGGCGTCTCGGGGAAGGCGCGCGGCGCGGTGTCGTTGGACCAGACCCACATGTTGGACATGCCGAGGAGGTCCTTGAGCTCGATCTCGTATTTGGCGCCGGCGAGGTGGGCGAGGGTGCCGTGGCCGGTGCAGTCCACGAAAAACTTGCCGCGGAATTTCTTCTCCCGGCTGTCGGAGGTGTTGAGCGACGTGACGGAGACGATGCGGCTGTCCTTGGTGGCGGCGGCGTGGACGTGCTCGTTGAGGAAGAGGGAAATGTTTTTCTCGGCGCGCACATGGGCTTCCTTCTTGGCGTCGCCGTATTCCTCGTAGGTGCCGGGGGAGTTCTTGGCGCGGTCGGCGAACTCCTCGATCATCTCGCCGATGTGCGGGTATTTCCCGCGGCGGACGAGGCCCATGGCCCACACGCGGATCTCGGAGGAGCCGTTGCCGCCGAGGACGGGGCGGTTCTGGATGAGGGCGACCTTCAGGCCCATGCGGGCGGCGGAAAGCGCGCTGCCCATGCCGCCGTAGCCGCCGCCGACGACGACGAGATCAAACTCGCCCATGTCCTGCGGCGCGGGCGGGAGGCCGAGGGTCTGCCGGCGCCAGGCGGAGAGCGGCGCGGAGTCGTTGGGCGGAGGCGACGCGAGATCGGTGGTGAAGTAGATCGCGTCGCAGCGGCCGTTGAAGCCCGTGAGATCGCGGAGCGCGAGCGGCGTCTGCCTCTGCGTGATGGTGACGGTGCCGCCGTCGTGCCACGCCCACTCGGCGCCCTGCGTGCCGAAGACGGGCGCGAGCGGCTGGCCGTCGACGAGCACCTGGAATTTGCCGGGCGCGCCGGGGGCTTTCCAATGGGCGACCCAGTCCTTGGTGCGCACCCACACGCGGTATTTGCCGGTCGCGGGAAAGTTCGCCGTGGTCGTCGCGTCCTTCACCGGCTGGCCGAGGCCGTGCGCGAGCAGGTAAGGCGAGCCCATGATCTCGATGAACTGGGTGTCGAGCGACCAGCCGCCGGGCGAGGCAAAGCTCTCGGCCTCGACCAGAAGGCGGTCGGCGGCGGTGGCGGTGGTCGGGAGCGCGCTGAGTGCGAGGGCGAGGAGGGGGAGGGGGAGTCTGAATTTCATT
>JANOCA010000602.1:0-12546 GCA_031411915.1 Opitutaceae bacterium
TCGAGGGCCACGTCGTCAACTTCCTCAAGCCCGAGGCGCCCGACGCGGACTTCGCGTCCCATGCCGCCGCGCTCGCTGCCTGCGGCTACCCGATGCCCGCGGCCAACGTCCTCCTGCCCGCCGCGCTCAAATGCAGCGGCCTCGACATCGACTATGCGCGCCTCGATCGCTACGCACAGGTTGTCTTCCGGCGCTGCAAGGAAACCGGCATCAAGTTCATCGTCTTCGGCAGCGCCGGCGCGCGAATAGTGCCCCCCGGCTTCCTGATCTCCAAGGCGTTTGAGCAATACGTCGACCTCCTCAGGCAGTTTGCCCCGCTCGCCGAGGAAAACGGCGTCACGATCGTCGTCGAGCCGCTCAACCGCGGTGAGTGCAACCTCGTCAACACCATCCTCGAGGGCGCGGAAGCCGTGCGCCGCGCCAACCACAATTCCGTGAAGCTGCTCGTGGACATCTTTCACATGCTGCGCAATGGCGAGACGCCCGACGACATCGTGAAGGTCGGCCCGCTCATCCGCCATGCGCATGTCGCCGAAAACAAGGACCGCGCCGCGCCCGGCATCAACGGCGAAAACCTCCGCCCCTACCTGCGCGCCCTGCGCAAGACCGGCTACAACGACCGCCTCGCGCTCGAGCCCATCTGGACCGACTTGCCGAACCAGGTCGGCCCCGCGCTCGCAGAGCTGCGGAAACAGCTCGCCGATTCGGGCTACTGATTCCTTCCGGGCACGCCGCTACTCCTGCGCCCTCGCATGAAGCTCCCACCGTCGCGCGCGGTCGCGAAGTTTGTCGGCGTGCTTGCGCTCCTACTGGCCACGGCCGCGAGTGCCCTCGCAATCACCGCGACCACGCTCGCACCCGCGAACAACGCCACCGGCCTCTGCCCCGACACGCTGCTCGCAATGACCTTCGACACGGCGCCGCGCCTCGGCACCGCCGGCCTCGTGCGCATCGTCCACTCCGCCACCGGCGCGGTCGTCGACACCATCGACCTCTCGAACACCACGCCCACGCGTCTCATCGGCACCAACCTCACGCCTTACAACTATCGTCCCATCCTCATCGATGGCAACACGGCGACCCTCTTCCCGCGCGCTGGCGTGCTGGCCTACGGGCAGACCTACCACGTGCTGATCGATGCGGCCGTGTTCGTCGATTTCGCCGGGATCACCGACCCGTCCGCGTTTCGCTTCAGCACGCGCGCCGCCGGGCCGCCCGCGGGCACGACCACCCTCACCGTCGCCGCCGATGGCACGGGCGATTTTTGCACCGTGCAGGGCGCGATCGACTTTGTGCCGCGCAACAACCCCGCGCGCGTCACCATCACCGTCCGGAGCGGCACCTACCGCGAGATCGTCTACATCGGCTCGGCCAAGCCGCTCATCACGCTGCGCGGCGAGGATCGCGCCGGCACCGTCATCACCTACGCCAACAACGCCAACTTCAACGCCGGCAACAACCGCACCATGGTGGCGTGCGACGCGGCCGACTTCGTGCTCGAGACCATCACGCTCCGCAACGCCACGCCCCGCGGCGGCTCGCAGGCCGAGGCCATCCGAGGCAACGGCCAGCGCTGCGTCTTCGACCGCGTCACGTTGTCCAGCTTTCAGGATACGCTGCTCTGGAACGGCTCGCTCTTCGTCACCGACAGCCTGATCGAGGGCGACGTCGATTTCATGTGGGGCGGCGGCGCCTGTTTTTTCCAGCGGTGCGAACTTCGCGCGCTCAACCCGGGCTACTACGCGCAGGTGCGCAACGGCCAGAGCCAGAAGGGCAACGTCTACGTCGACTGCCGCCTCACGTCCGCCCCCGGCGTGACCAACTCCGTCCTCGCCCGCATCGACCCGCGCGCGGGCGTCGCCAACACCTGGCCGTTTTCCCAAGTCGTCTGGCTCAACTGCGCGATGGGCCCGCACATCACCGCCGCCGGCTGGCAGCTCGACGGCGGCGCGACCACCGCGCCCGACCTGCAGTTCTGGGAATACCAATCCACCGATCTCAACGGCGCGCCGCTCGACGTCTCGCGCCGCCACGCCGCCTCGCGCCAGATCGACGACGCCACGGCCGCCCAATACCGCAGCCCGCAATTCGTTCTCGGCTTCACGCCGCAGCTCACGGCCGTGCCGGCCCCGCCCCGCACGGAGCGTCTCACGGGGCTCTCGACGCGGGCGCGAGTCGGCGGCGGAGACGGCGCGGTGATCGTCGGCTTCGTCGTCGCGGGCAGCGGGGAAAAGCCCATGCTGGCGCGTGCCGTTGGGCCGGGTCTTGCGCAGTTTGGCGTCGGCGATGTGCTGCCCCGGCCGCGTCTCCAGGTTTTTCGCGCCGGCACCGAAACAGCCCTGGCCGCCAACACCGGCTGGACCACCGCGCCAAATTCCGCGGCGATCGCCGCGGCCGCCACGCAGGCCGGGCTGTTCGCACTGGCGCCCGCCAGCGCCGACTCCGCCCTTTTGGTCACGCTCGCACCCGGCGGCTACACCACGGTGATCACCGAGGCCACCGGCGGCGGCGTAGGCAACGGCCTCGTGGAAATCTACGATCTCGCCGCCACCGATCCCGCGTTGCGCCTCGCCAATCTCTCGTCGCGCGCCTTCGTCGGCGCGGGCGACGCGACTCTGATCGCGGGCATGACGATCGCGGGCGCCGCCGGCACGACGAAACCACTGCTCATTCGCGCCATCGGACCGACGTTGTCGGCGTTTGGCCTGGCCGGTGCGCTCGTCCGCCCACGGCTCACGCTCTTCAATGATGAAGGGGCGGTCGTCGCCCAGAACACCAACTGGACCGCCGCCGCCAGCGCCCTCGAGATCGCGCGTGTGTCCGCGCAAGTCGGCGCCTTTCCGCTCCGGACGGGCAGCGGCGACAGCGCCCTGCTCCTCGATCTCGCGCCCGGCAACTACACCGCGCAGGTCACCGGCGAAGGCGGCACCCTGGGCATCGCGCTGATCGAAGTCTACGAACTGCCTTGAAGCGGGGCGCACCCTCGCTCGTGCGTCCGACGTTTTGTCCGCCGCGCGACGCCTCCCTTCGCCGCGGCGCGCGACCGCTGCACCACGCCGCTATTTACCCGCCGCAAAGTCCGCGTAGCGCTCGGCGACCTTGCCGGCCTTTTCATCGCCCATGTGAAAGTAGAAGCGGTAGCGCAGCGTGAGGCTGCCGCCCGCGGGAATCGTGTAGTCGCCCTTGCCCGGCGGGTGCTTGGCCGCGATCTCGAAATCTTTTTGGCCAAACGGATTTGCCGTGAACAGCCCGTAGTCGCGCGCCATCCACCACGTCGGGTGGCGGATGTTCTGCGGATGATCGAAGATCGCGATGCCGTAGGTCTTGCCGCCGCGCTCCGCGGTCAGATCGCACCACGCCGCACGCGTGCCCCACGCCGCGGCGCCTGTGATGCCGGCGGCGGTGACGTAGCGGCCCACGCCGGGCACATCCTTCTTCTGATGCTTGTGGGGCGGCGTCATCCACTGCGCCACGCGGATAGCCATCGTGCCGTCCTTGTTGTCGCCCATGACGAGCGGCTCCCCGGGCTGCGCCTTGATCGTGATCGCGTAGTCGATGAAGCGCATGTCGCCGAGCCCGTGGAAGCGCATCGTGGTCTCGTCGGACGCGATTTGCTTCCCGTCGGGCGCGACCCAGCGGTTGCGCACGCGGATCACACCGGCGGCGCCGCCCTTCACCTCGGCGAAGCCATCATGCACGGTGCTGCCCTTGGGATAGCGCGTGCCGGCCGTGCCCTCGTTCCAGAAGTCGATCTTGTTCGCGTCGGCGTGGGCAAACATCAGCGCGCGGTGGTGCGGGTGATCGTGCTCCTCGCCCTCCGTCTGCTTCATCGGGAAATCGCGCACGAGCGAAGTGCCGTCGGCCGCCAGCACCGGGTAGCAGTAGGGCCGCGAGGCGCCCTTGAAAAAATACTCGGTGAAGAGCTTCCCGCCGATCTCGACGCGCACGCGGTCGTCGAGCTGGGTGAGCTTCACGTGGGCGGAGGAATCAGCAGCGAGCGAACAGCCGGAGACGAAGAGCGCGAGCAAGGCGCAGGGCAGGTGTTTCATGGCGGAGGAAGGTTGGATGATTTCAATTAGCTCGCTAGGAGCAAGTGGCAGGGCGAGGCGTCCCGCCGAACCGCGGCTCACCGGGGACAGTTCGCCCTCCCGATGCACACAGGCGTTTGCAGGTGCAGGGTGTGTCGGCCGCGTTGCGGAGGGGACGGCGGGATTCACTCCGAAGAATGGAAAGCAAGGGGCGCAACGAGCAAAGACCAATCCTCACGTGCGAAACTGTAGGACGGTCGCGCCTGAGACATGACGCAGGACGCCCCCATTCAATTTCCCCGGACCCAGGGGCCAAATTACGGCTGGCAAAGCCCCCGCGCAGGCGGCTGATTGCTCGGTCATGCCGCACTTCGACACCATCGAGAAGGCCCTCGCCGACCTCCGGCGCGGCCGGATGATCATCGTCGTCGACGACGCCGACCGCGAGAACGAGGGCGACCTGCTCTTCGCGGCCGAGCACGTGTCGGCGAGCGCGATAAACTTCATGGCGAAGTTCGGCCGCGGACTGATTTGCGTGGCCACGACGGACGCGACGCTCACGCGGCTCGGCATCGACCAGATGGTGCGAGTCAACCGCGAGGCGCTCGGCACCGATTTCCAAGTGAGCGTCGACGCAGCGAAGGGCATCACCAGCGGCATCAGCGCCGCGGACCGCGCGAAGACCGTGGCCGTGATCGCGTCGCCGATTTCCCAGCCGGACGATCTCGTGCGGCCGGGCCACATCTTCCCTCTGCGCGCCAAGCCCGGCGGGGTGCTCCAGCGCGCCGGCCACACCGAGGCCGCCGTGGATCTCGCGCGGCTTGCCGGCAAACAGCCCGCGGGCGTCATCTGCGAGATCATGAACGACGACGGGACGATGTCCCGCCTGCCCGAGCTGCTGAAGTTCGCCCGCAAGCACGGTCTGAAGATCTGCACCATCGCCGATCTGATCAAATACCGTCGCACGCGCGAAAAACAGGTCGAGCGCATCGAGGCCGTGAAGATGCCGACGGAGTTCGGCGACTTTGATCTGCACCTTTACCGCTCAAAGATCGACGGTCAGAACCACCTCGCGCTGGTGCGCGGCCGCGTCGCCGGGAAGCGCAACGTGCTCGTCCGCGTGCACAGCGAATGCCTCACCGGCGATGTGTTCGGCTCACGGCGCTGCGACTGCGGCCCGCAGCTCCACCAGGCGATGCGGCAGGTCGCCGAGTCCGGCTGCGGCGTGATTCTCTACATGCGGCAGGAAGGGCGCGGCATCGGTCTCGCCTCGAAGATCAAGGCCTACAAGTTGCAGGAGGAAGGGCTCGACACCGTGGAGGCCAACCAGCGGCTCGGCTACGGCATGGACCTGCGCGAATACGGCGTCGGCGCGCAAATCCTCGCCGACCTCGGCCTCAAGACGATCCGCTTGCTCACGAACAACCCGAAGAAAGTCGTCGGCCTGCAGGGCTACGGCCTGACGATCACGCGGCAGGTCCCGATCCGCGTCGCGCCCAATCCGCACAATGCCCGCTATCTCGCCACTAAGAAGAAGAAGCTCGGGCACCTGCTCTGAGCCGTTTCACACCCAAAGCTGCAAGAGGTCTTCCAACCAACCGGCAGCCTAGTGCGCTGACTCGACGAGCTGGGCCCCGGAGCAGAGCAGCACCCAACTCAAAGCCTCCAAGTTAGCGCCGGGCTCGTCGACCGTCACGGTGACTTCGAGCGCGTGTGGTGCCGCGACACTCGCCGACCACCAAGCCCAGCGGCGCGCCGGCGGCTCCAGCAGCCGCACCCATTCCTTCAAGGTTAGCGCCTCGGACGGGCACATCCGCTCATGCAATTGAAACGCCCGCCGCAAGATCCGATCATCGGGCTTAATTTCCGGATCAAAGCGGTCGAGAAACCAACGCGGCAGGATCATCCGCCACTCCTCCGCACTCAGCCGGCCAGGCTCAAGCTGCCAAAGTGCGGTCGCCCAAATCTCACGCACCGACTGCAGGACATCGGTGGCCGCGCCCTCACAAACCGCGTGAAGTTTCACGAGTGGACCCGAAGGCACCTCGTCGGGCTGCGGACCGGAAAGCAGTCGCCTGATTTCGTCGGTGTTTTTCATGGTGGCGGGAGACAATGGTTCGGGTGGATGAGCATGCCCAAGGGCCGACGCAGCGGATTGGGACAAGAAATCGTCGGTTCCACCCCGACGGCCCGCGAAGCCCCGTAATTTCCGGTTTTCCGGAAAAGTGCTGGCTTGCTTTTCGCAGCCGCGCTTTCTAACGCGCGACGCCTATCTCCTCTTGAAAATCGCCATCGTCGAAGACCATCTGATGTTTCGCGAAGTCCTGCGCCGGGTCTGCGTGGCCGAGCTCGGGCACGCCGTCGTGGGCGAGGCGGACGACGGCCTGCGCGCCGTGGAGATGGTGCGCGCGACCTCGCCTGATCTGCTCCTGCTCGATTTGCGGCTGCCATCGCTCGACGGCTTCGGCGTGATTGAACGCGTGCGCGAGACGGCGCCCCGGTTGAAGATCATTGTCCTCTCTTCCCGGTGCGATCGATTCACGATCCTGGCCGTGGAGCGGGCGCGCGTGAACGGGTTTGTCGACAAGAACACGAACAGTGTCGCCGCGCTCAAGGAGGCCATCACCGCCGTGGAGGCCGGCCGCGTGTGGTTCTCCGCGGAGTTTCGGCGCGCACGCGCGGCGCGCGTGTCAGATCACCAGTCGTTCGACAAGATTCTCAGCGCGCACGACTGCGAGGTGCTCGCCATCCTCGGCGCGCCACACAGCATCGCTGAGGCCGCGGCGCTGCTCGGCATCTCCGTCGATGGCGTGGAGAAGCAGCGCTTTCTCCTCCTCCGGAAGCTCGGCCTGAAATCGAGCGCCGAACTTGTGCGCTACGCGCAGGAGAACGGCTTCACGGGGACTTCGTCGACAGGCGATGACGGGCGACTGCTGCCATAATTGCCTCGCTCTCGGCATGCACCCGCTCGAGCCATTCACCACAGGCGATGGCATCGGCGGCCCGGGCCGCCGTCTCCAACCGGCGCGCCGCCTCACCCAGCGCGGCCCCACCCACAAGTCGCGCCTGCCCGAGCAACCGGTGCGCCGCCGCGCCAAGATTGGAAAAATCCAGCCGCGCCGAGGCCTCGTCGAGCTGCCGTTCCGATTCACGCAGGCTCTCGACGAAACGGTCGATTTGCCCAGCGAGGTCCTCGACCGAGCCATCCGCGAGATAAGTGAGCAGCGCCAAATCGACCTCAGCCGAGGCGAGTTCCTCGGGTGCGTCCATTGACGCGGCGGCCAGCAGGCGGCGGCTGGCCGCCAGGAGCACGCTGCGGAGCTTTTCCGGCGTGATCGGTTTGCCCACAAACGCATCCATGCCGGCCGCAAGGCACAGCTCACGATCTTCGGCAGTGCAGTAGGCGGTCACGGCAAGCAACAAGGCCGGCGCTCCCTCCGTCTCCATCGCCCGCAACCGCCGCGCCACCTCGGTGCCATCCATGTCGGGCAGATTCCGGTCAAGCAGCACGACGGTGAAACGTCGCTCGGCGAAAAGGCGCAGCGCCTCCTCGCCCGTGCGTGCGCGAACACACCCGAGGCCGAGCCGCGCGAGCACAGCCTCGGCAGCCATGGCGTTGCACTCTTCATCCTCAACCACGAGCGCCGTGGCCGCCGGGAGTTGTATCGGCTGGTTCTCGTCGGATGCCACCGCGACGACGAGCGGCAGCCGAAGGAAGAAGCGCGCACCGTCCGCGGACCGGCTCTCGACGCCCACAGCGCCACCCATCAAGTCCGCGAGCAGCCGGCACGCCGCGAGGCCGAGCCCGTTGCCCGGCACCTGCTCGCCCTGCGGGCGTTTGCCCCGGGTGAACTTGGTGAACAGCCGCGCCTGCTCCTCCGCGCAGATGCCAGCCCCATGATCCCGCACGGCGAACACCACCTCACCGGGGGCATTGGCGGGCACCGTCACTGTCAGCTCGATGACACCACCCGCATACTTGATCGCGTTGACGGCGAAATTGACGAGCACTTGCTGGATGCGCCCGGCGTCGCCCTCCAATGTGGCGGGCACCGCCTCGTCGGCGGACACCCTGAGCGTGGCGCCGCGCTGCACCGCGACGGCCTTCAGGGTCTCGGCGATCGATTGCAGCAGTTGCCGCGGCGCGAAAGGTCCCGGCCGCAGCTCGACCCGCCCCGCCTCGATGCTCGCGAAATCCAGCACGTCGTCGACGAGCGTGGAGAGATAGGTGGTGCACTCCCGCAGCGTCGCCACGAACTCGCGCTGCCGCGGGTCGAGCCGCGTCTGCTCCAGCGCGATCGCGAGGCCCACGATGCCGTTGAGCGGATTGCGGATGTCGTGGCTCATGTTGGCCACGAATTCCGTCTTCGCGGCGCTGGCCGCCTCGAGTTCGCGCGTGCGCACGCGCACCTTGGTTTCGAGAGCGGCGTTCCGCGCGTGCAGCGCGCGCACGCGAAGGCGATACGCGCCGTAGCCGAACGGGACAAGCAACGCCACCGCAGTCACAAGGAACCAGCGGCTGCGCCACCACGGCGGCAAGACCTCGAAGGGAAACACAGCCTCCGGCCCCGGTTCCCCAATTTCCGACACCGCGCGCACGCGCAGCGCGTAATTTCCATCGCGCATCGCGGTGAGTTCGCGGCGCGACGTCGGGCCGACCGTCGTCCACCCATCCTCCATGCCGTCGATTTTCGATTCGAGCCGCAGCGCGGCGCGGCGCCCAAACTGCGGCACCGCAAATTCGGCTTCGAGCGCATGGGTGTCGAAACGCAGCACGGGCGCGGCAGGAGCCCGGGCGGCACCACTCGTCGCGCGCGCAAACATGCGCAGCACCGGCCGGGGCGGTGCCGGCACGTGCAACGCGCCCGTGATGGTGTGGCTCATCACCGCGCGCGTGCCGCCAAGCCAGAGGATCGTGCGCCGCTGCGAGTCTTCGTCAGCCAGCAGGCATTGCACCCGGCCGATGGCGTCGAGGGCATCGACTGCGTGCGGTGTCCAGCGCGCACCGCCCTCGCTCAATGCCACGCGACCGACGACCTGCGCGCGCTCCTCCGTTTCGCCAAGCGCCACCCAGAACGTCGCGCCATCCGGCGCCACCTCGGAGATGGCCGCGGCGTTGCGCGCCGGATAGCCCTCGACCGGTAAAAACTGATCGCGCCCCGCGGGCCTCACCCAGGCGCCGCGATTCGCGACCACGAGCACCGAGCCGTCGCGCGCCGCACGCGCGCGGACGTTGCCCTCCAGCAGCGGGAGGCCGGGCGCGTCGGCCGGCGCAACCGGCACCGGACCGCTTGAGGACGGCGTCGCGGTGAGCAGCCCGCGCCCGAACGTTCCCAACCAAAGCCGCCCCGTCTCATCCTCGGCGATGGACGTGGCGATGCCAGGCAGGTCGCGGGCAATCACGCGCGCGGGCGATGTAGCCGAGACCTCAAGCAGCTCACGCGCAACCGAGGCCATAAACCGGCCGGGCTGGTCGCGGCTCGGCGCGGCATAGAACACATCGACTTTCGTCTCGTGCACCGAACGGGCTTCAACGCCGTCCCACACGGACAGTGTGTGATAACCGGCGGCGAGCAGGCCGTCATCCGTCCCGCGCAAATGGATGAAGCGGTTTTTCAATGCCGGCACCGCAGTGAATTTTCCACCTCCCGGCGCCAGCACGAACACCTCCGTGTCATTGGCGACCGCAACATGGCTGCCGAATTTCGCGATCGCACGATACGACTCTCGATTGATTCCCTCGGCTGCGCCGAAAACCCGTGAGGCCGAACGAAGATCGACTCGGACGATGTGCGTGCCGGCCGTCAGCCAAAGCGATCCTTCGCGATCGACGAACAGCCCGCCGATCGAGTCGGAGGGCAGCCCTGCCTTGGTATTGATAATCCGCTCGGTGCGACCGCTCGCATCAAGAATCGCGACCCCGCCCTTCAGCGTGCCGACCGCCATACCGCCGCCGGGCAACTCGACGAAGCCGGTCAGGCGCTGCGTCCGGACAAAATCCGCAATCTCGGGATACACCGGATCGAGGCCGCCGTCGCGCCACCGGAAAAATCCTTCTGACGTGCAAAACAGCCAGTGGTCCTCGCGATGCCTGATTCGAATGATCCCGGCATCGGGCAGGCGATCCCGCGGGATCAGCAACTCGGGCCCGGATGGATTGATGACGAACAGTCCCTTTTCCTGATGGTGCACGAACACCACGCCCGCGGCCCGGCTCGGAAACAGACGTTTTTCACCGGGTTTGGGCCAAACACTGAACTTCGCCCCATCCCATCGCATGATCGTGTCGGTGCTGACAAATGTGGCACCGGCGCTGTCGGCAAAGACGTGCCAAATCTGTCCGACGCTTGAGCGCTGGCTGCCTAAATGGGACAGCAACGAGTGAAAACGCCACCGTGTATCCGGAGCATCTTCGAACCACCCCAAATCATTTGAAGTAGCAGCCCAGAGCCTTCCATCCGGTCCCAAATCCAAGCCGCGCAAGGCATACGAATTGGGAATCGCAGAGCTACTCCATCGTTCGCCATCGAAGGCCAGCAACGACGAGCCAGCAACGAGCACGGCGCCATCCTCATGCTGCAGGATCGCATTTCCCAAAATCTCCACGCCCAGCTCAGCAGCTGAATACACCGTAACCTGGGACCGCATCGGGCCGGCAAAACACCCCATGGCCAGCAGCCAGAGCGGCAGCGCGGTCATGCGCCGCGAACAACGACTGGAAGAGGAAGTTTTCAGCGCGAAATGACGGTGCGCAAACTGGGGCGTGACGCCATAGCAATCTTTTATTTTTCCGGTTTTCCGGAAACCGGCGAGCTGGGTGTTTCCGCCTGTTTGAGTCGGTTTGATGGCGCCATGAAAAACTCATATCGCCTCCTCCTCGGAGTCCTTTCCGGACTCCTGCTCTGGGCCGGTTTTGCCAACGCCGCCAACCGCCTCGATCCGCTCACGAACCATTTAAACGCGGCCTCAAGCCAGGCGCCAAGCGGGACGGCGCCCGACTGCGGGTCCTATTGCGACGTTCTCGATTCCACCGACTGAGCCCGGCGCCCTCCCCGTCATGCTCAGCCTCGCCTCGGTCCGCTACCGCAACGCCCTCGCCGCGGACGGCGGGCCCATCGCCACGATCGAGTGCGGGGAATTTCCCGTGCGCGGCCAGCGGGTGTTCCTCGCCAACGCAAGCCTCACCCCTGGCCTCGTGCGCAAGGCACCCCGTGCGCTCTTCAGCGACGCCGACGGCACGGGCCTCGACCGCGTCGCCAGCGTCGCGCGGCACAAGGCCGTCTCGGAGGCGCTCGAACGTTGGGCGTTCTTCGCCACCGTGCGCTCGCCGCGGGCGGCCGAGTTTGGCTTCGATGTCGATCCGTCCACGACGGGGATGTCGGCGTTTCCCGGCCTGTTCCGCCGCGGCGCGCGCCGCTCGGCGGTGCTCGAGGCGGTCGAGCGATTCTCGCTGCTCTCCTGGTGGGAGGGCCGCGTCGACGGCCGCACTTTTAGCACCGACTGGCCAGGCGTCAGTGCGCTTGCGATCGAGGGGCCGTTTGGCGGCGTGACGGTCGTGGCCTGGGCCCGCTCCACGTGGGGCTGGGTCTACGGCCACGCGGCCGAGGAATCCCTCGGCGCGGCGTGCGAACGCGCCGTCGGTGAGCTGGCGCGACACGAATGGATCCTACGCAGCGCCCGCCTGCGTGCCGCGGCCGACGCGGCGCGGCCGGTGACTAACCTCTTTGAGCGGCGCATGATCTTCTTCACTAGCGAGGAGGGCCAAGCGCTCTTTCAGGAGCGCCTCGCCACGCCCGCCCGCGGCCCCGCGCCGCGTGCCGAGGTGATCTGCGATCGGGAAATCGACGGGCCGTGGTCAGACTACGCGACGGTCTGGCGCTTTGCGCTGCGGCCGCCCTCCGATGCGTTCCACCGCGAGGGCGAGCGCTATTTTTTCCTGTAGGCCGGGAGCAGCGCAGCCCGCTCCATCGCCTCCTCAACCGGGGAGCCGTGGAGCCATCGTGTCGCCCGCCCTCACCTTTTCACCACCGCCACGCACTCGACCTCGTAGCGCAGCGTCGGCGGCAGGCACTCGGTGATGGTCGTGCGCGAGGGATAGGGCGCGGAAAAATACTCGCGGTAGAGCTCGTTGTAGCGGCCGAGATCGGCCGACTCGCGGAGGTAATTGCGCGTCTGCACCACGTGCGTGAGGTCGCTGCCCGCGGCCTCGAGCACGAGGCGCATGTTCTCCATCGAGCGGCGGAACTCGCCCTCGAACGTATCGGGCACGATCTTGCCGGTGGCGTCGACCGAGGCCTGGCCGGAGACGAAAATGAGATCGCCGACGCGCACGCACGGGCTGAAAGGCAGGTGCGAGGTCGGGGTGTCGGCGTTGCGCGGATGGGAGACGAGCGGGTTCATGCGGAGGTGCGAGTGAAGGAAAAGCCGGGACGAAAGCGACCTCGCATCGCGGAGGACGCCGAAAAGTCCATGTAGGGCGTCTGTCTTGCAGACGCCGGGCAGGGTTCGCGAGCGGACC
>JANOCA010000603.1:0-17674 GCA_031411915.1 Opitutaceae bacterium
CGCGAGCAAGCTCGCTCCCACGACCAAACCACCCCGGCGACATCCTATTCGTGAACACCCCGCAGCTCCGCCTCGCCACCGCCTCCGACCTCCCCGCCATCGTCGCGATCTACAACGCCACGATCGCCGGCCGCATGGTGACCGCGGATTTGGAGCCCGTGACGGTCGAGGCGCGCCGGCCGTGGTTCGAGGCTCACCAAGTCCCGTCGCGTCCCCTCTACGTGCTCGATGATGCCGGGACCATCTGCGCGTGGCTGAGCTTCGACACCTTCTACCCGCGCGCCGCCTACGACGGCACCGCGATGATCGCGATCTATGTCGCGGAGACGCACCGCCGTCGCGGGCTCGGTCGCCGGCTCGTGGAAGAGGCGGTCGCCCGAGGCCCGGCGCTCGGGCTGCACACGCTGCTCGGCTACATCTTCGGCCACAACGAGCCGAGCCTGCGCCTCTTCGAGGCGCACGGGTTCGCCCGCTGGGCCCACCTCCCGCGCGTCGCCGTGCTCGACGGTGCGGAGCGTGACCTCATCATTGTGGGCCGGCGGATTGTGTAGCTCGGGCTTTACGCCCGTCACGTGTCGGGGATAAACTCCGACCGACATGAAAACCCTCGCCCTCGCCTTTCTCGTGCTGGCCCTCGCTGCCTCCGCCGCGGAGAAACCCTTCGGCCTCGTCCTCCACGGCGGCGCCGGCGTGATAGACCGCGCCGGCCTGACACCCGCACGCGAGGCCGAATACCGCGCCAAGCTAACCGAGGCCCGCGAGGCCGGCTACGCCATCCTCGAAAAGGGCGGCACCGCCTTGGATGCCGTGGGCGCCGTGATTGTGATCCTCGAGGACTCGCCGCTGTTCAACGCCGGGAAGGGCGCCGTATTCACGGCCGACGGCACGTGCGAGCTCGACGCTTCCATCATGGATGGGCGCACACAGGCCGCCGGCGCCATCGCCGGCGTGAAGCGCATCCAGAACCCCATCACGCTCGCGCGCGCCGTGATGGAAAAATCGAATCACGTCATGCTCAGCGGCGAAGGCGCGGAGAAATTCGCCGTGGAGCAGGGCTTCGCGCTCGTGCCCAATGAATATTTCCAGACCGACCACCGCCGCCAGCAGCTCGAAGCTGCCAGGAAAAAAGCCGCGGCCAAAAAGACCGCCGCGCTCGACACGCACGAGGAGCGCACCGCGCGCTACGGCACGGTCGGCTGCGTCGCCCTTGACCGTGCGGGAAACCTCGCTGCCGGCACCTCCACCGGCGGGATGACCAACAAGCGATTCGGCCGCATCGGCGACGCGCCCATCATCGGCGCCGGCACCTACGCCAACGACACGACCTGTGCCATCAGCGCGACGGGCTGGGGCGAGTTTTTCATCCGCGTGGGTGTCGCCCGCGACATCGCCGCGCAGATCGAGTATCGCGGCACCTCGCTGACGGAAGCCGCCGCCGCCACGATCGCGAAGGTGGAAAAACTCGGCGGCGACGGTGGCGTCGTCTGCATCGACAAGGACGGCAACATCGCGATGCCGTTCAACACGCAGGGGATGTATCGTGCACACCGGCTCTCAACCGGGACCGCGGGCGTGGAGATCTTTCCGGAGGCTGGAGGGCGTTGACCCAACGCACTTGGGCAACGGCACGGCTTCTGACAGCGCGTTGAGGGCAACGCGCTCCACCTCCATCACCGCGGAGTCTCCGGGGGCGGCGCCATCCGGCTGTTGCGCACGTCTCCGCCGGCGGCCGCGGGGTTGGTGCCGCCCTGCGGCGGAGCGCCGCGTCCGCCCCGACCACCGCGACCGGGCAAGGCCTCCGGCGGCGGCACTTCGGTGGGAAGCTGGTCCTTGCACAGCTCGAGGATCTCGATGGCGCTCAGGCCGCCCTGCGCGGCGCCGTTGGTGCTGATGCGCGCGGCCTCGTCGACGGGATTGAGCACCAGATGACCCTCGACGCGCGTCGTCGCGATCGGGCCGCCGCCAAAGCGGAGCAGCGAGGCGACGGCAGGCTGGGCGAAAGCGGCGTTCTTTGTCTTCCAATACGCGTAGGCCGCGAGGCGCGGCGTGCCCTGCGAGTTGGCGCCCTGCTCGCCCAGGTAGCGGGCGTCCTCGCCCTCCTTGCCGGTCTCCTTGTCGCGCAGCAGGACTTCCGCGGGCGCGTTGCCGAGACGGCAATACTGCAGCCACATTTTTTCCCAGCCGGGATGGTCGAGGAATTCGTTCAGCTCGAAGATCACCTGCGACCCGCCTTGGATCGTGCTGAGGTTGTAGTTCCCGACCACGTCGGAGACCTGGAAGAGTTTCCCGCTCTTCGGATCGTAGCCGTAGACGAGGTTGCGGCCGGTCTTGATCCAATACGGCATCGCGTAAAGCGACTCGACGCCGGCGATGATCTTGTCGCGCCACTGGGTGTCGCCCGTGCGCTCCCACTCGGTCGCCCAGTTGCCGGCAAACGCGAACCAGTCCGGGCCGGCGCGGAGGCGCGCGGGATATTTTTTCTCCGCCTCCGTGGCCGGCTGCGCGAGCCGCATCGGATCGAACGCGATGGTGGTGAAATCCGCATTGGCCACCTCCCGCATGAGATCGCCGGTTCGCTCGTCCGTGCTGAGGTAGTAATAGTAGCGCTTGAGGTGGGCCATGCTGATGCGGGCTTCCTTCGCGCCGCAGCCCCAGTGGCGGACGTTGTGCCGCGAGCCGAGGCCGGCGAGCGGGCCGAGATGGTAGCAGTCCACCTCGCTCGTGTGCCGCGTCATCGCCTCGGCCATGCGGAAAATGTCCGCGCGGCCGGTGCGAAGGAAACTCATCCAGAGCCACATGTCCGTGCCGAGCTCGGTGTTGTCCCAAGCCATGCCGCCGAGGTCGTAGTTCCAGACATGGCGCTCGCGGTCGTAGCTGTGCATCACGTCGCCGAAATCCCAGAAGCCATACCAGCGCTGCTGGTCGATGTGCTTTTGATAAAAAGCGATCGTGCTCTCGAGCTGCTCCTCGACGGCTTTTTTAAAGGGCGTCGATTTGTCGGGCAGGCTCCAGAGCCCGAGCGCGCGCACCGAGTGCAGATATTGCGGCGTCGCGACGAAGAGCGGCAGCCGCTCGCCAAGATGCGCCTGTGCCACGGTCTGCTCGCGCGTCGGCACTGTGCCGCTGGCGAAGAGCGTCAGCTCGCTCGTCCGCGCGACGCCCAGCGGTGTGCTCAGGCCCGGCTGCACATCCTCATAGACGGCGATGAGGCCGTGCGCGCGGGTGTCGTAGTGGCGCATGTCCATCGCGTCGGCCTCGGGCGACCAGAGCCATACGCGCAACGTCGCCTCGCCGCTCGCGGCGCCGGTGACCTCCAGCGAGGCGGGGTGCGACTGCCAGAAATTCTTCAGGCTCACGCCGAGCCCGCCGCTCACGTCGCCGACAAACACGAGGCCCGACGCGCGCCGGCCCGCGCCGCACGGAATCCACGCGCTCTGCGCGTTGGTGCGCTTCACGATCGAGAAGCCGTCGGCGTTGGGCTGCGTGAGCTTGAATCCATCCCAGATGGCCCAGTCCGCGAGCCAGCCTTGGCTGCGCTCGCTGAGCTCGGCCTTGTTGGGGAGGCGCTTTCCTTGGAGCTGATCGGGATAAACATTGCCGCCGCCCTGCGTCGGATAATTCACGATCGCGTTGCCGCGGCCCACGGCGGGCTGGATGGGCTCGGCCCAGAGGCCGCCGTTTTCGCCGGAGAAGCGCACGTGGCGGTTGTGCATCTCCTCGCGCAGCGGCACGGCGAACTCGAGGCCGAGCCCCCGGATGAAGTCCTTCTGGTCGTCACCGTCGTAGATGATCGTGTGCACGAGGCGCACGCTCTCCTGCCCCGCCGAGAAATACAGTCGCACGACAAACGGCAGCCACTCGCGGGAACCCGTGGTGGCCTTGTGCATGCCCTCGACCTTGAGCACCGCGCGCACCGGGCCGCTTTGCTCGACGGTGACTTGGTTGACCTTGCTGGTGAATTTCTCGCGCCGGGGCGTCTCCTCGGCGGCGCCGCTCGGGCCGTTTTGCAGGATGCACACGAGCTGGCCGTGGCGCGCCACCTCGCAGCCATCGACGACGAGCGAGTCGATCAGGTTCGAGCCCCACGACGTGATGCGTGCGCGGAGCTTGCCGGTGTCGACCTCGACGCCGGTCTCGCTGCGGCGCACCCGCACCGTCGCGCCAGCGGCCGCGGGTGCGGTTTCGACGGCGCTGAGTTTCAGCGCTCCCGCCACCGTCGGGCCCGCCACGGTCGCAAATCCGCTCCACTTCAGCGAGCCGTCCGGCCAATAGGCGAGCGGCCAGGTCTGCAGCGGCAACGCGGACCCATCAGCCGCGGTGAGCGCGAAGGCCTGCGACTTCGGCACCGCCCCGCGCGGCCACGGCACACCCCAGCTCACGCCGGTCGAAGCCGGCGTGGACGCGCCGCCGAGCCAGTTGAGTTCGACCGGGGGCGTCGCAGCCAACGCAACCGTCGACGCCACGAGGCACACGAGCACAGGGATTCGCAGAGGGAGTTTTTTCATGGGGGAGATTCGGCAACCGCCGAACGGGCTAGCCAGACCAGACGAAGTGCACCACGCGAGGTTGCCGAACCGTCGGCGCGGACAGTCCACGGCCCGCCGGCGCGCGTGGCAAGCGCCCGGACTGTCAAGGTGCGAGCAATCGCGACGACGCATCCACAATCGTTTCCACTCGTCGTTCCGCCATTCCCCACGTGCACACCATGACCTCTACCCTGCGTCCCTTTTCGACCCTCGCCCTGCTCGCCGCCCTCGCATCCGGATCACTCTTTTCCCAAACGGCGCCGGCACGCGACGCCTCCGATCCCGCGGCGCTTGCGAAATACGACCGCAACCGCGACGGCCGCCTCGACGCCGCCGAGCTCGCCGCGATGGAGGCCGACGCCAAGCGCGCCACCACCGCCGCGTCATCCACGACCGGCGCTGCAAGCGGCGACGTCGTCGCGTTGTCCCCCTTCGAGGTCGCCGCCGGCAGCGAGAAGGGCTACTTCGCCGCCAACACCCTCTCCGGCACGCGCATCAACTCCAAGCTCGAGGACCTCGGCGCCTCCATCACCGTCGTCACCAAGCAACAGATGCAGGACTTCGCGATGCTCGATCTCAACGACGTGTTCCTCTACGAGGCCAACACCGAGGGCACCGGCAACTACACCGACCTCTTCATCGACCGCAACGGCGTCGCGCAGGACAACGTCGCGCGCGATTCCAACAACGCCAACCGCGTCCGCGGCATCGGCCCCGCCAACCAGGCTTTCGGCAATTTCCAGACCGGTGTCCCGATCGATCCCGCGATGGTCGACGGCCTGGAGATCAGCCGCGGGCCCAACTCCAACATCTGGGGCCTCGGCAACGGCTCGGGCACCGTCAACGCCATCCCCTCCGCCGCCAATCTCCAGCGCCAGATTTCCCGCCTCGAGCTGCGCACCGACAATCTCGGCGGCTTCCGCACCGTGCTCGACCTCAACCGCCCGCTCATCCGCAACAAGCTCGCCGTGCGCGCCATGGTGATCCACCAGGCCGACGAATACGTCCGGCAGCCGTCGTTCAGCCGCACCAACCGCTACGCCGGCATGGTCACCTACAAGCCGTTTCGCAGCACCACGCTGCGCGCCGCCGTCGAGCACTATGACAACTACGCCCGCCGGCCCAACGCCATCCTCCCGCGCGACGGCATCAGCTACTGGCAGCAGAACGGCCGGCCCACGTGGGACGCCTCGACGTGGACGCTCACGCGCCAAGGCGTGCGCACCGTCGTGCCCTACTCCACCACCGCCGCCACGGAGAACGCTCTCTTCGGCAACGGCGTCGCCTCCGCCGGCACCGAGCTCGCCCGCGCCATCATCTTCGTCGATCGCGGCGCGGCCGACTACTGGACCACCGGCTACATCAGCGGCATCAACGCCAACGGCATCGCCTCGCCGGATTTTCACCCGGTCACGGGCCACCAGCGCTTCATCGAGACCGCGCCGCCCCCGCGCGTCGGACCGCTCGCCCCCACCACCGTGAGCATCACGGACCGTTCCATCTACGATTGGTCCGAGGCCAACATCTCCGCGGCCAACTGGAGCCACGACAAGACCAAGAGTTACCAGGCGCAGCTCGAGCACTTCTTCATCAACACCCCGCGCCACGTGCTCGCCGCGCAGCTCGGCTTCCGCCGCGAGGAGTCGCGCCGCCAGTCGCGCTCGTTCATCGGCACCAGCGGCGAGTCACCGATGCTCGTCTACATGGACGTGACCCAGATTCTCCCTGACGGCCGCCCCAATCCCTACTTCCTCCGCCCCTACGTCGACGCCCTCGAGCCGAGCAGCTCCCGCAGCGGCCCCGTGCGCGACGAATACAAGAGCCAGGCCGTCTACAAGCTCGACTTCTCCCGCGAGCAGGGCCGCCTGCGCTGGCTCGGTGAGCACGCGTTCAGCGGCTACCACGAATACAAGCGCTCGCTCAACATGAGCTACCCGTTCCGCGACGTGATTGTGTCCAACCACGCCTGGCTCCCCGCCGGCTCCGCCCGCGCCAACGGCGCCACCATCGCGCGCGCCAACTACCGCTACTACCTCGGAGACAACCGCGGCGACAACGTCGACTACGGCTCCCCCGCCTGGGACAAGCTCAACGGCCAGCGCAATTTCACGTGGTTCAACGCGCAGCTCGGCCGCTGGGTCGACGAACCCACGACGATCGGCGAGGCCTTTGTCCCCGGCAATCGCGTCTCCGCCAACGTCATCAAGACCGGTGGCGGCGTGATGCAGAATCACCTCCTCGGCGATCGGCTCGTGACCACCTTCGGCCGCCGCAAGGACTCCAACTTCAACCGCAACGCCGCGCAGACCACGCTGCTGCCCGACGGCATCACGCCCAACTTCAACGCCGACGACGTGTGGCCCAGCAACTGGTTCCAACGCGAGGGCAAGACGAAGACCACCGGTGCCGTCGCGCGCCCCTTCCGCGGGTGGAGCTTCTTCGACCGCCACGCCCGCGAAGGCTCGGCGTTCACGCGCGTCGCGAGCGACTTCGTGCGGTCGCTTAATTTCCACTACAACACCGCCAACAGCTTCGTCCCCCAGACGATCGCGCAGAACCTGAACCTGAGGCAGCTCCCCAACCCGACCTCCGAGACCAAGGACTACGGCGTCTCCTTCGGCCTCGCGGGCAAGCTCTACGTCAAGATCAACCTCTACGAGACCAAGCAGGTCAACTCGCGCACCGGCGACGCCGGCGTGATCGCCACGCGCACCGGCCGCATCGACTTCGCGTTCGCAGGCAACAACGACCAGTTCAACCTCCAGCGCCAGGCCTCCGCGTGGATCGGCACGGCCAACCCCACCTTCACGCAGGAGCAGCTCAACGCCGAGGTCGCAAAGGTCATGGAGGTGCCGGTCGACCGCCTCGCGCAGATGAACGCGTTTCCCATCGCCGAGACCTCCGACGTCGTCTCCAAGGGCAAGGAGATCGAGATCACCTACAACCCGACGAGCTTCTGGACCGCCAAGGCCACGATCACGCAGCAGTCCGTCGTCGAGGCCAACGTCACGCCCGGCATCCAGGATTACATCGACGGCCGCCTCCCGATCTGGCGCAAGATCATCGACCCGCGCACCAACACGCCGTGGTTCACCACGCGCTACGGCAGCGCCGGCACGCCCAGCGACTTCCTCGATGGCGTCGTGCTCGGGCCCTACAAGCTCCTCCGCGCCACCGAGGGCAAGCGACGCCCGCAGCAGCGCGAGTGGCGTTTCAACGCGCTCACCAACTACCGCCTCGCGGGGCTCGGCCTCGAGAACAAGTGGCTCAAGCGGGTCGCCGTGAGCGCCGCCGCGCGCTGGGAGGACAAGGGCGGCATCGGCTACTACGCGCTCCAAAACGACCCCACCGCCTACGACCCCGACCGCATCGTCTTCGACAAAAGCCACCTCTACGTCGATCTCGGCGCCAGCTACAACACCCGCATCTTCCGCGATCGCGTGGGCCTGAGCGTCCAGCTCAACATCCGCAACGCCGGCGAGAATGGCCGCATCCAGCCCGTGGGCGCCCTGCCCAACGGCCAGCCGCACAGTTTCCGGATCATCGACCCGCAGCTCTTCATCCTCACGGCGAGCTTCAGCCTCTGAGTCTCTAAGTCGGCGCATACCCGATCCCCCTGCCGCAGCGGAAATGCCAACGGGGCCGTCGGCTGGCTCACGCCGCATCGCTGAGCGCCCGGCCGGTGCGGCAACGCGCGCTTGGTTTCGACCAAGAAACGCGTAGCTGTCCCGGCCCGCAGCGGTTAGGGTATGGTCGTGCTTTCGTTCGCTTCATCGCTCAATTGGATCCGGCGCGCCCCGCGGCTTTGCCTGCTGTTCACCACCGCGCTCGTGGTTGGTGCGGCGGATCCGGCCGGGCTGCCCGCGCCCGCCACGTCCGCGGTGCGCGTCGTCGCGGATCTGAAGCTGGATCTGATCCGCGTGGCGCCCGGCACGTTCACGATGGGCAGCCCGGCCGAGGAGCCCGAACGCAACAAGGCCGAGGGCCCGCGCGGGCAGGTCACGATCAGCCGGGAATTCTGGCTGGGCCGCACCGAGGTGACGCAGGCACAATACGAGGCCATCATGGGAGTGAACCCGAGCACCTTCAAGAAGGGCGACCCCGATCTGCCGGTGGAAAACGCCTCGTGGATCGACGCCATGGCGTTCTGCCAGAAACTCACGGAGCGGGAGCGCGCGGCGGGCCGCCTCGCCGAGGGCGAGACCTACTCGCTGCCCACGGAGGCAGAGTGGGAATATGCCTGCCGCGCCGGCTCGACGTCGGCCTACGCCGGCGACCCGGAGGCAATGGCTTGGCACGATGTGAACAGCAACGGCATCGCTCACCAAGTCGGCCTGAAGCGTCCCAACGCTTGGGGTTTCCACGATATGTCCGGCAACGTCCTCGAGTGGTGCTTCGATTGGTATGGCCCCTACCGCGGCGGCACCGTGACCGATCCCTCCGGGCCCGAACGCGGCCACTATCGAATCGCGCGCGGCGGCAGCTGGCGGACGGAGGCCCGCACGGGCCGCTCGGCCGCCCGCTCCGGCGGCTCCGCCGCGCGACTGGACTATACCATCGGCTTTCGCGTCGCCCTCATCACGGCGCCGAGAAAATAGTCCAGCTCGCCCGCTCATCGCGGAAGGCCCGCGCCCCTCCCGGCTTCGCGCTTGCTCAGTGCGGCCTTCTGCCCAATTCACGGAGACGATTTTCGATGCCCACCACGAAGCCCGCTTCCTCCCCCGTCGCACCCTCACTCCGCCCCATCAAGAAACTGATGGCCGCCAACCGCAGCGAGATTGCCGTCCGCATCTTTCGCGCGGGCACCGAGCTGAATCTCCGCACGGTCGCGGTCTTTGCCCACGAGGATCGGCTCTGCATCCATCGCTACAAGGCCGACGAGGCCTACCAGGTCGGCGCCGGCAAGGGTCCCGTCGCCGCCTACCTCGACATCGATAGCATCGTCGCGGTCGCCAAGGAAAAGGGCGTCGACGCCATCCATCCCGGCTACGGTTTTCTCTCGGAGAACGCCGGCTTCGCCCGAGCCTGCGAAAAGGCCGGCGTCATCTTCGTCGGACCGCGCCCCGAGTTGCTCGACATGATGGGTGACAAGACCGCCGCCCGCGCCCTCGCACAGCGCATCAACGTCCCCACCCTCCCCGGCACCGAGAATCCCATCACCGATCGCGACGAGGCGCTGAAGACCGCAAAGTCGATCGGGTTTCCGCTGATCATCAAGGCGGCCTTCGGCGGTGGCGGCCGCGGCATGAGAGTCGTCCACAAGCCCGGCGATCTCGCGAACCTGCTCGATGAGGCGCAGGGCGAGGCCGAGCGCGCGTTTGGCAATCCCGCGGTCTTCCTCGAAAAATACATCCCGCGCGCGAAGCACATCGAGGTGCAGATCCTCGGGGACAAGCACGGCAACGTCATCCATCTCCACGAGCGCGACTGCTCCGTGCAGCGCCGGCACCAGAAGGTCATCGAGGTCGCGCCGAGCTTTGGCCTGCCCGAGAAAATCGTGAACGAGCTCTTCGACGCCGCCGCGCGCATGGCCCGCGAGATCCGCTACGACAACGCCGGCACCGTGGAATTCCTCTACGATCTCGACCGGCACGAGTGGTTCTTCATCGAGATGAACCCGCGCATCCAGGTCGAGCATACCGTGACCGAGGTCATCACCGGCCTCGATCTCGTGCGCGCGCAGATTCTCATCGCGCAGGGCCACTCGCTGCACTCCGAGGAAGTGGGCATGCCGCGGCAGGCCGACATCCCGCGCAACGGCTACGCGATCCAGTGCCGCATCACGACGGAGGATCCGGAGAACAAGTTCATGCCCGACTACGGGCGCATCATCGCCTATCGCTCGCCCGGCGGCTTCGGCGTGCGTCTCGACGGCGGCATGGGCTACTCCGGCGCCGTCATCACGCCCTTCTACGACTCGATGCTCGTGAAGAGCATCACCAGCGGCCAAACCTACGACATGGCGATGCGCCGCGCGCACCGCACGCTGAGCGAGTTTCGCATCCGCGGGGTGAAGACCAACATCCCTTTCCTCGAAAACGTCATCGCTCACCCGCAGTTCCGCGCCGGCCAGGCGACGACCACGCTGATCGACACGACGCCGGAGCTGTTCAAATTCAAGCCGCGCCGCGATCGCGCGACGAAGCTGCTCACCTTCCTCGGCAACGTCATCGTCAACGGCAACCCGCACGCCAAGGGCTACCGGCCCGACAAGCCGTTCCCCGCCGCGCCGTTTCCTGCCTGGGATCACACCATCGCCCCCCCGCCCGGCACGCGCCAGAAACTCCTCGAGCTCGGCCCGAAGAAATTCGCCGAGTGGACCCTGAAGCAAAAGCGCCTCCTCATCACCGACACCACGTGGCGCGACGCGCACCAGTCACTCATGGCCACGCGCGTGCGCAGCTACGACATGCTCGCGACCGCCGACGCCGTCGCGCGCCGCACGCCCAACCTTTTCTCGCTCGAGATGTGGGGCGGCGCGACCTTCGACACCGCGATGCGTTTCCTCAGCGAGGATCCGTGGGAGCGCCTGCGCCAGCTCCGCGCCCGCGTGCCGAATATCTGTTTTCAAATGCTGTTCCGCGGCGCCAACGCCGTCGGCTACACCAACTACCCGGACAACGTCGTCGCCGGTTTCGTGAAGCACGCGGCCGCGAGCGGCATGGATATCTTCCGCGTCTTCGACTCGCTCAACTACCTCCCGAATCTCCGCGTCGCCATGGAGTCCGTCAACGCGACCCACGGCATCTGCGAAGCCGCCCTTTGTTACACCGGCGACATCCTCGACGAGCGCCGCGACAAGTTCTCGCTTCAATACTACGTGAAGATGGCGAAGGAGCTCGAGCGCATGGGCGCGCACTTCCTCGCGATCAAGGATATGGCGGGCCTCTGCCGCCCCTACGCCGCCGCTAAGCTCGTAAAGACGCTGAAGGAAGAGGTCGGCCTCCCGATCCATTTCCACACACACGACACCAGCGGCATCGCCGCCGCCAGCGTGCTCCGCGCCGCCGATGCGGGCGTGGATATCGTCGACCTCGCCCTCGCCTCGATGAGCGGCAGCACCTCGCAGCCCAACCTCAACTCCATCGTCGCCGCGCTGCAAAACACGCCGCGCGATCCGCAGCTCGACGTCGCCACGCTCAACGAGTTTTCCGACGACTGGGAGACGGTGCGCGAGTATTACCGGCCCTTCGACACCGCGCCGAAGGCCGGCTCGGCCGAGGTCTATCTCCACGAGATGCCCGGCGGCCAATACACCAACCTCAAGGAGCAGGCCGCCTCGATGGGCGTCGCCCAGCGCTGGCCCGAGATCGCTCGCACCTATGCCGAGGTGAACCAACTCTTCGGCGACATCGTGAAGGTCACGCCGTCGTCCAAGGTTGTCGGCGACATGGCGCTCTTCCTCTTCAGCAAGGGCATCAAGCCCGCCGATGTCGTGAACCTCGAGCCCGGCTCGACCGCGTTCCCCGAGAGCGTGATCGACATGATGAGCGGCGGCCTCGGCTGGCCCGAGGGCGGCTGGCCGGAGAAAGTGTCGCTCGTCGTCCTCGGCGAAAAGCGTCACAAGGAAGCCCGCGCGAAGTATGCGGCGGCGCTCGCCGCCGAGGCCAAGGGTCATGGGTCAAAGGTCATGGGCAGGAAAAACCCATCACCCCTCACCTCTCACCCATCACCCACGTCGTCGATTCCGCCCATCGACCTCGAAAAATTGCGTGCGGAGTTATCGGACAAACTCAAGCGCCACGCCACCGACGACGACATCTACTCCCACCTGATGTATCCCCAGGTCTTCGCCGACTACGCGAGGCACGCCGCGGCCTATAGCGACGTGAGCGTGCTCCCGACGACGGCGTTTTTCTACGGCCTCAAGCCCGGCGAGGAAATCTCCGTCAACATCGAGGAGGGCAAGGTCCTCATCATCCGCCTCATCTCCGTCGGCCAAGCCGACAAGGAAGCCCGCCGCGCGATCAGCTACGAGCTCAACGGCATCGGCCGCGAGACCACGATTCTCGACAAGAGCATCGCGCCGAAAACCAAAGCGCGCCCGAAAGCCGACCTCGCCGATCCCACGCAAGTCGCCGCTCCCATCCCCGGCCTCATCGCCACGCTCCAAGTGAGCGTTGGCACCAAGGTCAAAAAGGGCGACAAGCTCCTCATGATGGAAGCGATGAAAATGCAGAACACCGTCTACGCGCCCTGCGACGGGGTTGTCGCCGAGCTGCACGTCGCATTGGCGGACACGGTCGAGGCGAAAGATCTGCTGATCAGAATACGTGCATCGACCTAGTTAGGGCGTGCCCTCTCGTTTCAAGGGTTCGCATCGATCTCGAATGCCTGCTATCCCAAGAGCGCACTACGAGGCCGCCTATCGTGCCGGCAAGGACGTCTATGCAGGCAAACTCGGTTCAACCGACGCGATTAAGCGGCTCACCGATACTGGCCTGAACGAGGCTAGCGCAACGTTCTTCGTTTATAACCTGCGCCACATGCTCAAAGGCGAACTCTACCAGCGAGCTATGAGCGTCGAAGCGACCCGTGCCTTCTTTGGTTGGATCCATCGAGATTTTGGCGATGAAGGCCTTCGCATGGCGCTTCGCGCGCTCGAACGGCATATCCCATATTTTCGCAAATCATCGCCAAGTCCGATGCGAGGCCACGTGCAGCTCGCAATCGAATATGAAGCTAAAATTGCATCAGGGAAAAACGAAGCAGTAGCCGGTTGGATTTTTCAGGGCAACAATGACCACTTTCGAGTCGACGACTACGTTAGAGATTTCGACGACATCTGGTGGGTGGTTAGGCAAAAACACTTCGAATCTTTCTTCGCAGTCGGTCAGCCGGTCTTCATCTGGCGGTCGAAAGGTAGCGGCACCAAGCCAGCCGGCATCATTGCGCGCTGCCGCATCACACATGGACCTGTCGTGGCTAAAGAAGAGCGCCGCGCAATCCCCTACTACCTAGAGAAACCGCCTAAGGAACCGTATTTGCAAGTTGGCATGCGCGTCGAACATCGGTGCATCGACGAAAGTGATATGCTTACAAAGGAAGCTATTCTAGAAGACGTTTTGCTACGCGACACTCGCATGCTGCGAATTCCCATCGAGACAAACTACCGTCTCAACGGACGAGAATACGCCCAACTGCTTGCGCTTACTGGCGAACAAAAAAACGTCAACTTACCCCGACCACGCTACGAAGACTTTGGCGAGGCACCCAACGACGACCCTGCGGAATTACGCATGTTCGCAGCCAAAGTTCGCCGTGGTCAGATGCGACTTCGCCAAAATTTGTTCCGACTCTATGATGGCAAGTGCGCGGTCACCGGCTGTTCAACAGAAGCGGTCTTGGAAGCCTGCCACATTTTCGATCATACCAAGAGCGGCATCAACCGCGCAGAGAACGGCCTCTTGCTTCGCGCTGATACTCACTGCCTCTTTGACCTTGGTTTGCTCACGATCGATCCCGAAGCGTTAGTGATTCACGTCAGCGACACACTTCGGGAAAGCGAATACTGGCAATATGACGGTCGAACGCTCGCAGCCCGCACTGATGGGGGTTCGCCGTCGGCAGAATATCTTTCATTACGAGTTCCTCGTGTGTAACAGCCCTCTCGTTTTGGCAAACTGACGGGGTGACCTAACGAAACTGTCGCCGGCATCGCACGCTCGCGCGGACGGCCCACATCGATTCATCATGGGGCATTCCGTCGTGAGCGATGCCATCATGTCCGCGGGGTTTTCCCGCCGTGCTTTTCTGACGCAGCTTGCGGCAGCGCCGCTCGCTGCTGCCCAAGCTGTCGTGCCGCGACCGCCGCTGATCGACACTCACGTGCACGTGTGGAGCGACGATCCCGTCGCGTTCCCGTTTGCCCATCCGGACAATCCGAACTTCCGGCCGCCGGCGATCGCGGCCACGGCCGAAGCGCTGCTCGCTGAAATGGATCGCCATTCCATCAGCCACGCCGTGCTGGTGCAGGTGATCTACTACGGCTGGGACAACAGGTATCTCGCCCGCTGCGTGAAGGAGCATCCCCGGCGCTTGCGCGCCCAAGGGCTGATCGATCCGCTCGGCGCGGACGTCGCGGACCGGTTGGACAGCCTCGTCCGCGGGCAAGGTTTCTCCGGCGTGCGTTTGAGCCCGCTTTACTATCCGGGGCGCGAGGACTGGCTGAACTCCGAGGCCCATCGCCGGCTTTGGCGCCGCGCCGAGGCGCTGCAGGCGATCCTTAACTTCTTCGTCCTGCCGACCCAGCTCGCGCGCCTCGAGACCATGATCGAGCAATTCCCCGGCGTGCACGTGGTGATCGACCACCTCGCGCGCATCGAGGTGAAGGCGCCGAGCGTGGAGCGCGACGTGGCGCAGCTCGTGCGCCTGGCCCGGTTCCCGCAGATCTGGGTCAAGGTGTCCGAGCTCAACACGATGTCCGCGACGAAGCAGCATCCCTATGCCGACACCTTCGACGTGGTGAAGCGCGTGTCGGATGCCTTCGGTCCCGACCGCCTGCTGTGGGGCACGGGATTCCCCGCCGACACCCGCGCGCAAGCCGGACGCCCGTCGCTCGATCAGGAACTGGCGCTCATCCGTGCCGACGTTCCGTTTTGGACGCCAGCCGAGCGCGAGAAGATCCGTGGGCGCAACGCAGCCGCGCTCTGGCGGTTCAGTTGAGCGCCCGGCCGCGCTGCGCCGCTCGCCGCACCGGGCTCCCTCAAACGAACGCCTCGCTTGCGCGCGGAACAGGATTTACGTGGGCTGGTCGCAAGCCAGCTTCCCCCATGATGAAAATTCCCCGCCTCCTTGTTCTCGCCGCACTCGCGCTTACCGCCACGTGCCCCGCACTGCTCCCCGCCGCTGAGGCGGCCAAAACGATTACCGGCTATTGGGCGGGCGCGCTCTCCACGCCGCGCGGCGACCTCGCGCTGAACGTCGAGTGGGTCGCGGCCGGCGAAGGCAAGTGGAAGGGCACGCTCGATTGCCCCAAACAGGGCGTGCGCGGCTTTGCGTTCGACACCGCCAAGATTTCGGGCGTCGCCGTCGATTTCGTCCTGACCGGCCTCCCCGGCGATCCCGCCTTCACCGGCCAGCTCTCGGCCGACGGCAAGTCGATTGCCGGCGAGGCGACCTCAGGCGGCGCCAACCCGGCGCCGTTTCGCCTCGAGCGCACTGACAAGCCCGCCCCGCAGATCGATCCTCATGCCGTGCCCGCCAAGGGCGAACCGGGCAAGGGCGTCGCGGGCAAATGGCGCGGCGGCATCAAGCCCGTGCCGGGCATCGAACTCCGCCTCGACCTCGAGACCACGGCCCACGCGGACGGCAAGCTCAGCGGCGATATGATCAGCCTCGATCAAGGCTCGCCGCGCATTGCCATCGAGTCTCTCACCGAGAAAGACGGCGCGGTGCAATTCGAAGTCCCGCAGGTCCGCGGCAGCTTTACCGGCAAGCTCAACGCCGACGGCTCCGAACTCGCCGGCGAATGGAGCCAGGGCGGGCGCACGACACCCCTCGTCTTCAAGCGCCTCGCGGTGAAGGGGTGAAGCGCGAGGCCATGCTTGGCGTGGCACGGGCATCGTGCCCGTGGACGGCGCAAAGCGCCGCCAGACATGGGCGTGACACCCATGCCACTTCCGAGAAAACTGAGCTACACCGCCCGCTGCTCCCGCCCACTTCAGATTTGATTCAACGGGTTTCCGCCCTATCACTTTCCGCATGAGCGCCACCGGGACAGTGACTGAAACCGAAATCTGGGGACGCGCCATTCGGCCAGATGTTGGCGATTTGTCGGCCGGGGCCGCCCAAGAATTTTTGCGCCTGCGGCTTTCGGAATGCGACGTCGAGCGGGTGCGCGTGCTTTCCGCCAAGGCCAGCACCGGCTCGCTGGGAGCCGACGAGAGCCAGGAACTCGACCATTATCTCAACGTCGGGCGCACCCTCGAATTCATCAAGGCCAAGGCCCGCCTCTCGCTGCGCGACGCCTCGGCCTGAGCGCCCGCATGGACGAGTTCCTGCATGAGGCGGTCCGCACGCGCGCGCAGCACCGGTGCGAGTATTGCCACTTCCCGGAGAAATACGCCGAGGTGCCGTTTCACGTCGATCATATCATCGCGCAGCAGCACGGCGGACGAACGATGCTGGCCAATCTGGCGCTCGCCTGCTGCTTCTGCAACCGCCACAAGGGACCCAATCTGTCCGGCATCGATCCCGTGACATCCGACGTCACAGAGCTTTTTCGCCCACGGCAACAGGCGTGGAACGAGCACTTCAAGTGGGACGGTGCCACGCTCGTCGGCACGACTTCCACCGGCCGCGCGACAATTCAGGTGCTGAACATCAATCGCCCCGATTCCGTGGCTGTGCGCCGGCTGCTTATCCAGGAAGCGGTTTATCCCTTGGAGTGAGCGCCGTGAAGAAACCAACGAATGTCCATCGAGGCAGCAGCTTCACGAAGTTCGCACGGGAAGAGGGCATCATCGGCGACGTTCGCCACAGTCGGGAAAAGCACGCCACGAAGTTCAAATTCGATCTCAAGGCCATTATCGACGACGCGAAGCGCCGACAGCATGAGTCCGGTCACAAGGTCGTTTCATTTGCCAAGAAGAAGTAGCCGCGAGCTTCGCCGGCTCGCCGAACTCGGGCGTGTGGTCCTACGAGGATAGCGGCCTCTTCAATGACATGACGCCCTCAGACAACCTCATCGCCCTCCTTGCGGGACGCAGCGGGCACTTCCGCATGGAGTCCGGCTACCATAGCGAGCGGTGGTTCGAACTCGACCGCGTGCTGGCGCAGCGGGAGCGGCTGCGGCCGTTTGTCGCGGCGCTCGCGCAACGGATAGCGACGCACCAGGTTGACGCGGTGTGCGGGCCGATGACGGGCGGCGCGGAACTCGCGCAGCGCATCGCCGCGGAGATTGGTGCCGACTATCTTTTCACGGAGCGCTTCGCTCCGCCGCCCAGCGCGGCCGCCGGGCTTTTTCCCGTGCGCTACACGTTGCCACCCGACCAACGCGAACGCGTCCGCGGACGGCGCGTCGCCATCGTGGATGACGCAATCAGCGCGGGGTCGGCCGTGCGCGGCACGCATGCCGATCTCGTGGCGTGCGGCGCGCAGCCGGTCGCGATGGGGGCGCTGTTTGTGTTTGGCGAAGCCGCGGCGCT
>JANOCA010000604.1:0-2934 GCA_031411915.1 Opitutaceae bacterium
CGACCGCGTCTTCATCGCCTACCGCGGGCACACCGCCGACGAAATCCGGGACAACAAGTTCGCGACCTTCGATCTCGCGACGCGCAAATTCACCGCGCCGGCCACGCTCCGCGACGACGGCTGGAAAATCGCCGCGTGCCCGGTCAACGGCCCCGCCGCCGATGCGCGCGGTGACGCGCTCGCCGTCGCGTGGTTCACCGCCGCCGAGGGCAAACCCCAGGTCTTCGCCCGCCTCTCCACCGACGCAGCGCGCACCTTGGCGCCCCCAGTGCGCCTCGACCTAGGCCGCCCACTCGGCCGCATCGAGACCGTGATCCTTGCCGATTCCTCCGCACTCTTTCTGTGGCTGGAGATCGGCACCGCGGCGAATGCCGCCGGCATCTACGCGCGCCGGCTCTACCCCGACGGGAAGCTCTCGGCCGCGCAACTGGTCGCCGACACCGTGCAGGCCCGCACCAGCGGATTCCCGCGCGCCGCCCTGCGGCCCAATGGCCGGGTCGTGATGTCGTGGACGCAGGCGGGGGATAAAAACTCAGTTCGCACGCTCGAGCTCGATCCGGCCACGCTCGCGCGTCCGGCTCCCGTCTCCCTGGGACTCCCCCTTTCCACTTCAAATTTGTTGGCCCTATCATCCGCCGCCCTCGAATTATGCATCGCCCCCGTCCCCGCCCTCACGCAACATTCCCGTCCATGAAATCCACCCTCTTCGCCTCCCTCCTCATCCTCGCTCTCGCGCCCCTCGCCGTTCGCGCGGCCGATACCAAGCCCGCGGAGAAATCCGAGGCCGTCGTGCGCCATCCGCTCCGCGGCGTCATCACTTCCGTCATGTCCGAGCAGTCCGCGTTCATGGTGAAGCACGAGGAAATTCCCGGCGTGATGCGCGCGATGACGATGATGTTCAAAGTCGATGAAGCCACGTTCAAGGCCTTCAAGGCCGGCGACACTATCACCGGCCTGATGTCCCGGCAGGGCCGCAATTGGGTTTTGGAAAACGTGAAGCCGGCCGCGGCCAAGCCCGCGAAGTGAACGCTCGCGCGCGACTCCTCGCGTTTTTCGCCGGCCTCGGGTCGTCGCTCGCATCAGCCGCTGAAATCCAAAGCCCGTCGAGCGTCGCCATCGCCGCCGCCAGCGACCTCGTGTTCTGCCTGCCGGCGCTGAATGCGGAGTTTGCCAAGGTCGAGCCGCGCGTCGCGCTCCGCCTCACCACCGGTTCCTCCGGCAATTTCTTCGCCCAAATCACGAACGGCGCGCCCTACGATGTCTTCCTCTCCGCCGATCTCAGCTACCCGCGCGCGCTGATCGCGGCGGGCGGTGCCGACGGAAAGAGCCTCGTGCTCTACGGCATCGGCCGCCTCGTGTTCTGGACCAAGCGTCCCGACCTCGATCCGGCGGGCGATCTCGCGGTCTTGGTCCGCAGCCCGCTCGTCAAGAAGCTCGCCCTCGCCAATCCCGTGCATGCGCCCTACGGCCGCGCCGCCCGCGAGGCGCTGATCTCCCTCGGCGTCTGGGGCGACGCCGAGCCGAAACTCGTCCTCGGCGACAACATCGCGCAGACCGCGCAGTTCGTGGAGACCGGCCACGCCGATGCCGGGATCGTCGCGCTTGCCCTCGTGCTCGGTGCGCCGCCCTCGCGCGAATTCGGCCGTTGGGCTGAGATACCCGCGGCGCTTCACCAGCCGCTTGAGCAGGGCGCCGTGCTCACCACCCGCGGCGGAGCCAATCCCGCCGCCGCGCGTTACCTCGCGTTTCTGCGCACGCGCGAGGCGCGGGCCGTGTTCGAGCGCTACGGCTTCCGGCTGCCGCACTGACATTCGTAGCCCGCCTCGTGAGAGGCGGGACGACCTGCCCTCAAGCTCCCGTCGGTCCCTGCTCTTCCGAGCAGGGCTACAACGGAATGCCCGTCGGGTGGATTTCCCCCTGCCCGCAGGCTCGACGCCCGGCGTAAAAATCGTTTGCTACCAGAGACCCACTTGCGGCGTCTCCGACGTTTCGCCCCACCCCCTTTTTTCCATGCAACAGCCTCCGCCCCACGCCCCTTGGCAGCCCAACCGCCGCGAGTTCCTCTACGTGGGCCTGCTCGGCACCGTGGGCGTGACGATGAGCGACTTGTTTCGCACCGAGGCCCGCGCCGCCACCGCGCGCCAGCTCGGCGCGTCCGCCGGCAAGGCCAAGTCCGTCATCAATATCTACCTGCCCGGCGGCATGTCGCACCAGGAGTCGTTCGACCCAAAGATGGGCTCCCCCATCGAGTATCGCGGCCCGATGGAAGCGGTGAGGACCAAGCTCGATGGCGTGTATTTCTCGGAGAACCTGAAGGAGACCGCGAAGATCGCCGACAAGATCACGGTGGTCCGCTCGATGACACACGGCGAGGCGGCCCACGAGCGCGGCACGCACTCGATGTTCACCGGCTATCGCCCCAGCCCCGCGATCGCTTACCCGAGCATGGGCAGCGTCGTTTCCCACGAACTCGGCGAGCGCAACAATCTCCCGCCCTACATCCTCATCCCCAACCAGACCACGCCCTACGCCGGCACCGGCTACCTCGGCTCCGCGTTCGGCGCCTTCGCCCTCGGCAGCGATCCGGCCAACGACTCCTTCTCCGTCCGCGACCTCACCCTGCCCGCCGGCATCGACGCGCATCGCTTCGCCGAGCGCCGCGAGATGCGCGCCGTGGTCGACGCCCATTTCAGCGCCCTCGAAAAATCCGACGCCCTCGACGGCATGGATTCCTTCTACCAGCGCGCCTACGCCATGATCAGCTCGGACAAGGCCCGCGCCGCCTTCGACATCAAGGCCGAGGACGCCAAGACCCGCGACGCTTATGGCCGCAACGCCGCCGGCCAGCGCATGCTCCTCGCCCGCCGCCTCGTCGAGGCCGGCGTGCGTTTCGTCTCCCTCACCTACGGGAGCTGGGATCACCACGACAACATC
>JANOCA010000605.1:0-21699 GCA_031411915.1 Opitutaceae bacterium
TGCGTGAAGGATGAGATTCTTCCTGAAATGCCGTCTGCGGAGTGGTTGGAGGGTGCGGGCATTCAGCCCGATGAGTTCGACGAGTGGCTCAACGTCGTCCGCATGCGCTACGAGATCGCCGCGGGCCAGTTGCGCATCGGGGGCTAGGCTGCGGGCGCAAGCCGCTCGATTCGCCGCGCCAGGCGCAACGCGATCCAGAGCGGCACGGCCCCGATCACGCCGAACGCGCAATCGATGAGCCGCCAGGTGAGCGGGATGCCGCGCACTTCGCCGGCGATCCACGCGAGTGGGATGACGAGCGCGCAGGCGACGAGCCCCATGCGCAGCACGGGCAGGTGCTGGCCCGGCTCGCGCCATGGCGCGATGAAGAACAAGGCGATCACGAGATGACCAAAGGCGAGCCAGTCTGTGCCGTAGCCGATGAACGGATAGCGTGCATAGGTGACCGACAAGCCCTCGCGCACCCACAGCAGCCAGTGCGCAAGCCCGGTGTGGCTGGCCGCCGTGGCGTCGGGCGCGAGGCCCAACAGCGAGCACACGAATTCCAACTCCACGAGCAGCGGAAACGCCGTGACGCCGCTGAGCACGAGACCGGCGATGAAAAGGCCGAGCCAGAGCCGGATGCTCCGGCGCAGGCGGATCACCTCGGGCTCGCGGCCGGCTTCGTTCACACTTGGTAGCTCTTCAGCGGCACCGGATCGAGGACCTTGGCGCCGGGCATTTTTCGGGCGAGTTCCTCGGCGAACCATTGGCGCGCCTCCGGCTCGCCGTGGGTCAGCACCACCGAACGGGCGCTGGTTTGCACCGCGAATTCCACGAGTTCCTCGCGGTCGGCATGGCCGCTCAGCTCGAACCGATCGACCTGAGCCTTGATCTTTGTCCGCACGCCGATGGCGGAGAACTCGAAGGTGTCGCCCTCTTTCGCCGCGAGCAGTTCGCCACCCGGGGTGTCGGGATCGCAGTAGCCGACGAAGCCGATGCCGTTTCGCACATGGCCCAGGAGACCCGACGCGATCATGTAGCTGGGCGTGCGCTCGACCATCATGCCGGAACTCACGAGATAGATCGCCTTTTGGCGGAGATCCTCGCCGGGTTTCAGTTTCCGCGGCGTGGGCTTTACCTTCAGTTCCTTGATGATGTTGCGGTTGAAATTGGCGTGGCCCGTCTTGCGGGCGATGGCATCGACGTAGTCCGAGAGGTCGATGCCGAGCCCGGCGGCGAAAATCGGGCAGTCCCTGAGCCGGCCGAAGCGCCGCGCGTCGTGGAGGACCGAGAGCATCTCCTGCATCCGCCCGAGGGCGAACACGGGGATGAGATACGAGCCGCCGGCCTCGATCGTCTGGTTGATGGTATTGATCAGACGGGCGATCTCGTTGACCCGCTCCTTGCCGAGGGGGCGCTCGGTGGTGCCGCGCGTCGTCTCCAGCACGACGGTGTCGAAGTGGCCGGCCGGGAACTTCGCGCCGGGCAGGGTGCGCAGGTTCTCGAACAGCACGTCGCCCGTGAAGAAAATCGCGCGCTCCTTGTGGCGAATCTCGACGCCAGCGGCGCCGACAACGTGCCCCGCCGGGTGGAGGATGATTTCGATCTCGTCCTTGGCGCCGCGGAAGTGCTTCGCGTGCCCGAAGGGCAGGCCGATCATCCGCCTCGAACACTGATCGATCTGCTCGTGCGTGAAGAGCGGGTAGTCGGGGATGTTCTCCTCCTCCTTCTGCCGCAGCATCACGTTGGCGGAGTTGTGGAGCATCCGCTCGATGAGGATGCGGCTCGAGGTCGTCATGATCACCGGCGTATCCGGGTGCTCGCGCATCGCGACGGGGAGGCTGCCGATGTGATCGAGGTGGCAGTGCGTGATGATGATGAGATCCAGCCGCACGCCGCGGATGTGCCCGAGGTCGGGCGTGGCGGCGCGACCGGTCTTCTTCGGGTTCAGGCCGCAATCAACCAAGATATTGAGATCGCCGAGCTGGACGAACAGCGAATTGGCGCCAATGCCGCCGTCGCGGTTCAGGTCTTTGAGCTTCATGAAAGATCCAGCAGAGCAAATTTGCGGGGCCGGAACGAGAACGAAAACGCTACGCCCGCGGCACGTGCAGCGCGAAGGAGGGCAGGAGCACGTGAATTCGGTTTCCGAATTCGTCGACGCCGTGGAAGCTGCCCTGCGATTCCGCGTCGCAGCCCGTCACGTGGTAGCTGTTGTAGGAAAATTCCTCGCCCGGCGTCAGCCGCGGCGTCTCGCCCACGATCTTGTCGCCCTCGACGACGAGGTGCGTGCCGTCCGCGTGCGCGACGACCCACTTGCGCCCCAGCAGCGTGACGGTGCGGTCGGAGGCGTTGCGGATGGTGACGAAGTAGACGAAGGCGTGCGGCTTGTCCTCGGGCAGGCTCGCGCCGCCGTGGTGGTAGCACAGCTTGTCGAGGCGCGCGGTCAGGCCGGGCAGTTCGCAGGACGAAGTCACGCCGCAGAGGAGATGCGGTAAGTTGCGCGCCGCAAGTGGTATTAAAGGACCAAAAGACCAGGGACAAAGAGACAAAGGGACAAAAAGACCGCAGCCTGCTCTTCGCTCTTGTCCCTTGGTCCCTTGGCCCCTTGGTCTCTTGGTCTCTTTTTCCATGCCCAAGCTCGCCCTCCTGTCCGTCTCCGACAAACGCGGCCTCGCCGAATTCGCCACGGCGCTCGTGCGCCAGCACGGCTACACGCTGCTCTCGACCGGTGGCACGGCGAAGCTGCTCGCCGAAAGAGGCCTCCCGGTGACCGAGGTCAGCCAGCACACGGGCTTCCCCGAGATCATGGAGGGACGCGTGAAGACCCTGCACCCGAAAATCCACGGCGGCCTGCTTTGCCGCCGCGACAAGGCCGACCATCTCGCGCAAGCGCAGCAGAACGACATCGCGCTCATCGATCTCGTGGTGGTTAATCTTTATCCTTTCGAGGAGACTGTCGCTAAGCCCGGGGTGCATTTTGAGGAAGCGATCGAGAACATCGACATCGGCGGCCCGTCGATGCTGCGGAGCGCGGCGAAGAACCACGAGAGCGTGACCGTCGTCTGCGACGCCGACGATTATCCGCGCGTGCTCGCGGCGATGGAGGCGGAAAACACGGGCGGGACGCCCGTGCCACTCAAACTCCCCGAGCTGCGCCGCCAGCTCGCGCTGAAAGTCTTCCAGCGCACCGGCGCTTACGACACCGCGATCGCGCGCTACCTCGAAGCGCAGGCGGCGGAGCCGGACCTCGAGGCGCTGAGTGGGTTCCCCGCGACCCTTTCGCTCTCATGGAAGAAGGCGCAGGCCCTCCGCTACGGCGAGAACCCGCACCAGAAGGCGGCGCTCTACGGGACGTTTCACGACCACTTCTCGCAGCTCCAGGGGAAGGAACTTTCCTACAACAACATCTTGGACATCACCGCCGCGACCTACCTCATCGGCGAGTTCGAGCGCCCCACGGTCGCGATCCTCAAGCACACCAATCCCTGCGGCGTCGGCAGTGCCGACAACCTGATCGATGCGTGGGAGAAAGCCTACGCCACGGATCGGCAGGCGCCGTTTGGCGGCATCATCGTCGTCAACCAGACACTCGGCGAGGACCTCGCCAAGGCCATCGCCGAAATCTTCACCGAGGTGATCATCGCGCCGCGCTTCACCGACGAGGCGCTGGCCATTCTCGGGAAGAAGAAAAACCTGCGCCTCATGATCGCCAAGGGTGGCATCGGCGCGGATGCGCTGCAGGAGATCCGCTCCGTCGTCGGCGGCGTGCTCGTGCAGGATCGCGATCGCACGCTGGGGAATGTGCGCGAGTTCAAGGTCGTGACGAAGCGCGAGCCGACGGCGGACGAGTGGGCGGCGATGATGTTTGGCTGGAAGGTCGGCAAGCACGTGAAGTCGAACTCGATCGTCTATTGCCGCGGCGAGCAGACCCTCGGCGTGGGCGCGGGCCAGATGGCGCGCGTGGACAGCTCGCGCATCGCCGTGTGGAAGGCGGGCGAGGCCAAGCTCGACCTGCGCGGCTCCGTCGTGGCGAGCGAGGCGCTGTTTCCCTTTGCCGACGGCCTCATCGCGGCGGCCGAGGCCGGGGCGACGGCCGCGATCCAGCCCGGTGGCGCGATGCGCGATGCGGAGGTGATCGCGGCGGCGGACGAGCGCGGGATGGCGATGATCTTTACAGCCAGCCGACACTTCAAACACTGATCGCTGTCGCACATCTTCCCGCCATGAAATCCTCCATCCCGTTTCTGCTCCTCGCGCTCACGCTTACGCTTAGCGGATGCTACACCAACCCCGTGACCGGCCGGACTTCGCTCGCGCTGCTGTCGCAGGCCGAGGAGATGAAGCTCGGTGCGGAATCGTTCCAGCAGATCCGGCAGAAGGAAAAAGTTTCCACCGATGGCCGCAACAATGCCCGCGTCACGCGCATCGGCCAGCGCATCGCGGCCGCGGTGGGCAACGATTTGCCCGATGCGAAGTGGGAATTTGTCGTGTTCGAGTCGAACGAGCTCAACGCCTTCGCGCTGCCCGGCGGCAAAGTGGGGGTCTACACCGGCCTGCTGAAGCTGGCCGAAAGCGACTCCGAGCTGGCGATCGTGATGGGCCACGAGATCGGCCACGTGACGGCGCGGCACGGCAACGAGCGCATGTCCGAAGCGATGGTGATCCAAGGCGTGACCGCGCTGGCGAGCACCGCCGCCGACGCCAGCACCACGGATCCGCAGAAAAAGCAGCTCTACGATCTGGCGTTCGGCGGCGCGTCGGCGCTGGTGACGGTCGGCCGCGTGCTGCCGCATTCACGCGCCAATGAGACCGAGGCCGACCGGATGGGCGCCCTCTACGCTGCGCGCGCGGGCTATGATCCGCGCGCCGCGGTGACTTTCTGGCAGAAGATGATGGCGCAGAAAAAGGGGGCCGCCGGAAAGTCCGACGACAAGCTCAGCGCGCTCTTCTCCACCCATCCCGCCGACGAGAAGCGCATCGCCGACCTTACGGCGCTGATGCCCTCCGTCGTCCCGATCTACGAGAAGAACCGCGGAAAGTTTCAGGACTGAGTTTTCCGTTGGCGGGGGCGGCCGATTGCCCCACGGTCCCGGGATGTTCGATCCCGTTGAAAAGCTGAAGGAGTTCATCCGGCACCAGAGCATCTCGACTGATCCTGCGTATCGCGAGGGGATGAAGGGCGCGCAGGCATTCGTGGCCGATTTGCTGCGTTCACTCGGCTTCACGGTCGAAGAGGTGGCCACCGAGCTGCACCCGATCATCTTCGCGCAACGCGGCGGTGACGCGAGCTGGCCGCACGTGGTGATTTACGGGCACTACGATGTGCAGCCGGCCGAGCCGTTGGAAAAGTGGAAGACGAAGGCATTCGAGCCGACCATCATCGGCAATCGCATCTACGGCCGCGGCGCCGCCGACAACAAGGGTCCGCTGATGACCAACATCACCGCCGTGGCGCAGGCCCTCGCGGCCAACCCGCGCCTGCCGCTGCGGATTACCTTCCTCGTCGAGGGCGAGGAGGAGATGGGCAGCCCGAGTTTCCCCAAGTTCCTCGAGCGCTACGCGCCGAAGCTGCGCGAGGCGGACTTCCTCTTCCTGTCCGACACCGGGATCCCCGACGAGAATCAAGTGGTGATCACGTGCGGCTTGCGCGGGCTCGCCCTGTTCGACGTGCACGTGACCGGCCCGAAGAGCGATCTCCACTCGGGACTGCACGGCGGCGTGCTGCGCAATCCCATCCAGGCGCTTGCGGAAATCCTCGCGACTCTGCACACGCCCGACGGAAGCGTGAACGTGCCGGGCTTCTACGACGAGGTGCGCGACGTGCATCCGTGGGAACGACAGCAGCTGAAGAAACTCGGCGCCGACGAGAAAGCCTACGCCGAATTCCTCGGCATCGATTCGTTCTACACGACGCCGGGCTTCACCCCGTTTGAATCGCTGCGCTTCCAGCCCACGCTGGAGTTCAACGGCATCGGCGGGGGCTACCAAGGGCAGGGGACGAAGACAGTCATCCCCAGCAAGGCCTTCGCAAAGATCAGCTGCCGGCTCGTCGCCAACCAGAATCCCGATCGGATCAAGCAGCTCGTGATGGACGCGATCCGGGCCCGCACGCCGTCGGGCGTGAAGGTGGAGTTTGTCGACCAGCACAAGGGCGAGCCCTACCTCGTGGTGCCGCCCGATCGCTCCAACACGCCGGCGGATCAGTCGCCGGTGCTGGCGCGGGCGTTCCGGGCGACCGAAAAGGCTGTCACCGATATCTGGGGACGTCCGCCGCTCTACCTCCGCGAGGGCGGGAGCATCCCGATCATCGCCGACATCAAGGCGAAGACCGGCCTCGACTCGGTGATGTTCGGCCTTTTCCTGCCGGAGGACAATCTTCACGCCCCCAACGAGAGCTTCAACCTCGACGTGATGCGCCGGGGCATCGAGACGACGCGCCGCGTGCTCGAGGCGGTGGCGAAAGGGTAGCCGCCGCACGGCGAAATGAAAACGCCCCGGAATTTTCCGGGGCGTCGCAGAGTGGGGGCCGAATCGCCCGCGTCAGAGCGGAGCCGGCGTGGCGCCCGCGGCGTCCACCACGACGAGGTCCACGCGACGGTCTTTGGCCATGGTGGCATCGTCGGCGTTCTTCGAGGCTTCGAGGCTGCCCTTGGAGATGCTCTCGATGCGCGTCGCGGCGACGCCCAGCGTGACGAGATACCGCTTCACCGCGGTGGCGCGGCGGTCGCCGAGACTGAGATTGTATTCCGCCGTGCCACGCCAGTCGGCGCGCCCCTCGAGGAGGAGGCGGTGCGTGGGATTCTTGTCGAGATACTCCTTGGCGACCTTCAGCTTCTCGCGCTCCGAGGGCTTGATGGCGGATTGATCGTAGTCGAAGTAAACGGTCTGGGCTTGGAGCGCGGCGCGGTTCTGCCCGTTGTTCCAATCGCCACGCTCAGGGATGCCGAGGCCGCTTTCAAAAGATGTTGGCGAGACATTGCCGATGGGCGGCTGCGACCCCATGACCGAGGTGTCGCTCGGGGCGGGCCGGGTCGGCTTCTTGGTGCAGCCCGCGGACAAAAGCGCGGCGCCGGCGAGGACGAGCGTGAGAGACTTCGAGACAAGGTTCATGTGTGAGGGAGCGTGTGTGATCGGGACGCGAAGCCAGTGCTATGGGGCATCCCCGCGCCGTGCCGCAAGAATTATTCCCGCGAAGTTCTTCACAGCGCCTGCCGCGCCTGCACGAGGCCTGTCTCCAACGCGTGCCGCGTGAGGCTGGCGACGTCGTGGAGGTTGAGCTTGCGCATGAGATTGGTGCGGTGGTTGTCGACCGTCTTGCTGCTGAGGCCGAGCTTCTCGGCGATTTCGCGCGTGCTGTGGCTCTCGGCCACCAACTGCAGGATCTCGCGCTCGCGATTGGTGAGCGGGTCAGCGGAGGTGGCGGCGCGCTCGGGATGGGCGGCCACGCTCCGCAGGAGCGAGGTGATCGCCGGGCTGAAGTAGTCGCCGCCGGCCGCGATGGTTTCCAGGCCGCGTTTAAGGTCGGCGAGGCTGGCGGTCTTCTCGACGAAGCCATTGGCGCCGGCGGCCAGCATCTCGCGCAGCAGGACGGGATTCTCGTAGCCGGAAAACACCAGGGTGCGCAGTCCCGGGAGCTTCTTGCGGACGCGACGAAGGAGGTCGACGCCGTTGAGGCCCGGCAACTTGGCGTCGAGGATGCAGAGGTCGGGCGATGTATCGAGGCAGAGCTGGACTCCGGTCTGACCATCCGCGGCCTGCCCCACGATGTCGAAACCCGAGTCGGTGCCGAGGATGGCGACGAGCATCTCACGGACCGCGGTCTGGTCTTCGATGATTACGAGGCGCTTCATGCGGATGGGGGAGTAGGGAGTGGGCGGGGTGGTGGGTCGACCGGGATTCGAACCCGGAACCAACGACTTAAAAGGACGCTGCTCTACCATTGAGCTATCGACCCCCGCCCAGACTAAGGGCGGAAAATGGGTTTTTGCGGTCGGTGGTTGCAAGAAATTTCTCCCCCGAGGACCTTTGCGGCCATTGACCGCCATCGCGAGCGCACCTATCCAACGCGCCCCTTCACCGAAATCCGTGGGAACATTTCAAAATTATTCCAATCTGAGCGAAGCGGAACGCATGTCCGCCAAAGCTCAAGAAGTGGCCCTCGACCGGCTGCTCGTCGACCGATTCAAGGGAGGCGATCAGTCCGCTTTTGACGAGATGGTATCCCGCTACTGGGATCGCATCTACGCAATGGTGCATCAGTTGCTGCGCAACCAGCAGGATGCGGAGGAAGTCACGCAGGATGCCTTCATCCGGGCGCATCGCGGGTTGGCTAATTTCCGCGGCGATTCGGCTTTTTCCACCTGGCTCTACCAGATTGCCACCAACCTCGCGCGCAACCGCTACTGGTATTGGTGGCGCCGCAAGCGGGACAAATCCGTTTCAATCGATGCGCCTATCGGGGCCGATAACGACATGACCCTCGCCGACGTGATCCCCGCCGAAGTCGAGTCCCCGGATGACATCACCGTGACGCAGGAGTTCGTCACCCGCATCGGCAAGGGCATGGAACGCCTTTCCACCAAGCACCGCGAGATCCTCGTCTTGCGGAACATCAAAAACATGTCCTACGAAGAAATCGCCGCCATCCTGGGGATTTCCGTGGGAACCGTAAAAAGCCGAATTGCCCGCGCGCGTGAAAGCCTGCGGTCCAAGCTCGGCGAGGATTTCAAATAAAATGAAAGACACCGAGTTCATCGAACTGCTCAACCTGTATCTCGACCACGAGCTGACCCCGGCTGATTGCACCCGGCTCGAGGCAGAGGTGAAGACCAACCCCGCCCGCCGCCGCGTCTACGAGCAATACTGCCGCATGCAGCAAGCCTGCAAGGTGCTCGCCACGGACTTCGCCGCCGAGGCCCCCGCCGTCAATCCTCGCACCATCCGCGCCTCCGGCTCGGAGGCCGGTTCGCGTCGAGGCCCCGCGGGCTTGTTCGCCATCGGATCGCTCGCGGCTGCGGCGGCCTGCGTCGCGTTGGTGATGCTCAACCGTTCCCAGCCCGAACATAACACCACCCCGGCGCTGGCCCAGTCCATGACAATAGCACCGGCGAGCCCTGTCATCGCGGTTGAGAGCGCGCCGCGCAGCGGAGGCATTGTGCAACGCCCATCGCTGATGGGCGAATCGGTCTTCCTCACCCGCGCACCCGTGGCGGGTGAGACCGTCGCGCCGCAGCTCGCTTGGATCAACGGCGTGCAAATTTCGCCGATGCAACCGGTCGTCTCGGCCGAGGACCTCCGCTTCGAGGCCAAGCTCATCAAGCTCAATCCCGATGCACGCGTGATCAATCCGCTGAAGAAAGCGGGCGACAACGTCATCGAGCGTGCGGCGTTTGAGTTCCGGCCCTGAGCGAACCAGATCGGTAGTCGTTCCTATTTCAAAGGCGGCGCTGATGCGCCGCCTTTTTGCTACCCGGCGAGGGACTTCTTGATGAGCGACTCCGTCGTGGCGTGAGGTCCGAGGGCGAGCGCGGCACGACGCACGGCTGTGTCGGCATCGGGCGCCTTGTAGCCGAGTGCGATGAGAGCGGAGACCGCATCCCGATGGGTGTGGGCTCCGCCACTGGCGGGTGCAGCGACCGTTTCGCCACCTACGGACGAAGCATCGCCGCCGCCCACCTTGGACTTGAGTTCCACGACGAGCCGCTCCGCCGTCTTCTTGCCGATGCCGGGACACTTCGCGAGCGTCGCGATGTCCCCAATTCGGATCGCGCCCTCCAGTGAGGGCAGCGAAAGCTTGCTCATGATCGAGAGCGCCATCTTCGGGCCGACGCCCGTGACGTGCTCGATCATGAGGCGGAAAAAATCACGTTCAGCCACCGAAGCGAAGCCGTAGAGCGTGTGGGCATCCTCGCGGTAGATGACGAGCGTGTGGAGCTTCACCGTCGCGCCGGGCGAGGGGAGCTTCTCGGCGGTGGTCACGGGCACGTTCACCTCGTAGCCAAAGCCACCCACCTCCACGATCGCGTGCAACGGCGTGGTCGAGACGAGCGTGCCCTGAATCGAGGTGATCATGGCCTACTTCAGCCCGAGCACATCCTGCATGTCGTATACGCCGGGCTTCTGCGTCACGACCCACTGCGCAGCCCGCAGCGCGCCGCGGGCAAAGATGCCCCGGTCGCTCGCCTTGTGCGTGAGCTCAAGCCGCTCGCCCAGCGCCGCAAACATCACCGTGTGATCGCCGACGACGTCGCCCCCGCGCAACGCGTGGATGCCGACCTCAGTGTTCGTGCGCTCGCCCGTGATGCCTTCGCGGCCGTGGCGCAGCGCGCCGGCGGAGAGCTTCCGCTCCTCAAGGATGATTTCGAGCAGGCGCGCGGCGGTGCCGCTGGGGGCATCCTTCTTGAAACGATGGTGCATCTCCACGACTTCGGCGTCGTAGTCGTGGCCGAGGACGGCGGATGCGCGCCGAGTGAGGGCGAAGAGCAGGTTGACCCCGACGGAAAAATTCCCGGCCCACACGCAGGGCACCTTCGCGGCGAGCGCGAGCAGATGTTTTTTTTCCTCAGCGCTGTGGCCGGTCGTGCCGAGGACGATGGGCTTCTTCTGCGCCACCGCCGCTTCCAGCATCGTGCGCGTGGCCGAGTGTGCGCTGAAGTCCACGACAACATCCGCCTTCGCGAGCGCCGCGGGGAGATTGTCGCCGACATCAACGGCGGCACCGATGGGTAGGCCCATTTCCTTGGCCGCGCTGGCGACCGCCTGGCCCATGCGGCCCTTGGCGCCATTGATCAGGATGCGGGGTGCCATGCGCGGCGCTAGTCGAGTTGAGCGAGCACTTTCACGAGAGCCTGCGCGTTGGCGGGCGTCATCTCGCAAAGAGGTGAGCGCACCTCGTCGGAGGCGATGATGCCGGCCCGCTTGAGCGCCGCCTTGATCGGGACGGGGTTGGGCTCGATGAACAGCGTCTTGAACGCCGGGTAGAGCTGGCGGTGGATTTTGGTAGCCTTGGCGAAGTCGTTCGCCAGTGCGAGGCGCACCATCTTCGCGATTTCGCGCACGTAGAGATTCGACGCCACGCTGATCACGCCTTCGGCGCCGACCGCCATGAAGGGCAGGGTGAGGGAATCGTCACCGCTCAGCACGGTGACGGCGTTGCCGAGTTCCTGCTTGAGCTGGTCCACACGATCCACGCTGCCGCCGGCCTCCTTGATCCAGGCGACATGCTTGTATTTTGCCCGCAACCGCGCGACGACGCCCACGCTGATCTCGATGCCGCACCGGCCCGGAATCGAGTAGAGGATGATCGGCTTGTCGGTGGAATCGGCGATGGCGGAAAAGTGGCGGAAAAGCCCCTCCTGGCTCGGCTTGTTGTAGTAAGGAGCGACGACGAGCATCGCATCGGCGCCGGCGTCGTGGGACATTTTCGTCAGGTGCAGCGCCTCATGGGTCGAGTTCGAGCCCGTGCCCGCGATGACCGGCACACGTCCACGCGCCTCGGCGATAGTGCAGCGAATCACGTCCATATGCTCGTCGTAGTCGAGAGTGGGGGATTCGCCCGTGGTGCCGACCGGGACGAGTCCGTCGATTCCGCCCTTGATTTGGTAGGCGACGAGTTTGCGCAAATCGTCATACGCGACCTTTCCATGGAGCAATGGCGTCGCGAGGGCGGTAATCGTGCCGGTAAACGGTCTAAGTTTCATGAAAATGGCAAAGTAGCCTTGTCCGACAGACGACGACGGCGAAATACTCCTTCGCAACGCTTTTCTGCCAATGATCACCACTGACGACGTCACACCGCACACGGAAATCATCAACGAGTTGCTCAAGCTCGCCGTCGAGAGCGGCGTGAGCGATGTCATCATCAAGGCCAACAAGCCCGGCTACGTGCGCATCGCCGGCAAGTTGAAGCCCGTCGATATGGATCCGATTTCCTGCCCGGAGGCCGAGGCTTGGGTGTGCGAGCATGTGCCGCCGATTTTTCGCTCGAAATGGGACGCCGAAGGACAGGTCGATTTCGCCTATTCGGTGAGCGGCATCGGGCGTTTCCGCGTGAACGCCTTCCACCAGCGCGGGCTCGTCAGCATCGTGATGCGCCACGTGAAAAGCACCGTGCCGAACTTCGAGCAGCTCAACCTCGGCGAGACCGCCAATGCGCTCATGAAGCTGGCCCAGGCCAAGGACGGCATCTTGCTCGTCTGCGGCGCCACCGGCTCCGGCAAGAGCTCGACGATGGCCGCAATGCTGAACTGGATCAACCAGACGTCAGACAAGCACATCATCACGATCGAGGATCCAATCGAGTATACTTTCCAGGACGAGAAGTCGCTTTTCCAACAGCGCGAAATCGGACTCGACGTGCCGAGCTTCGAACTCGGCATCAAGTCCGTGCTGCGCCAGAATCCGGACATCATCCTCATCGGTGAAATGCGCGATCGGGAGACCTTCGAGACCGCGATCAGCGCGGCGGAGACAGGGCACCTCGTGTTCTCGACGATGCACGCCGCCACGGTGGCCCAATCGCTCACCCGTCTGTTCGAGTTCTTCCCGGCCGAGGAAGTCGTGACCGCGCGCCGCGCGATCGCGGGCACTTTGCGCGGCTTCATCTGCCAGAAGCTGATCCCCACGATCGAGGGCGGCGGCCGCGTCCCGGCCAACGAGATCCTCTGCGCCGACGCCACGGTCAGGAACCTGATTCTCGAAGGGCAGAACGAAAAAATCCAAGCCCTTCTCGAGAGCAACGCCGACTCGGCGACCTTCCATTTCAACAAGGACCTCCACCGCCTCGTGAAGGCCGGCATGATCAGCAAGCAGGATGCGTTGAAGTTTTCCCCGAACCCGCAGCAGCTGGAGATGAACCTCAAGGGCATCTTCATCAAATCCTGATCGGGGAGGGTGTCGCTCGACGGAGCGGTCCTCTCCAAGCGCAGCATTTGAAGCCTCGGCGCTGCCGGAACGTCGCTCTGCCGGCAGGCATGCCAAGATAGGGCTTGGATTCAACGGGCGCGGGCGATTGTCTTGCCGGTTTCAATCATGGCACTGGCACTTTTATTTGCAGGGCAGGGAGCCCAAAAAGTCGGCATGGGCCGATCGTTGCGGGATAATTCCGCCGCGGCCCGGGCGCTTTACGACGAGGCCAACACCGTGCTCGGGTGGAACCTGCAAGAACTGAGCTTCGACGGACCTGAGGCGGAGCTCACCCAGACGAAGGTCTGCCAGCCCGCGCTCTTCGTGCATGGGCTGGCGCTGCTCGCGGCCCTGCGCGAGGCCGGGAAAGTGCCGGCCGGCGAGCCGAAGCTCGCGCTGGGCCTGAGTCTCGGCGAAGTGACGGCCTATTGCGCGGCGGGTGTTTTCGATTTCGCGACTGGCCTCAAGATTGTCGCGGAGCGCGGCCGGCTCATGCAGCAGGCCTGCGAGCAGACGACCGGCGGGATGGCCGCGATCATCGGCGAGGAGCGAGCCAAGGTGCAGGAACTCTGCCGTGAATTCGACATCGAGGCGGCCAACTTCAACGCGCCAGGCCAGATCATTGTCTCGGGCGAGAAGACGAAGGTCGCCGCGGCGATCGCCGCCGCGAAGGACCGCGGCATGAAAAAGGTGATGCCGCTCAACGTCGCCGGCGCCTATCACTCGCGCCTGATGGAGCCGGCGCGCGCGGCGTTTGCCGCGTTTCTGGAGAGCGTGCAGTTTGCCGCTCCGAGTTTCGCCGTCTTCACCAACACGACGGGCGCCGCCATTTCCGATCCCGCCGCGATCAAGGCGGCGTTGGTGCGGCAGGTCGTGTCATCCGTGCTGTGGGAGGATTGCATGCGAAGCGCGGTCGCGGCAGGCGCGACGGAGTTTTGGGAGCTTGGGCCGGGTGGCGTGCTCGCCGGCCTCGCTCGCCGCACCGAAAAAACATGGACCGTGAAGAGTTTCTCAGAATCCGCTGATCTCGCCGCCTGAACCGATGCCCGCCAACTACACCCGCAATTTCTGCATCATCGCCCACGTCGACCACGGCAAGACCACGCTCTCCGACCGGCTGCTCGAGCACACCAACACCGTCGCGATGCGCGTGATGACCGCGCAGCATCTCGACTCGATGGATCTCGAGAAGGAGCGCGGCATCACGATCAAGTCGCACCCGGTCACGATGACCTACCGCGCGAAGGATGGGCACGACTACAAGCTCAACCTCATGGACACGCCCGGCCACGTGGACTTCTCCTACGAAGTCTCGCGCTCGCTCGCGGCCTGCGAGGGCGCCGTCTCCTGATCGATGCGGGGCAGGGCGTCGAGGCGCAGACTGTCGCCAACGCCCACCTGGCGTTCGCGCAGAAGCTCAAGGTCATCCCGGTCATCAACAAAATCGATCTGCCGAGCGCGAACCTCGAGCTGTGCACGCGCCAGCTCGAGGACATCCTCACGATTCCCGCCGAGGAGGCGATTCTCGCCAGCGGCAAGTCGGGCATCGGCATCGTGGATATCCTCGAGGCGGTCGTGCAGCGCGTGCCACCGCCGCGGTGGCGCGACTACCCGCAGACGCGCGCGCTGGTCTTCGACTCGCTTTACGACTCCTACCGCGGCTGCATCGCCTACGTGCGCGTATTCTCCGGCGCGATCAAGGCCGGGGACATGATGATGCTCATGAGCACCGGGCAAAAGGCCGAGGTGAAGGAAGTCGGCGTCTTCATGCCGAAGATGGAAAAGATCGGGTCGCTCGGCGCGGGCGATGTCGGCTACGTCGTCTCGAGCATCAAGACCCCGGCCGACGTGAAGACCGGCGACACCATCACGATCGCGAGCAAGCCCGCGACCGAGATGCTGCCCGGCTACAAGGAAGTGCGCCCGCTCGTTTTCTGCGGCCTCTATCCGCTCGAGAGCGACGACTACGAGAAGCTCAAGGCGGCGCTCGGCCGCCTGCGGCTCAACGACGCGGCGTTCGTCTACGCCTCGGAGAGTTCGCTCGCGCTCGGCTTCGGCTTCCGCTGCGGCTTCCTGGGCCTGCTCCACATGGAGATCATCCAGGAGCGCATCCGCCGCGAGCACGACGTGGAAATCATCTCCACGTATCCGAGCGTCATCTACCAAGTCGTGAAGCACGGCGGCGAGATGATCGAGGTGGACAACCCGGTGAACATGCCGGACCCCGGCACCATCCTCGAAATCAAGGAGCCCACGATCCGCGCGCAGATCATCCTGCCCAACGACGCGATGGGCGACATCCTCGCGCTGATCATGGAAAAGCGCGGCATCTGCGATCACACCGACACGCTCGACATGAACCGCGTGATGCTCACGGCCGTGCTGCCGCTCAATGAAATCCTCGTCGATTTCAACGACCGCCTGAAGAGCATCACCCACGGCTACGGCTCGATGGACTACGAGCTCGGCGACTATCTCGCCGCCGACCTCGTGAAGATGGACATCATGATCAACGGCGATCCCGTGGATGCCTTCGCCTGCATCGTCCACCGTGACAAGGCCGATGGCCGCGGCCGCCAGCTCTGCGAGAAACTCGCCGAGATCATCCCGCCGCAGATGTTCAAGGTCGCCATCCAGGCCGCCATCGGCGGCAAGATCATCGCGCGCGACAACGTGCGCGAGATGCGCAAGGACGTGACCGCGAAATGCTACGGCGGCGACATCAGCCGCAAGCGGAAGCTCCTCGACAAGCAGAAGGAGGGCAAAAAGAAGATGAAGCAGATCGGCAAGGTCTCGATTCCGCCCGACGCCTTCATCAAGGTCCTCCAGAACAACTGACGCCCGCGAAATTCATCCACGCCTATGTTCGGCTTCTTCGCTTCCCCGGAAAAGAAAATGCGCGACAATGCCGGCAACTGGCTGGAAGTCGCGGAGCGGGTGTTCCGCTTCCGCAGCGACTTGATGAGCGCCGCGGAGATCGACGAGTTGCAGGCCCGGCGCGGCGAACTGCGCGCGCAGGTGAAGGAGCGGGCGCCCGCGGAGAAATTGAAGCTCGGCATCGAGCGGCTGGAGGACGTGCTGCGCCGCACGGGTGGGGCGATCTACCCGAAGACGGCGCTCGTCGAGAACGTGGAGTTTTTCCTCGTCGCCGCGATCGTGATTCTCGGGATCCGCACGTATTTCGTGCAGCCCTTCAAGATCCCGACGAACTCGATGTGGCCGACCTACAACGGCATGACGTCCGAGGTCTTCAAGACGCCCGCCGATGAGCCCAACGTGGCCGCAGTCGCGATGCGGGGCGTGGCCTTCGGGGCTTGGCCGCACCGGCTCGATGCGCCGGCGGATGGGGAAGTGCTCATTCCGCTGGATGGCCCCGCATCGCGTAACCGCATCTGGGCGGCCAAGGTCCGCGGCCGCAGCTGGCTGGTGATCCCGACGGACGTGCGTGAATATTTCCTGTTTGTCGGCGACCGGGCGGTCAGCGTCACCTTGCCATGGGATTTTGATTTCGACTGGACGATCTACGAGGCGTTTCTCGGGCGCGGGCAACCGTTCACGCCGACGAATCACGGGCTCGAAATCGCCCGGCGGGAGCAAGCAGGAGAGATCGAAACGAGATTTTTGGGCGGCCGGCCGGTGAAGTGCCTGCGCACCGGCAAGCGCGTGCGGAGTGGCGAGCGCATCCTGGCATTCGACGAGCTGACCGGCGACCAGCTCCTCGTTGATCGCATGAGCTATCACTTTGTCCCGCCATCGGTCGGCAGCGGTTTCGTATTCCGAACCGGAAACATCCCCGGCGTCGCCGCAACCTACGGCGACCAGTATTACATCAAGCGGTTGGTCGGGACTCCGGGGGATCGCTTGGAGTTGCGGGCTCCGGGGCTGCTGCGCAATGGCCAGCCGATCGAGGGTTCGACCGCTTTTGAAGGAAACGCGACGCGATCCAGAAATTACCTCGGTTACGAACATCCGCCAAGGATGCGACCCGACGGGCGCTTGAAGCCTGGGGAAATTTTGGAAGTGCCGAAGGACAGTTATTTCGCGATGGGCGACAATTCGCCCAACAGCGAGGACAGTCGCTATTGGGGTTTCGTGCCTGGGGCCGATGTCGTGGGCCGTCCAGTCTTCGTCTATTATCCGTTCACGCGACATTGGGGACCGGCAAGATGATCACTGAATCGAAGTCTCCCGTCCGAGGGAGTGACTGAGGTCGCACAATATGGATTATGTTAAGTTAGTCCTTTTCCCGTATGCTCCCCGATAAGGTAAACGCAGCTTCGTCTTCCGGCGCGGGGCCCCTCTTCGACTGGTTGCGGGATCGCGGTGCGGGCGTGCTGCTGCACCCGACATCCCTGCCGAGTCAGTTTGGCGTCGGTTGTTTCGATTCCTCGGCTGAGTCGTTCCTCCGGTTTCTGTCCGCCGCGGGGATGCGCTATTGGCAGCTCTGCCCGCTTGGGCCGACGGGCTATGGCGATTCGCCTTACCAGTGTTTCTCGTCGTTCGCCGGCAACCCCTACTTCATCGACCCCGCGGCGCTTGTTCGCGCCGGTCTGTTGACCGAGGCGGCCGTGCAACCGCTGCGCTACCTCAACCGCGACCATGTGGACTACGGCGCACTCTACGAGCGCAAGCTTCCGCTGCTTTACTCTGCGCACGCCGCCTGGCGGCGGGACCCGAAACGCGCGCTGCCGTATGGCGATTTCGCCGCGTTCCGCGCAACGCAGGCCGGTTGGCTGCCGGGCTACGCCCTCTTCTCGGCGCTGAAGGATCATTTCGACGGCAAACCCTGGTGGGAATGGCCCGATGCCGTGCGGACCTTTGAGGCGGCCCAGCGCTCCTCTCTGCGCAATGAGGTCGCGGTGCGCGCCGAGGCCTATGAGTTCATCCAATATCTTTTCCTCGGCCAATGGCGGGAACTGCGCGCCAAGGCTGCGCAGCTGGGCATCAGCATCGTCGGCGACACGCCGATCTTCGCGGCCCTCGACAGCGCGGATGTGTGGACCAACCCGCAGCTTTTCCAGCTCGATCGCCGCACGCTGAGGCCGACGGCGGTAGCGGGTGTGCCGCCGGATTACTTCTCGGCCGACGGGCAACTTTGGGGCAACCCGCTCTACGATTGGCCCGCCCATGCCGCCGAAAATTACGCGTGGTGGCTCGCTCGCCTGCGCGCGAACTTCGCGCTCTGCGACATCGTGCGCATCGATCATTTCCGCGGTTTCGAGGCGTATTGGTCGGTGCCCGCCGGCGCGCCCACGGCGCGCAAGGGCCAATGGATCGACGGGCCGGGATTGGATTTTTTCCGCGCGGTGAAGACCGCGATGCCGGAGGCCAAGCTCATCGCGGAGGATCTCGGATTGCTCACGCCCGCCACGGTCGCGCTCCGCGAGGCCACGGGACTGCCCGGCATGGCGGTGCTCCAATTCGCCTATGGCGGCGGCGCCGACAATCTCTACCTGCCCCACAACCAGCGCGCCAACAGTGTCGTTTATCCGGGCACGCACGACAACGACACCACGCGCGGCTGGTATGCGACCGCCGACGAGAAAACGCGCGATCATGTGCGCCGTTATCTTCGGGTGGGTGGCCAGGAAATCGGCTGGGATTTCGTGCGGTCGGCCTACGCCTCGCCTGCCCACCTCGCGATCATCTCGTTGCAGGACTTGATGGGCCTCGGTTCCGAGGCGCGCTTCAACACACCCGGCAGGAGCCAGGGCAACTGGACGTGGCGCTACCATGAGGAGGAATTGCAGATGCTCACGCAGCGCTCCGGCCCCTACCTCCGCGAACTCGCGGCGCTTTACGGGCGCGAGCTGCTTACGGCGAAGACGCCGTAAGGAACCGCGTGACGTCCGGCACGACCGTTTCCCGCGCATCCTCGAGCACGTAGTGCCCGGCGTCGGCGATCCGCTGAACGTCGGCCTGCGGAAATATTTCCCGCCACCGCGCGAGGAAGTGATCGTTGAAGCAGAAATCCCGTCCGCCCCAGCGCACGAGCACCGGCCGATCGCGAAACGCGCCGAGCCCCTGCTCGACCTCACGCAGCGTCTGCCAGCACGGGTGCGACTCACTCATCGGGATGTCTTGCACAAACGCGCTCACGGCGGCGCGATTTGCCCAGGAGTCGTAAGGAAAAAGGTAAGCCCGCTGCTCGGCCGCCGTCAGCGCGCGCCGGTGCATCGCCATCCGCGTCGCCGGCCACGCGAAACCATTTAGACCGCGCACCAGCAGCGGGCCAAGCAACGGGAGTTTGCACAGCGCGATGCGCCCCGGGATGTGCGGCGACGCAAACGCCGCGGTGTTCAGGATGACAATGCGACCGATGAGGTGCGGGTGGCGGGCGGCGAAGCCGAAGCCGATCGCGCCGCCCCAGTCATGCACCACGAGATGCACGCGTTTCAATTTCAACGTTCCCACCAGCGCTTCGATGTCAGCGATGCGTTGAGCCAAGGTGTAGTTGTAATCCTGCGGCTTCGCGGAAAGCCCCATGCCGATGTGATCGGGCACGATGCAGCGCACCGTGGGCGCGAGCGTGTGAACCAGCTCGCGGTAGTAAAATGACCACGTGGGATTACCGTGCAGCATGAGCACGGCCTCGTCGGAACGCGGCCCTTCGTCGAGGTAGCTCATGCTCGCGCCGCCGGGCGTGAGGAATTTGCGCGGCGAAAACGGGTAAAGCTGCGCGAGCCAGGCGGGGATGTCCGGCGACGTCACCATTCGAGGGCGAGCATCAGGCAATTCAGGCCGCTGCCGATGCCGAGCAGGCCCACGCGGTCGCCGTCGCGCACAGCACCCGCTTCGACGGCGGCGGCAAGCGTGGCGGGCAGCGCGACGGAGCCGGTGTTGCCCAGCGTCTCGAACGTCGAGAAATCGCGCGCCAGATCGAGGCCGAGGGTCTCGTAGAGTTTGCGCCGATGCACGCTGCCGACTTGGTGGCAGACAAAGCGGTCGAAGCTCGCGCCCTGCTCCTTCGTGAACTCCCCCCACGTCTCGCGTGCCAGGGTCACGCCCGCGACGAGGAGCTGCTCGGAGTCGGTCTGCATCGCGAGCGCCTCGGTGCCGTGGGTGTCGCCTTGGCAGAGATCGCTGTGCTGCGTCGCCGCGCGCGCCACTCCGCCGAGCAGCCTGTGCGCGCGACCGTTTGCCAGCGACCGATGGCAGACGATCGCGCCGACGGCGCCCGATCCGATCGTGAGGTTGGCGAAGAAGGGCTTGATCGCGTTTCGTGTGAGCGGCTGCTCCAGCAGCGTGCGCAGGGTCTGCTCGACGAGCGGCCGGCCGTTCTCCCCCGCCACCACCATCGCGCATTTGATCTGGCCCGATTCGATCATAGCGCCCGCGATCGTGAGGGCGTTGAGAAAACCCAGGCACGCGTTCGACACGTCGAAGATCTGCGCCGTGCCCGGCAGGCCAATCTTGCGGTGGGCGAATGACGCGGTTGCTGGCTCCAGCATGTCGCGGCTGACGGCGGCGTGAATGAACAGTTCGACCTGCTCGGCGCGCAGCGACGACTTAGCGAGGACTGCCCGGCCAGCGGCGGCGCTCGCATCGGACGCGCGCGTGCCCGCGGGCCACATGCGGCGCTCGCGGATGCCAGTCATCAGCTCGAGCCGTCCCGCGGGCAGCTTCAGCCGCTCGTAGAGTGGCGCGAGGCGCGTCTCGATGTCGGCCGATGTCCAGACTTCGTCGGGCAAGGCCACGGCGAGCGCTTCGATGCAGACATGCTCGAATTTCATTCGAGAGATCCCAAACGCCAAAGGTCCAAACGCCAAAAAAATTCCAAATCCCAGGATCTCATTTGGCGTTTGGTGTTTGGGAGTTTGGGATTTCCCGCGGCGTTGCCGCGGGCCGCATTGCGAGCCGGATGAGTTCCTGATCGAAATAGTTCGAGCCGAGGCCGGCGTCGACGACGAGGGTCGTGCCGTTGATGCCGCTGCTGCGGGAGCTGAGGAGAAACGAAACGACGTCCGCCACTTCCTGGGTCTCCAGGTTCTTCTTTCGGAACGTCAGCTTCTCCGCGTAGAGATAGCTCTCGATGTAGCCGGGGATGCCGGCCGAGGCGCTGGTCTTGAGCGGCCCGGCGCCGACGGCGTTGAAACGCACGGCGCTGTCCGCGCTGAACGACTTCGCCAGGAAGCGCACGCTCGACTCCAGCGCCGCCTTGATCGGGCCCATGTAGCCGTAGTTGTCGGGCGTCACGAGCAGCGAGGAGATGCCGATCGTCACGACCGAGGCATCGCGCGCGAGGTGCGGCTTGAAGGCCCGTGCGATTTCCACGAGCGAGAAAGCGGAGACGGCGGTCGCCTGCAGAAAATCCGTGCGCTTTGTTTCGTGGAAAGGCTTGAAGCCTTCGCTGTAGTTGGCGAACGCGATTGAGTGGACGAGGCCGTGCAGCGGCGCGTAACCGGCAGCCGCGATTTCAGCGGCAAGCCGCTCGATCTCGTCGGGCTTCTCCACGTCGCACAGGAAGACCGGCTTGCCGGCGAGCTGGGCTTCGAGGGATTTCTTCCGCATTTCCGAACGCACGCTGTAGAGCACGCGGGCCCCCTGCTCTTCCAAGGTCTTCGCGACAAACGACGCCACGCTCTTCCGGTTGGCGACGCCGAAGACGAGGAACGTTTTCCCTGTGAGTTGGAGAAAATCAGTCATGCTAGGTCAGGCCGGGCCGGCCGCAGCCGGCGTCTTCCAGGCGACGGCGAAATCCACGTTCAGCACGCGCGTGCCGTCGGCTTTCTTGATGTGGCCGCTGAGCATGGTGAAGCCGCCGAGCGCGTCCTTTTGCTTCACCTCGAAGATCGTCGTGTCGCCGGGGTA
>JANOCA010000606.1:0-9999 GCA_031411915.1 Opitutaceae bacterium
GCCGACAGTTCCACGCCCGCCCGGGGAATCAACGCTGCGCGTCGCCGCCGAGCGGCTTTATCAGGTCCTTCAATTGCCCCGCGTGATCGGCGGTGGCGACCTTCTCGGCCACCGCGAGCACCGTGCCATCTCGGTCGAGGACATAGGCGGCCCGCGCCGGCCCGAGGAAAGTGCGGCCATACATCGATTTTTCCACGATGGCCTCGGCCGCCTTGGAGAACAAATCCTCGGGATCGCTCGCGAGCGCGTAGGCGATTTTCTTTTTCGCGGCGTATTTCAGATGGGAGCCGCCGGTGTCGCGGCTCACGGCCACAAGATTGTAGCCCGCGGCGTCAAATTCCGCGGCATGGGCGGCGAGGCTGTCGTTCTGTTTGTCGCAGCTGCCCGTGTTGTTTTTCATGTAGACCGACACGATCGTGCGGCGCGTGAGGAGGTCGGCGAAGGCCACCTCCTTCAGTGCGCCATCGCGCACGACCTTCAGCTTGAAGTTGAGCTTGAGCTTCTTACCGGGAGAAATCATGGCGCGGCCGAATGAGGCGCAGTGTCGCGGCACGTCAAACCCCGGTGCGCGCTTTTCGGCAGAAAAAACTCTTCCGGGTCCGGCTTTGACGCGCCGATGAAAACCCTGCAACGTCACTGCGAATGAAGTCGGTCAAGATTCCCGCCCTCGAACTTTTCCTCCACGAGATGATCCCGCTCGCGAAGGCGATGGGCGTCGGCGTGGAGGTGAGCGACGACCGCGCGCTCACGCTGCGGGCCCCGAAGGAGCAGAACAGGAATTCGCTGAACACGGCGTTCGGCGGCAGCCTCGTCTCCCTCGCCACGCTCGCCGGCTACGGCGTCGTGTGGGAGCTGATGAAAAACGAGAAGGGCGCCGACAAGACCGAGTGGCGCATCGTCGTGAAGGAAAGCCGCGCGGCCTACCGCAAGCCTGTGCTAGGCGATCTCCGCGCAATCTGCGAGCGCCCGGCGCACGCCGCGATCGCGGAGTTCAAGGAAGCCCTCGCGCGCTACGGCAAGGCGAAGCTCAAGCTCAAGGCCTCGATCGTCGAGGACGGCCAGACCGCAGTCGATGTGACCGCGGCGTTTGTGGTGACGCGGTGACCGGGCGCTTTGCTCCCGTCTCCCTCCTCCTTGACGCGCGGCGTCAGATGTGCTTCGAGTCCGCCTCGTCCTTCTTCACGTAGCCGGTTTCCTGGCGCTGGTGGTTGACGGCGTTTTTCTTGAGGTAGGCCTGATAGACATCATCGGCCGTCATGCCCAGCGTCTGCGCAAGCGACACCAGGAAGTGGAACAGATCCACGACCTCAACCTTGGCATTTTGCTCGTCGAACTTCTGGTATTTCGCCCACCACTTCCACGGCACGCTGTCGATCAGCTCGGCCGTTTCCTGCTGCATGGCACGGGTATAGTTCAGGATCCACTTGGCCTTCTCCTCGTCGGTCGGCGGCGGGAGAGTGACGCCGATGCGCGCGTTGAGGGCATCCTGCATGCGGAAAATTTCCTCGAGTTTGTCCATGGCCGCCGACGCTGCGAACCCGCCCCGTCAGTGGCAAGCGCGCGCTGCGTCCGCCGCCAAGGGCAGCGTGAAACGCGCTTTCACACCCGGAATTTGCAGTTGCCCCTCGGGGCGCAGGGGGCGACCCTGTTCCCTTCCTGCATCCGTCGAGCGCGTCCAACCGCGCTCCGGGTGCGCAACCAACACGGCGCTCTCCCGCCCCACGGGATGAGCCGCCTCCAACAGAGAAACAACCAACATGTCAGATACAGAAAAGTCCGGCGCCGCCAATGCGGCCTCCGCGGACTTGCTCGCCCCGGCGCCCGCGCCGACGGACAGCGCATCGGTGGCCGCCTCGGCTCCCGCCAGTGCAACGCCCGCCGCCGCCGGCTCATTCGGCGCGACGCGCGGTGCCGGCCTCGCCCGCGGCAAGGCCAAGCGCCCCGCCGCCAGCGCGTCCGCCCCCAGCGCCGCCCCCGCCGGCTACAAGCCATCGGCCCTCGCGGTCATCACGCCGCAGTCCGAATACAAAAACCCGTTCACCGGCGAGACGTCGGTGAGCGCGCCTCGCGCCAACGAGCCGGTTCTCCCGGCCGCTCCTGCCCCCGCCCCCGCTCCCGTCTTCACCGAGGCTCCGGCCGCGGCGCCGATCGCCGCGGAACCCGTGGCCTTCACGCCCGCCGCCGAACCCGCGGCCAAGGCGGAGCTCAACATCCTCCCGCCCGAAGCGCCTCGCCGCGCCGCGACGCGTTGGGAATCCCAGTCGCCGGCCGGAGCCCCGCGCGACGAGCGCCCGTCGTTCCAAACCGCGCGCGAACGCCGCGAGCCACGCGAAGGCCGCGAGGGCCAGTCCTTCGAACAACGCGAGCCGCGTGATCCGCGTGAGGCCCGCCAGCCCCGCGACCCACGTGAGCAACGCGAACCGCGTCAGCCGCGCGATCCTCGCGAGGCGCGCGAACCCCGCGCTTTCGAGCCCCGTGAACCGCGGCGCGACGATCGCTCCGGCGAGCCGCGTGAACCGCGTTCGCACGGCGACCGCCCGCCCCGCGAGCCGCGCGCCCCGCAGGCCGAGCCGGCGAAGAAATCCGGCGGCTTCCTCGGCTGGCTCAAGGGCCTTTTCGGCGGCGGCAAGTCCCAGGACTCCGCCACCGGCCAGCGCGACTCGCGTCGCGACGGCGAAAACCGCCACCGTGGCGATCGTGATGGCCGGGATCGTGGCCAGCGGGGCGGCGACAACCGCGGCCCGCGCGCCGAAGGCGAGCATCGTTCGCCCGGCGGCGAACACCGCGGTGAAGGCGATAGCGGCCAGCGCCGCCGTCGTCGTCGCGGTGGCCGCGGCCGTTTCCGCGGCGAAGGCGGAGAAGGCGGCGGCGGCGGCGATCGCGGCAACCGCGGTCCACGCCCGGAAGGCCAGCAGGGCGGCGGCGCGATCTGAGTCGTCTCCGCAATAAACCTTGCCGCGCGCAATAACCCGCGCGCATCTCAAAGGCGTCCGTCCTGCAACCGCGGGACGGGCGCTTTTTATTTTCCACCTTAGCGGCGGCCTGGTCTTTCAACTTTCAACCTTCAACTTTCACCACCCTCCAGTGGCCGATCTCATCGTCAACGGCGGCAAGCCCCTCAGCGGCGTCATCACGCCCTCCGGCAACAAGAACTCCGTCCTCCCGATCTTCTGCGCGACGCTCCTCACCGATGAGCCCGTCACCCTGAAGAACGTCCCGGACATCACCGACCTCGACAAGCTCGTCACGTTCTTCCGCGCCCAGGGCTCGCGCATCGAGTGGAACCGCGACAAGGGCGTGATGCGGGTCGATCACTCGACGTTCCGCAATACGCTCGCCAACGACGAGCTCCCGCAGGACATGCGCTCCACGGTGCTCCTCTACCCCGCCCTCCTGCACCGCTTCCGCAAAATCAGCATCCACGCCAACGCCAAGGGCTGCTCCCTCGGCGTCCGCGAAATCGACCCGCACCTCGAGATCCTCCGCGCGCTCGGCGCCGTCATCAACGCCGGCGAGCCCCTCGTGATCGCGCTGCCCAACGGCTTCGCCGGCTCACGCCATTGGCTCGACTACATGTCCGTGACCGTCACGGAAAATTTCGCGATGGCCGCCGCGCTCGCGAAGGGAAAATCGACCCTCGTCAACGCCGCCAGCGAACCCCACGTGCAGGATCTCTGCGCCGCGCTCGTGGCGATGGGCGCCAAAATCAAGGGCATCGGCACCTCGATGCTCGAGATCACCGGCGTGAAGAAACTCCGCGGCGCCACCATCACCATCAACAGCGACTACCACGAGATCGTCACCTTCCTCGCCCTGGGCGCGATCACCGGCGGCGAGGTCACGGTGAAGAAATCGCTGCCGCACCACTTCGATCTCATCACGCGCGCGTTTGCCAAGCTCGGCGTCGTCGTGGAGCACGAGGGCGACACCGCCACCGTGCGCCGCAACCAGAAGCTGGTCGTCGAGACGCCCTTCACCGCCAACCTGCTCACGAAGATCGAGGCCGCGCCGTGGCCGTATTTCTCCGTCGATCTGCTGCCGCTCATGATCGCGCTCAGCACCCGCGCCGAGGGCACGGTGCATTTCTGGAACAAGGTTTACGAAAACGGCTTCGCGTGGATGCCCGAGCTCGCGAAGTTCGGCGCGCACGTGATGACGAGCGATCCGCACCGCATCATCGTCTTCGGCAACCGCCCGCTCCGCCCTGCGACCGTGGACTCGCCCTACATCATCCGCGCGGCCGTGGCGCTCGCGATGGTCGCCGCCGCGATCCCCGGCCGCTCCATCGTGCGCAACGCCGAGATCATCAAGCGCGCCCACCCCCGCTTCGTCGAAAACCTCCGCAGCCTCGGCGCGGAGCTGGAGTGGAAATGAACGGGAACCGGACCAAGCGCAAAGATGCGAAGCCGCAAAGTTCCCGGCCAACCCATCGCGTGATTCCCCCTCTCATCGATCTTCGCGCATCCTTCGCGCCTTTGCGTCTTCGCGCATAAATCCTTCCATGCCCGCTTCCGATCCGAAGAAAGGCCTTGGCTTCATCTCCAGCACCCTCGCCGCGCCCGTCTCGCCCGTCGAGGCCGCGCTGCGGCCGCTGTCGTTTTCCGATTTCACCGGGCAGGCCAAGACCATCGAGCGCCTCCAAGTCATGGTCGGCGCCGCTCGGAAACGCGGCGAGGCGCTGAATCACATCTTGCTCTCCGGCCCGCCGGGCCTCGGCAAGACCACGCTCGCCTTCATCCTCGGGAACGAACTCGGCAAAGCCGTGCGCGTCACTTCCGGCCCCGTGATCGAGAAAGCCGGCGATCTAGCGGGGCTGCTCACCAACCTTGAGGAGGGCGACATCCTCTTCATCGACGAAATCCACCGCATCCCGAAGACCGTCGAGGAATACCTCTACTCCGCGATGGAGGACTTCCGCCTCGACATCATGATCGACCAGGGGCCCAACGCCCGCAGCGTGCGGCTCACGATCCCGCGCTTCACGCTCGTCGGCGCCACCACGCGCGCGGGCCTGCTCACCGCACCGCTGCGCTCGCGTTTCACGCTCCAGACGCGCCTCGACTACTACGACCGCCCCACGCTCGAAGGGATCGTCCAGCGCAGTTGCGGCCTGCTCAAAGTCGAGATCGATCCCGGCGGCGCCGCCGAGATCGCGACGCGCGCCCGCGGCACGCCGCGCGTGGCCAACAACCTGATCAATTTCTGCCGCGACTTCGCGCAGGAGCGCGCCAAGGGCACGATCACCCAACCCGTCGCCGCCCGCGCGCTCGAGCTCCTCGAGATCGACGCCGCCGGCCTCGACGAGATGGACAAACGCATGCTCCGCGTGATGGCCGAGAACTACCGCGGCGGCCCCGTCGGCATGAGCACGATCGCCGTCGCCGTCGCCGAGGAAGCCGAGACCCTCGAGGAGGTCCACGAGCCGTTTTTGATCCAGGAAGGCTATCTCCAGCGCACCCCGCAGGGCCGCGTGCTGACGGCCAAGGGCTACGCGGCTGTCGGACTGAAGCCGGCAGCGGGTGATCAGCAGAGTCTGCTTTAAGGCACGAAAACCTAGAGTTGCCAGAGGTGCGGCGCTGGATAGCTGTTCATATCAGTGGTCACGCTCGAACATAGTCCTGTCTCCTCGTCGCCCAAAGTTCTCGGTGGCACCCTAGTATTCCGCGGCACGCGAGTGCCAGCGCAGACCTTGCTCGACTACCTCGACGACGGGTTCTCGCTCGACGAATTCCTTAAATTCTTCCCCTCGGTGCGGCGCGAGGACGCCCGCGACTTCCTTATGCTCAGCCGCGGCGAAATGCCGTGAAGGTCATCTTCGACGAGAACGTCCCGCTGCCGTTGCAGCAGTTTCTAGCCGGGCACGAGGTGACGACGGTTCAATTCGAAGGCTGGGCTGGTTTCGAAAATGGCGAGTTGATCCGGCTGGTCGACGGGAAGTTTGATGTGCTCGTGCTCGCGGACAAAAATCTCCGCTACCAGCAGAATTTGAGTTCGCGCCCCATCGCCCTCGTCGAATTGCCCACGAACCGCTGGCCGGCCTTGAAGCTCCTCGCGGGCAAAATCACCGGTGCGGTCAACCACGCCAAGCCTTCTAGCTACACGATCGTCGAAGCCTGACGCCCAAGGTAGTCGGAACCTGAATCGGGCGCCGATCGCAAAAGTCTGGCCTGCATCCGTCCGGGTCCCATGAGTTTCGTCATGCCTCGTCGCGCCCCCCTTCCGCTCCAGTTCGCCGCGCTGCTCGCTTTCTCCGCTTCGCTCCTCGCCTTCGCCGCCTCGTCCGTCGAAAAATTTCAGCAGCTCGATCAGCTGCTCCCCTCGCCGTCGCCGCAACGCACGGCTTCGGGCGCGCCCGGCGCGGCGTATTGGCAGAATCGCGCCGACTACGTGATGGAGGCGTCGCTTGATGAGAAGCAGCACCGCCTCACCGGCAAGGGCACCATCACCTACCACAACGCCTCGCCCGACACGCTCACCTACCTCTGGCTCCAGCTCGACCCGAACTTTTTCTCCCACGACGCCGACTCGCGCACGCTCGCGAAGCCCCCGGCCGATCTCACCAAGTTCCCCTACCGCACGCTGGAGGAGATCGTCACCGCCGAGAGCTATTCGAGCGATCTCGTCGTGAGCGATGTGAAGGACGCCACCGGCCGCGCGCTCAGGCACACGATCGTGAAGACGATGATGCGCGTCGATCTGCCGGAGCCGCTCGCGCCGGGCGCGAAGGTCGTGTTCTCGCTCGCGTGGACCTACAAGCTGAACCCGTGGAAAGGCTCCGCCTTCCGCACCAGCTACGAGGTCCTCGACGACGGCAATTCGCTCTATGTCATCGCGCAGTGGTTTCCGCGGCTGGCCGCCTACACCGACTACACCGGCTGGCAGCACAAGCAGTATCTCGGCACCGGCGAGTTCACGCTCGAGTTCGGCGACTACGACGTCCGCCTCACTGTGCCGGACGATCACACGGTTGCCTCCACGGGTGCGCTGCTTAATCCCGACGCCGTCCTCACGGCCGCGCAACGCGACCGGCTCAAGCAAGCCGAGACCGCCAAGGCGCCCGTCTTCATCGTCACGCCCGAAGAGGCCAAGGCCCTCGAAACCCACAAACCAAGCGGCACCAAGACCTGGCACTTTCGCGCGGAGAACGTCCGCGACTTCGCCTTCGCCAGCTCGCGCCGCTTCATCTGGGACGCGATGGGGGCCGCGGGTCACACGCATCCGCCCACGCCCGTGCGCGCCGGCGGCGTCACCGACCGCATGTATCGTGCGCCCGTGATGGCGATGTCGTTTTACCCGAAGGAGGGCATGCCGCTTTGGGATAAATACTCGACGCACGCGATCGTCCACACGCTCGATGTCTATTCCAAGTTCTCGTTCCCCTACCCGTATCCCGTCGCGATCTCGGTCAACGGCGCGGTCGGCGGCGGCATGGAGTATCCGATGATCTGCTTCAATCGGCCGCGCCCTGAGACCGACGGCACCTATCCGAAGCGAACGAAATACGGCCTCATCGGCGTCATCATCCACGAGGTCGGCCACAACTACTTCCCGATGATCGTCAATTCCGACGAGCGCCAGTGGACGTGGATGGACGAGGGCATCAATTCCTTCGTGCAGATGCTCGCGCACGAGGAGTGGGAGAAGGACTGGCCCCAGTCGCGCGACGCCCGCACGCTCACCGCCTACATGCGCCGCACCGATCGCGTGCCGGTGATGACCAACTCCGAGTCCATCGCCGATCTCGGCCTCAACAGCTACGCGCAGCCCGCCGTCGCGCTGAACATCCTCCGCGACGTCGTGCTCGGCCGCGAGCTGTTCGACCACGCGTTCAAGACCTACTCGCAGCGCTGGATGTTCAAGCGCCCGACACCGGCGGACTTCTTCCGCACGATGGAGGATGCGAGCGGCGTGGACCTCGACTGGTTCTGGCGCGGCTGGTTTTACAGCACCGATCGCGTGGACCTCGCCATCGACCAAGTCCGCTGGCTCCAGCTCGATTCGAAAGACCCCGCCGTCGAGAAGCCGAAGACGGAGGCCGATAAAAAAGCCCGGCCCCTCACGACCACGCGCACGCTCAATGCCGAGCTGCCGAAGCGCATCGACCGTTTTCCCGAGCTGCGCGACTTCTACAACAGCCACGACGAGGCCACCGTCCTCCCGAGCGACCAGAAGAAATTCGAGGCGCTGGTGAAGGAACTCGCCGAGGCGAAGATCGATCCCGCGCTCCTGAGGACGCCGCGCAATTTCTACCTCATCGATTTAGCCAACGTCGGGGGCATCGTGATGCCGCTGCCGCTGCGCCTCGAGTTCACCGACGGCTCGACCGAGGAGCTGAAGCTCGGCGCCGAGCTCTGGCGCTACCACACTGGCAAATGCTCCAAACTCATCATGACCACCAAGGAGCTGAAGTCCGTTACCCTGGATCCGCGCGATGAGCTGGCGGACTGCGACTTGGAGAACAATTTCTGGCCGCGCCGCCCGGTTAAGACCCCGTTCCAGCTCTTCCGCGACGAGCAGGAAAAAAACCCGCTGCGCGAACTCAAGAAACCCGCCGCCCCAGAGGCGAAGAAATAGCCGGAGCGCCGCGCGCATGCGCACCTCCCTTGTCGCCCTCGTATTGGGCCTGCTTGTGCCCGCGGCTATCGCGCACCCCGTCCACACCTCGATCGCTGACGCGGACTACAACCGCGCCACAAAGAAGCTTGAGGTCGCCGTCCGCGTCTTTGCCGACGACTTCGAGGCCGCGCTCAGTGCTGTCAGCGGGAAAAAAATCTCGCTCGAGCGGACACCCCCCGCCGAGTTCGACGCGCTGGCGCTGCGCTACCTGCGCGAGCGTTTCACGGTGATTCCCACCGGTAGCAATCAACCCGTCTCGCTCACGTGGGTCGGCCGCGAGCTGAAGGACGCCGCCAACGTAGTCTGGCTCTATTTCGAGGTGCCGCTGCCCGGGGGCATCGAGGGCGCCCGCCTGCGCCACGCCCTGCTCGGCGAGGTCTTCCCTGATCAGCTGAACTCCGTCCGCGTGCGCGCGGGCACGCGCCAAGTCACGCTCCTCTTCCCGCCCGGCCAGGCGGAGCGGGCGGTGACCTTTCCGCCGTAAGCGACGCGCGCGCGCAATTGAGATTTGAATGATGCGCGCCGGGCCTATCTCCTCCGCCCACCCATGCACCCCGCTCCCCGCCGCCTTCTCGCCCTGTCGCTCGCGCTCGCGGGCTCGGCCTTCGCCGCCGAGGCCCGCAGCCCCGCCACGCTCGCCACCACGCTCTGCGCCGGCTGCCACGGCCCGACGCTCACCGGCGGCGGCACCGGGGCCAACATCCTCACCGAAAAACTCAAGCACGGCACCGACGACGCCAGCCTGCTCCGCGCAATCCGCGACGGGTTCCCTCAGACGGGCATGGTCGGCTTCGGCAGCGTGCTCAGCACGGACGAGCAGAGCGCGATGGTCGCCTACCTGAAGCAGCAGGCGCGCGCCTACGCCCTGGGCCGCATCCCGCTCCCCGGCATCCCCGCCGACGCCACGATCAAGAGCGAGCGCCACACCTTCCGCCTGGAGACCTTCACCACCGGCCTCGACACGCCGTGGGGCATCGTGTTTCTGCCCGACGGCAGCCTGCTCGTGAGCGATCGCATCGGTCAGATCCGCGCGATCGCCAAGGACGGCAAGCTCAACCCCGAGCCGATCCGCGGCACGCCCAAGCCCTTCGTCCGCCAGGACGGCGGCTACCTCGATCTCATCGCGCATCCCGGCTACGCGCAGAACGGCTGGCTCTACCTTGCCTACGTGGAACTCGGCGAGGAACGCACCAAGAGCATGACCGTGATCGTGCGCGGCCGTGTGCGCGACGGCGCCTGGGTGGACGAGCAGGTTATTTTCCGCGCGCCTCAGAAACACTACTATGCCGACACGAGCCACTACGGCTGCCGTTTCCTCTGGGACAAGGCCGGCAACCTGTTTTTCACCATCGGCGAGCGCGGCACCGCGACCGATTCGCAGGA
>JANOCA010000607.1:0-4511 GCA_031411915.1 Opitutaceae bacterium
ATCAGCGAGGCCTCGGGCTCCGGCAAGGTGTTAGTGCTGCCCCGCTATCGCTCGTTTGGGCTATGCCGCCCGCCATGGTCCCGCCGCCTCCGCGCCTCCGCGGCAGCGTGGCGTCCTACGGCACGTCGTAGATTTCCACGAGTGCTGTGCCGGTGGTGTTGGCCACGCCGGAGACGGTGACCGTGTAGGCGCCTGGAGGGAGACGCACGACGACGGCGGCATCGCCGCTGCCGGAGGGAAGGCCGAAGGCACCCACGGCGGCGAAGGCCGCGATCAGTTCCGCAGTGCCGCCCCAGTTGTCGTTGGCGGCGACGGCGGCGGTCCGGCCGAGCGGCGTGACCGTGAGCTGCGGATCGACAAGGAGGCCGGTGACGCCGAAAGGGGCGAGCCCCGGGCCGACGGCGCGGATGAGCAGCTGTTTCGGGCCGGCGCCGCCGATGACGAAACCCGGCACGAGGGCGTTTGCGCCCGTGCCCACGAAGCCTCGGGTCGACACATTGATGATCTGCACCGGTGAGGTGAGCGGATCGGCGTCGTAGATTTCGGCGAGCGCGAGACCGGAGGTGGTGGCGTTGGGACCGGTGATGCGGACGGTGTAGCCGGTGGCGAGGCCGGTGGGATTCAGCGTGGTGATCGCCGCGGCATCCCTTGAGGCCGGGTCGAGCGGAAAGGCGCCGACGGCTGCGCTGGCGGCGGCGAGCGTGCCCCCGGTGGCGGACCAGTCGTCATTGGTCAGCAGTGCGGTCGCGCCGAGCGGGGCGAGCTCCAGGCGCGGATCGGCGAGCGAACCGGCGAGGCCGAAGCCGAGGAGCGTCGGCCCGACGCCACGGACGAGCAGTTGTTTCGGCCCGGCCCCGCGCAGCACGAATCCAGGCGTGAGCGCTTCGCCGGCCTGCACCAGACCGCGGGTCGCGACGTTGATCAGGCGGCCTTCGATGCCGGGCGTGGTGACCGTGAGGATCGCAGCGGGGGATTCGATCGCGCTGCCCTCACTGGAAACGACGACGGTGTAGTAGCCCATGTCGGCGCCGGTCGCAGCGGGGATTGCATAGGTGGCGGCCGTGGCGGCGGCGAGCGCGACGCCGTCTTTCTTCCACAGGTAGGTGACCCCTGTGCCCGAACCGGAAGCGGTGAGCGTGACGCGCGCGCCGGCGTCGGCGTGCTGCGGCTGGGGCACCGTGGTGAGCGCGAGCGTGGCGGCGTTGGACGCGGCACCAAGTGTGAGCGTCGCCGCAGTGCTCGTGGTGGTGCCGAATGAATTGGTGATGGCGACCGTGTAAGTGCCGGCATCGGCGGACTGGAAATTGGCGAGGGCGAGCGTGGAAGTGGTCGCGCCGACGAGCGCGGTGCCGTTGCGCCGCCACTGGTAGGTGACGTTGCCGGTGGCGTTGCTCGCGACCGAAAGGGTGAGGCTCGCGCCGGCTGTGGCCGCGAGATCGGCGGGCTGGCGCGTGATGAGCGGCAGCGGTGTGCCGAGCCGCGCGAGGCCGCTGCGCGGCTGGCCGGAGACGGTGGAAAACGCTCCGCCCATCACCAATTGATCGGGGCCGGGCGCGACCATCGCGAAGATTCCGGGGGTCGAGAGACCGACCGCGCCCGCGACGTCAGGATCGAACGCGGTGTCGAACGATCCTTCGGCGTTGAAGCGCGCAATGCGGTTGCGGGCCAGCGAGCCGACCGTGTTGAAAGAGCCGCCGGCGATGAAAGAGCCGTCGGGCTGCAGCACGATGTTACGCACCGACGCGCCCGGACCGATGAGTCCGACTTGGTCGAGCGCCCCTGTCGGGCTGAGTCGCGCAATCGATCGTCGTGGCTGGCCGGCAAAGGTCGTGAACGTCCCGCCGATCAGGATTCTTTGATCGGGTTGGACGACGATGGCGAAAACGTTGCTGTTGGCTCCGGTGCCAATGCCGAAGGTCGGGTCGAGTGCGCCGTCGGCGTTGAGCCGGACGAGGCCGGCGCGCGAAACGCCGTTCACCTGGCCGAAATTTCCGCCGACCACAATCTTCCCATCCGGTTGCAGGGCCACCGCGTCGATCCGTGCCTGGGCGCCCGCGGCAGTGCCGGTGAACAGGGGATTGAAGCCTGCGTCGAGCGTGCCATCGGGATTGAGGCGCGCGAGCAGGTTGCGGGGCTCGTTGTTGATGAAGGCGAAGAGCCCGCCGACGAGGATCTTTCCGTCGGCTTTGAACCGCGAGGGCGAAGACCGCCGCGTCCGCGCCCGCGGTGAATGTCGCGTCGAGCGAACCGTCGGCGTTGAGGCGGGCGAGACGCACGCGCGTGGTGTTCGCAAGGGTGGTGAAGCTGCCGCCGACGAGAATCCTGCCGTCGGGCTGGAGCGCGAGGCTCTGGACGCTGGTGCTCGCGCCCGGGTTGAAGCCGGTGTCGATGGAACCATCGGCGTTGAGCCGCGCGAGATAGGCGCGGCCGACCACGCCAATGGCGGTGAAGTTTCCGCCGGCTAGGATCTTCCCGTCCGGCTGCGCCGCGAGGGCAAAGACCTCGGCGTTCATGCTGGGGGTGAAAGCGGGATCGAGCGCCTGGGAAAACGCGGGGTGCTGCGACAAAACGAGCAGGGCTGGGCCGAGCAGCCGACGGAGGGCTGGGATCATAAAGTTGGAGTGGGGAGGGGAGCTGGAGTGGCCGAACGTCGACGGCGCGAATGGGGTGAAGCAAGAGCAACGCGGCGCACGCACGCCGGGGAGTTCTATCAGGCGGCAGAGGTGTGGACAGACGCTGCTCGTATCGCAAGTCCGGTGGCGCAGCCGGGGAGACAGTTCTCCACTGTCCCCCCGAGCCCGTCCCTACGGCACCTCGTAAACTTCCACCAGCGCCACGCCGGTCGTGGCGTTGGCGCCGGAGACTTGAATGGTGTAGGGGCCGGGCGTGAGCGTGACGAGCAGGGCGCTGTCGCGGCTGTTCTCTGCGAGCGCAAACGCGCCCACCGCGCGCGCCGTGTCGCGGATCGCGGCGGCGTTGGGCGCGGCGTTCCACGCGCTGTTCGTCGCGACGGCCTGCGCGCCGCTGAAAAGCGTGACGACCGGCTGCGCCAGCACGCCGGGGACGTTGAAGGGCGCGGCGCCGAGGGTGGGGCCGACGGCGCGGATGAGCACCTGCTTCGGCGCGCCTGGGCCGACGACGAGGCCCGGGATCAGGATGCCGGGGCCGGTGCCGACTTGCGCGCGCACGGCGGTGTTGATGAGCCGCGCGGAATCGGTCGCCGCGGGCTCCGCATCGTAAACTTCCACGAGGGCGACGCCGGTGGTGTTGCCGGCGCCGGTGACTTGCGCGGTGTAGGCGCCGGGCGTGAGGCGCGTGACGATTGCGGCGTCGCGGCTGTTGGCTGGAAGCGCGAATGCACCCGTCGCGGCGAACACCGCGGCATCGGCCGCGCCCCAGTTGTCGTTGCTCGCGGCGATGCGCGTCGTCGAGTCGGGGCCGAGCAGCGTGAGCACGGGATCGGCGAGCGTGCCGGCGACGTTGAAGGGCGCGGCGGCGAGCGCCGGGCCGGTGGCGCGCACGAGCACGCGTTTCTCCGCGCCGGGTGCGATCACGAAGCCGGCGATGAGCGCGTTGGCCCCGGTGCCGACCTGCGCGCGCGCGGCAAGGTTGATCAACCGCGCCGGCGGCTCAGGCGCGGGCGGCGCGGCGAGCGAGGCGATCCACTGCCCGAGCAGCGACTCGGCGGCGAGATCGCGCTCGTTGCTCGCGAGCGGCGGCATCTGGCCGCGCCCGCGCGTGGCAATGCGCTGCAAAAGCCGCGAATGCGCCGCGTCGCCCGGCGCGATCACGCGGTTGGCGGCATCGCCGCCGTTGTCGATCAGCGGGCCGTTGATGAGATTCGCGAGCGGCAGCGGGACGGAGGATCGCGCATCCCAGTGGCCGAGCGCGGGGCCGCCCGGTTGGTGACACGAGGCGCAGTTGGCCTCCAGATACGAGCGCACGCGCCACTCGAGCGAGGCCGTCGGATGATCGGCGGGGGCAAGCGCGGGCAGTGTGGCGGCCGCAGGTGTCGTGGACGTGGAAAGATAGCCGGCTTGCGCGAGCTGCGCGAGAAATTCGCCACGGTTGAGCTGGCGCGTATTGAAACTGAGCGCAAAGCCGCCGGCCTGCGTGTGGCACGTGAGGCACTCCGCGCGGCTGGGAAAACGCCATGTCTGCGGACGCGACACGCCGTTTTCGCTTACCGTGAAATTCTGATCCGCGCCGTCCTCGCCCACGAGCGTGGCGTCGGTCTGCGCGTCGTTCCAACGGTAGGTCGCGCCGTGGATGCCGGTCGCGGTCTTGACGAGGAAGCGTGTCTCGATCCGCCGCGCCGTCGCCGCCACACCGCGCGTGGTCTCGAGATCGAAATGCTTCACCCACACGGCGCCCGGCGGCAGCGCCCACGCGCCGTCGGGGGCGAAGCCAAAGACACTCGTCGTGTCTTGCAGCGCGAACCACCGGCGCTTGCGCGCGTGGTCGGACCAGAACGAGACGTTGGGCTCGTAGGCCACGACGCCCGGCGCCGG
>JANOCA010000608.1:0-1628 GCA_031411915.1 Opitutaceae bacterium
CTCTCGCTGCGGTTCTCGGGATGGCCGCCGTTGTCGCCGAAGAAAAACACGGCGGTGCGACGGTCGAGGCCGTTCGCGGCGAGGGCATCGAGGATGCGGCCGACCGCCTCGTCGAGCGCGGCGATGGTCGCGACGGTGTCGGCGCGCGCGAGGTCGCCGGGGAACTGCGCGGCGAATTTCTCCGCGTCGCCGGGGCGCGCCATCGGGACCTTGGGGATGTCGAGGATCTTGCCGGCGGCGAGGGCCTCGTCGTAGTCCTTGCGGATGAGCTGGGCGTTCTTCACGACGCGCAGGATGTGCGGGGCGTTGAACGTGACGGTGAGCGCGAAGGGATTCGCCTGGTTGCGCCCGATGAACTCGACGGCCTCGCGCGCAAACAGGTCGGTGCTGTATTCCGCGGACTCCTCCACCACGCCGTTGCGCGCGAGCCTGGGGCGGTGGAAGTCGATGAACGGGCTCGAAACCGGGGAGCAGAGCGTCTCGTCGAAGATTCCGCGCGCGTGCAGCATCGGGCCCGCGCTATGCCATTTGCCGAGGAGCGCGGTGCGGTAACCAGCGGTGCGGAGCACGCCGGGGAGCAGTGGCACGTCGGTGGGGATGCCGCCGCTGTTGTCCCAAAAACCGAACCGCTGCGCGTAGCGCCCGCTCAGAAACGCGGCGCGCGACGGGCCGCAGAGTGGCGCGGTCACATAGCCGCTGGTGAACTTCACGCCCGTCCGAGCGATGCGGTCGATGTTCGGCGTCTTCACCGCGCCCCTAGGATTGAGGCAGCTCACATCGCCCCAACCGAGATCATCGACGAGGAGGACGACGACGTTGGGACGCGTGGGCGTGGCGGGCGTGGCGGCGCGGGCTGCGAGCGCGAAGAGGCCGAGCGCGGCCAGAAGCGTGGCGTGGCGGAGCTTCATTCCTTGTTCTTCCGGTTCTTCTTCTTTCCCGCCGCGCCGGGTTCGGGGCCGTCGTTGTCGCCACCCGATCCAGCGCCCCACAGCGGTTTAGCGTTGGACTTGTTCCACTCGTCCCAGAGGGACTGGAGTTCCTTGAGCTTGGCGGGATTGGTGGCGGCGAGGTCGCGGTCTTCGTGGATGTCGGCGGCGAGGTTGTAGAGCTTGGCGGCGGAGACGGGCTGGCCGCGGCCGCCGGAGTTGGTGTCGGCGTTGGAGTCGTAGCGGACGAGCTTCCAGTCGCCGCGGCGGACAGCCATCTGCTCGCCGAAGCGCCAGAAGAGCGCCTCGTGCGGCGCGCCGGTTTTCGCGCCCGCGAGAAACGGGAGCAGATCGACGCCGTCGAGTCTCCAGCCGGGCTGCGGCGCCACGCCGGCGGCGGCCAGCGCTGTCGCGTGCAGATCAATCTGGATCGCGGGGTGCGCGAAGACGCCGGACTTCACGCGGCCGGGCCACGCGACGAGGAAAGGCACGCGGATGCCGCCTTCGAGCGTGGTGCGCTTGCTGCCCCGGAGCGGGTCGTTGCGCGAGGCGTTGACGGTGACGCCGACCATGGTCGGACCGCCGTTGTCGCTGATGAAGCACACGAGCGTGTTCTGTTCCTGGCCGGTGGCAGCGAGCTTGACGCGCACGGCGCCGATGGCGTCGTCCATCGCAGACATCATCGCGGCGTAGGTGCGGCGG
>JANOCA010000609.1:0-10688 GCA_031411915.1 Opitutaceae bacterium
GCTCTTGGACACGCGCGGCCAGCTTCGCGAGAGGGCGGCGGCGTTGGCAAGCCAGACGGCGGCCTATCGCTGCTCCAGCCGATCGAGCGCGGCGGTGGTCGCGGCCTCGAGTTCGACGGCGTCGCGCCAGTCCTGCTCGAAGGCGGCGCAAGCCGCGTCCCGCTTCGCCGGCTTTGCGTCGCGGGCCGCGAGCGCCTCGGCAAGGGAAAGGCCGGCGTTGCGATAGAAAGGATGCAGGGTCGTGATGACCCGGGAAAGATCCGCCGAGCGTCGCGCGAGTTCCGAAGCGACAATCGGCTCGGCGGCCCGGGCCACCACGGCGGCGAGCGGGAGCACGACATCGGACTCCTCCGCCCCCGCCGCAAAAACGAATCGCGCCAGCGCACCGATCGTGGCGCGCGAATCGGCGGCTGATTGCGCGGGCAACACTCGGGCGCGCACGGCTTGGTGCCAGCCCATCTGCCACCACAGCTCGCGTTCCTCGCGGTTGGCAAAACGGCCCGGAAATGCGGCCGCGACCGCGGAGTCCGCATTGTCTCCGCGCAGAAGACCGGTGAGGAGCCCGGGCCACTCACGATCCCGGCCCGACTCCGTCTGCAACGCGGTCAGCAGCCAGACGGCCCCCGCCGCCAAAGCCGGGTCACTCGGACCGCCATATCGCCAATCGAGCAGCGCAGCGAGCGCGGGCGGGGCGAGGCGCTCGCTGGCCTGCTTGAGCGCATCGAGGCGCGCAGCATCGGCGCGAACCTGCCACCAACCCACACATGCCTCCTCCATCCAGCGCGGGACATTCAACCGCTCGTTGATTCCGTGTCGCGCGACCGCGAGCCGCAGCAGCAACCCCTGCGCAATCGCCCGGCGGATTTGCAGCGGCGTCGCCGACTCGTCCACCCGCACCGACACAATGCCGCCAGTCTCAGCCGTGACGGAGAACGGCTCCGGCGCCGCCGTGACCACTCGCACAAAAATCGGCGACGAGAATTCCACCGGCAGCTCCAAGGGCGCGGCGAGCCATTGCCAGGCCCCCTCCGCCTGCGCCGCGATCGCGTGCGCGCGGCCGGAATCCACCGCCGCGATCTCGAATCGGCCGGGCGCGGTGCGCACCATAACCGGCACGGCCTCCGCGGCAAAGAGCACGGGGAGGCCGGCGAACAGCGCGAGCCCCACCCCAAGCCAGCCGGCAGGTCGCGTCACGGCATCGCGAGCTGCACCGAACCGTCGGTCACGGTGACCTTGGCGAGCTTCTTCCATGCCTTCTCCAGATCCTCCGGCAATGGCTGCGTGAGAAATTTCTCGCGCGCCCATGCGCCGACAAACGGCAACCCCTGCACAGGCAGCGAGCCGACATACATGTCGCTAATTTCGTAGCGGAAGACGTCGCCCTGCCTGGTGACTTGCCCGTGGGTCCGCACGGTCACGACCGAGCCGAGCCCGAGCACATTGACGGTGACCGGCACCGCGATCTGCACATCCTTCTCGCGCAGGCGGAAATTCGGCGTGCCCCGCACAAAGGAGTCCACCTCGGGCTCGGCTGCGCCGGATTTTTTTGGAGGCGTGGAATTGGGCGGTGGCGCCTTCGCATCGGCGGGTGCGGCTTTCTTGGCCGGCGGCGTCGCCGGCTTGGGCGCGGGAGCGGGACCGGCCATGACATTCAGCTCGTCCTCACTGAGCGTGACCGTCTGGCCTTCGAGGAACGCCTTCTTCTTGTTGGAGGCTAGCCGGCCCTTGCCGAGGTCGCGCGAGCCCTCGACATAGTAGATTTCACCCGCCTTGCGTTCCGCTTCCGGCGGCAGCTCCTTGGCGGCGACGACCGGGCGGAAAGCGAGCAGGAACGCGCCCAGCACCACCCCAAGCACGACGCTCAGGAAAGCGCCCAGGATGACCTCGGCCCAGCTCGGGCCCCGCGCGATATTTTTCATTCGGAGACTCATGGTGGCAGTTTATTTTTTGGAGCTATCCGTCGTGGACTTGGGCGGGGGCGCCGCGGGCTTGCTGTCCGAGGGGGACTTGGCCTCGGCCGCCTTCGGCTCGCCGCCGCCCTTGTTCTTGTAATCGGTGATGTAGAATCCAGTGCCCTTGAAAATCAGGCCCGCGCCTCCGCCAACGAGCCGGCGCAGGCTTTGCTTCTTGCACTTCGGGCATTTCTTCAGCGGTTCGTCGCGCATCGACTGGAACTGCTCAAATTCATGGCCACACTTCTGGCAGGCATACTCGTAAGTCGGCATATCGGGAATGGGCGCGTTATGGGTGGCGCCCCGGGCGTTGGCGAGTGCTGATTGGCGCACCGGCAGGTTCGCAAATTTTTTCTTTGATGCCCGCTGGCAAGCCGGCGCTACTCCCCCTCCCCACGATGGACTTCGCCGCCGAACTCAAGCGCCACCTCGCCCGCGTCGAACGCGGTCTCGATCAATTCGTGCCGGGCGCCGACACCCGCCCGGCGCGACTGCACACCGCCATGCGCTACAGCCTCGAGGCCGGCGGCAAACGCCTCCGCCCCGTGCTCGTGCTCGCCGCCGCCGAACTCTGCGGCGCTGTGCCCGCCGACGATCGCGTTCTCGCCGCCGGCAAGGCTGACGCACTTGCCGCCGCCGTCGCGATCGAGTGCCTGCATACCTACTCGCTTATCCACGACGACCTCCCGTGCATGGACAACGACGACTTGCGCCGCGGCCGTCCCACCGCGCACAAGCAGTTCGACGAGGCGACTGCGCTCCTCGCCGGCGACGCGCTGCTCACGCACGCCTTTGCCCTGCTCGCCGAGAACTATCCCGCGCCGCTCGCCGCTGCCCTCGTGCGCGAACTCGCGTCCGCCGCCGGCAGCCGCCGCCTCATCGGCGGCCAGATGGAGGATCTCCTCGCTGAGAAAAAGACCGACGCCACTCCCGACGAGCTGGAGTTCATCCACCTGAACAAAACCGCCGCGATGATCGAAGCCTCGCTCGTGATGGGCGGCCTGATCGGCGGTGGGAGCGAACCGACCCTCACCACGCTCCGTCGCGCCGGCCGTCATCTTGGCCTAGCCTTCCAGATCACGGATGACATCCTCGACGCCACCGCCGATACCGCGACCCTCGGGAAAACCGCCGGCAAGGACGCGAAGGCGGGGAAGACGACCTTCGTGAGCCTGCACGGTTTGGAACCATCGCGGCAGTTTGCCCACGACCACACGGCGCAGGCACGCGCGCTCATCCCGTCCGCGAAAGCCGCCGGAAGGTTTCTCGTCGCCTTGATCGACAGCGTGGCGACGCGCTCAAGGTGAGCGGAAGCCCGCGCTAGCGATACAGCGCCGTCGTCGGCGCGGTGGTGAGCACGTTGTATTGGCGCATCGCGAGGCGCCACCATTCGGCCAGCTCCTCCGCCGGGCAGCTCCACAGATCGCGGTGCAGGGTGATCATCGTCTCGGCGTCGAGGAGCAGGGACATTTTTTCCTTCACCGTGAACTTCGCCGGGCCGTCGCGCAGCAGACGTCCGCGCAGCTGCGCAAACCACTCGCGCGACTCTTCGGTCGGCCGACGGTGCCGCAGCAGCGCCACGTGCATGGCGTTCACGTAGGGATCGAGCACGGCCTGCATCAGCCCGTAGTCGGCGCGCAGCGGCTTGATCGGCGGCAAGTGCCGGTAGCACTCGGCGAGGTTCTGGTGCAGGCGCTTCAGCTCGTAGGGCGGCACCGTCTCCTCCGGCGTGAGGAAGAGCCCGACGCTCCGCGCCGCCGCACCCAGCCCGGATTTGCTCAGCAAAATCGAAATCGGGATCGCGAGCGCGAGCGGCACCACCACCGGGCTCAGCCAGAAGAAGAACGACGGCGAGAGGATGAACGAGCACACGCCCCACACCACGCCGAAGATCGTCTGCCCGCCGTGCGTGATGATCGCCTCCCGCCAGTCCGTGCCCTCGCCCTCCGCGTCGCGGCGCTGCGTGACCCAGGACACGCCCTGCCCGAGCAGCGTGAAGACCACGAACTTGGAGTTGAAGGCCATGTTGATCGGCGCGAGCAGCGCCGAGAGCAGGGTCTCGCCAATCGCGCTCGCGACGAGGCTGCCTTTCCCGCCAAAGCGCGCCGCCTCCTCCGGCCGGCCGAGCGTCACGACGATGCTCGTGAACTTCGGCAGGAACAGCAGCAGCATCGTGAACGCGAAGAGCCCGACCGCGAGCGGCCAGCGCTCAGTCTGAGCGAAAATCGCCGGCGTGCCGACGGCCGCGTCGGTCAATTTCACCTGCGTGAAGACATGCAGCGTGCACAGCAGCATGAACAGCAGCCACAGCGGCGACGACACGTAGCCCATCACGCCCATGAGCAGGTGGAAACGGTTCGCCGGCCGGAAGCCGCGCGTCGAGAGCAGCCAGATGTGCTGCATGTTGCCCTGGCACCAGCGGCGGTCGCGCTTGGCCGAGTCGATGAGCGTGGGCGGGCCTTCCTCGTAGGTGCCCTCGATCTCGCCGGCGAGCCACACGGCCCAGCCGGCCTTGCGCATGAGCGCGGCCTCGACGAAGTCGTGCGAGAGGATGCGCCCGCCGAAAGGCTCGCGGCCCGGCAAGTCGGGCAACGAGCAGTGCGCGATGAAGGGCTCCACGCGCACGATGGCGTTGTGGCCCCAGAAATTCCCCTCGTGCTGCTGCCAGTAGTTGAGGCCCGCAAGGAAGAGCGGGCTGTAGAGCCGGCTCGCGAAGGACTGCATCCGGGCGAAGAGCGTCTCGCCGTTCACGATGCGCGGCGCGGTCTGGATGATGCCAGCCTCGGGGTTGCGCTCCATCAGCTGCACGAGCTGGACGAGCGCCTTGCCCGTCATGATCGAGTCGGCGTCGAGCACGATCATGTAGCGGTAGCGGCGGCCCCAGCGGCGCAGGAAGTCCGCGATGTTGCCGGCCTTCTTGTTGATCGAGTGGCGGCGCTTGCGGTAGAAAATTTTCCCAAAGCCGCCGACCTGCTTGCACAGCTCAAGCCACGCGACCTCCTCCTGCACCCATTGGGTCGGCTGGTTGGAGTCGCTCAGCACGAAGAAGTCGAAGTGTTCGAGCTTCCGCGTCTCTTGCAGCGAACGGAACACCACGCGCAGACCCTCGAACACGCGGCTCACATCCTCGTTGAACACCGGCATCACGATCGCCGTCGGGCCAAGCGGCGCATCCTCGTCGGGCGCGAGGGTCCTCACGATCCGCGCGGTGTCGCCGCCGCGATTGATGACGTAGAAGCCCACGAGCGCGGTGCAGAAGCCCGCGGAGATGTGCGCAAACAGGATCGTGAAGAGCCCGAGCAGCAGGAGCTCGACGCCCGCGAGCCCGTCCTGCCAGAGCAAATCAGCCATGAACCACGTCGCGATGGCCGTGAACGCGAAGATCGCCGTGAAGAACAGCAGCCGCCGCCGGGCGAGGCGGTCCTTGTCCATCCGTTCGGTGAGGTAGAGTCGCATGTCAGGCGGAAGGGGCCAAGGAACGAGGGACCAAAAGACCAAAGGACCGGAGCGGGAGGCGCGGGCTTTGTAGCCCTGCCCGTGCGTGCCCTCCGAAGCCGCGGCGAAGCAGGGAAAGCACGGACCGGCGGGAGTTATGGCGGCAGTCCGTCCCGCCTCTCACCAGGCGGGCTACCACGGCCGAGGTTTTCCGTCCCTTGGTCCTTTGGTCTCTGGTCCTTGGTCCCTGTCTTTTCATTCAGCGCGTGACGTAGAAGATCGCCGCGAGCGCACCGGCGAACACCAACCACAGCAGCAGCGCGCGCAGGATCGGCCAGCGCTCGATGCGCTCCATCGTCTCGCCCGCCGCCTCCGGGATCCGCCCAAGATCAATCGGGCGCGGCGCCATGCTGGAGAACTTCATCTCCGGGCCCGCGCGCACGGCGACACCGCGCATCGCCTCCTCGAACTCCTTCGGGATTTCGCGATCGAGAAACGCATACGGCCAGCGCTGCGCGCCGTCGCAGAGCAGCAGCGCGAGCCGGCCGTCCACCGCGATGCGCTCGTGCGGCTGGCCGCGCTCGTCGAGCAGGTCCCCGAACCACAGGTCCATCAACGCCTCGACTTCCTCGGCGGCGAGCACGGTGGGGCTGAGCGCGGGATCCGATTCATGGCGCTGCGCCGCGCGCTCGAGCACCTGCTGGATGAGGCGGCTTTGGTGGAGGCGGTTGTGGAGGCGATGCGCGCGGAGGTAGTCCTCCACGCGCACGTAGGCTGCGTTCCATTGCTCCATCGTGCCCGTCCGGGGCCGGAAGGCCGCGGACAATTCAGTGGGACCGCTCATGGGTTCCAGAGATACGACCACGTTTCCGTGAGGCTTTCCTGGCCGCGTCGGATGAAACAGCGCAACTCCACCGGCCGGTTCGTGCCGTCGGGCCGGATCGTAAACGCCACGCGCCACGTCTGGTTGATCGCGTTCTTCTGCAAGGTCGCGTGATTCAGCTTCGCGTTCTCCCCCACCGTCACGAGATGTTCGATGCGGGCGTCGGCGGGAAGCTGGCGCAACGCCGCGCCGTCGAAATCGACCACGAAGCGCTCCATGCCCGGCTCGTAACGCGCGGACTTCCCGTGCCGGGTCGAGCGCACGAAGCCGGCGGGCGGACCGAGTTTCTGCAGCGCCCACGTCAGCCGATACTCCATCTCGATCGGTTCGCCGGGCGGCGGCAACTTCTCCGGCATCCAGAACGCGACGATGTTGTCGTCGAACTCGGTCGTCGTCGGGATCTCCACGAGCCGGACCGCGCCCTTGCCCCACTTCCCCAGCGGCTCCACCAGCAGGCTCGGCCGCGCGTGATAGGAAGCCTCGAGGTCCTGGTAGTGTTCGAAGTCGCGGTCACGCTGCAGCAGGCCGAAGGCGCGGGGGTTGTCGTCGGCGAAGGACGAGACGCGCACGCCCTTCGGATTCACGAGGGGCCGCCAGATCCACTCGCCCGCGCCATTGTGCACGAGCAGGCCGTCGGAATCGTGCACCTCCGGCCGGAAATCGCGCGCCACGTCGGAATTCTCCGCGTGCCAGAACATGCTCGTGAGCGGCGCGACGCCGAAGACCCTGGCGTTTTTACGGCAAAAAATCGTCGCCTTCACCACCACCGTGGTCGCCTCGCCCGGCGTCACCGTGAAACGATACGCGCCCGTGACGCTCGTGCTTTCCAGCAGCGCGTAGAGGTTCACGCTCTTCGCTTCGGACGAGGGCTGCTCGAGCCAGAACTCGGTGAACGTCGGGAACTCCTCGCCCTCGGGCTCCCAAGTGTTGAGCGCGAGTCCGCGCGCCGAGAGGCCGTAGGCGGCGCCGCGCGGCAGGAAGCGGAAGTAGCTCGCGCCCGCGAACGATCCGACCTCGCTGTGCCCGGCGCGGGGGCCGTCGAGCGGGAACATCACGCGGAAGCCCGCGAAGCCCATCGTGTCCGGCACATCGCCGGGCTTCATCGTGCGGTAGTGATCGCGGTAGTTGAAATACTCGCGGCGAAACGGAATCGGCGTCGCCACGCCGCCCTGCACCTCGTGCAGATGGACCATCCGGTCGAAAAGAAAGCCGGGATGCAGATACTGCACCTGAAACGGGAGCCCCTCGCGCAGCCAAAGCGAGTTGGCGCCGCCAAATTCGATCAGGCGGAGCTGGTCGTAGGTCAGCGCGCGCAGCCATTCCGGGACCTCGCCCCGCGGCGGCGCGTGGGGCGAGCGGGCGAGTTCCTGCGCGCGCGCCTGCAGGCGCGCGTAATCGAATTTCTCCGCCGCCGCGCCGACCGCGGCCCGGCCGGCGAAAACGAACAGGGCAGCCAATGCCAACAGGCGAATCGCACGTTTCATTTTTCCAGAAAAAATCCCCGCTGCTTTTCCGAGATCGGCAGCGCGGCGCGCTCCATGACCTTGAGCAGATCCTCCCAGATCAGGCGCTTCTTGCGGTTGGTCGGTTCGCGCAGGATGTAGCTGGGGTGGTAAGTGACCATCAGCGGTGTCCCGGAGAAGTCGTGCCACAGGCCGCGCGCTTCGCCGAGGGTCTTGAACTTGCCGAAGCCGAGCAGCCCCTCGAGCGCGGTCTTGCCGAGTGCGACCAGCAACAAGGGCTGCACGATTTCCACCTGCGCGCGCAGGTAGGGCAGGCAGTAGCGCATCTCGTCCTCGCTGGGCGGGCGGTTGCCGACCTGCTCGCGGCCCTCAACCGTGGGCATCTGCGGACGCCAGTTCATGATGTTCCCGATGTAAACTTCCGCGCGTTTCAGCCCCATGCCTTGGATCATCTTGGTGAGCAATTGACCCGCGGGGCCGACAAATGGCTCGCCTTGAATTTCCTCCTCCGCGCCCGGCGCCTCGCCCACAAACATGATCTTCGCGTCGAGCGTGCCGACGCCGAGCACGACTTTTTTGCCGGGGCGGACGTTGGCGCTGCAGGTCGCGTCGTTCTGGACGAGCGAGAGGAGCGCGTCCCATCGCGTCTGCTTGTCCCCCGCGGGCAGAGTAACAACGGGCGGAGGCGGAAAGCTGGACGCAGCAGGTTCGGAGCGGGAGATTTTCGGCGCCGGAGAAAATGTCGATGTGGTGGGCTTCGGGGGGGGCATCGGCGTCGGCATTGGCGTCGGTGAAACGTCCTGCTTTTTTCCCACCCTGTCCTTTCGGCCCGCGACCACGCGTCGCAGCTCGGCTACGCTCGCATCGGAGACCGCGATGTGCTTCACGCCGGCGGTTTTCAGCCGGCGAAGTTCGTCCGTGAGAGCTTGGAGGGCGAGGCGCATCGGTCAGGGCGTCCGGGTGGCGAGCAGTTTCTCGACGTGCTTGCCGAGCAGGTCGAACTCGAGGTTCACCGGGTCACCGGGGCGTTTCTCGCGGAGATTGGTGACCGCGCGCGTGTGCGGAATAATCCAAACGGCAAGCGTATCGGCGTCGGTCTCGGCGACCGTGAGCGAGATGCCGTCGATGGCGATGCTGCCTTTGTGGACGACGTGGCGCATGAGCGTCCGCGCGACGCGCACGCACAGGTAGTGGTCCTTGCCGCGCGGCTCAAAGGTCGCGACCGTCCCGACCGTGTCGATGTGCCCGGTCACGAAGTGCCCGCCGACCTTGCCGCCGAAGCGCAGGCTGCGCTCGAGGTTCACGGCCGCGCCGGGTTTCAGGGCGGAAAAGTTGGTGAGCCGGCGCGTCTCCTCCAGCACGTCGAAGCGAAACGACCCCGCATCGAACTGCGCCACCGTGAGGCAGCAGCCGTTGACCGAGATGCTGTCGCCCAGCGTCAGGTCCGCGAGGGCCGCGCGCGCGGAGACCGTGAGGCTCCACGCCTCGGCTTTCGGCTCGAATGCGAGCACGCTGCCTGTTTCCTCGACGATACCGGTGAACATGATCCGAGTGAGCAAAGCCCGAAAGCCCGCCCCGCCAAGCCGCAAACGGCCGGGCCCGGCCCCCGCCGTGAATATCGCGCTGGATTTCTGCGTCCCAAGGCGCGATGCCTGACGTCCTACCGTGCCCGATCCTGTCGAACTCACTCCCGAAGCCGAGCGCGCGCTCGTGCAGCGCGCCCGCGAGGGTGACGAGGAGGCCTTCGGCGCGCTCATGCGCGGACACTACGAGCCGACCTTCCGGCTCGTGGTCTCGATGCTCCGCGACGAGCACAGCGCCCGCGATGTCTGTCAGGAAATCTGGCTCACGATTTGGAAGAACATCGGCTCCTTCCGCGGCGACGCCAAGTTCTCCACGTGGGTCCATCCCATCGCCACGCGCCGCGCCATCGACCATCTGCGCAGCCGCAAGCGCTGGTTCAGCCGCTTCATCCCGTTTGCCTCCGACACCGAGGACGATGGCAACGCCGACCGCGTGGCCGCCGCCCCCGAGGCCGTCGAGCCCGACGATCCCCGCCAGCAGCTCGAGCGCGGCGAGAGCAACGCGCGCTTCGAGCAGGCCATCGCCTCGCTGCCGCCCAAACACCGCGCCGTCCTTGCGCTCCGCGAAATCCAGCACCTTTCCTACGACGAGATTGCCGCCAACCTCGGAATCGCCCGTGGCACCGTCATGTCCCGCCTTTTTCACGCACGCCGCCACCTGGCGCAAAAACTAGGAGAACAACCATGAGAACGCTCACCCGCTTCCTCGCGCTCGCGGTCGCCCTCGCCGCCGCCGCGCCCTTCACCACCAGCGCCGCGCCCGCGCCCAAGGCCGCCAAGGGCGCGGGCTCGACCCAAGTCCGCGCCATCCTCGTTTACGCCTCCAACCAAAAGGGCGGCGTCGATCGCCGGCTCGCTGCCTACGCCGACAACCTGAAGCGCAACCTGCCGTTCGACACCTTTCGCTACGGTGGCGAGGGCGCCTCCGCCTTGCCCAAGGACGGCCACACCACGATCACCTTTGCCGGCGACCACCGCGTGGAGCTGCAGGACGAGCCGGGCGACGACCTGCGGCTCAAAACCTATTGGATGAAATCTTCCGAGGTCATCATCAGCACGACGCTCACCCTGGTGCCAGGCGTCCCCGGCGTGCTCGTGCGCCGCAGCGCCGGCGAAGGCGAAGTGCCCGTGGTGCTGCTCATCGCGCGGTGATTGTGGAGGGGGGTGGTTTCGCCGAAATAAAAAATTGAATAGACGATCCCCGCACCGCGTCAGAATGCGCGAACCTCAACCAAGGATAACCACCATGAACCGCATTGCCCTCGCCCTCTTCGCCACCACCGCCGCCCTCACGGCCGCTTCGGCCCGGGCCGAAACCCGCGTCAGCTTCGGTTTCAATATCGGTGTCCCGGTCTACCACCCCGCCCCGCCG
>JANOCA010000610.1:0-6182 GCA_031411915.1 Opitutaceae bacterium
TCGATCGTCGTGCCGGTGCCGCTGCACGCGCGCAAGGCCCGCGAGCGCGGCTACAACCAGGCGCAGCTCCTCGCCGAGGCGCTCGCGGAGGTCGCCGGCGGCGGGACACGCGTGGAGTTGTGGCTGCGACGCGTGGTCGACACCCAAACGCAAACGGCCTTCGATCGGCGCACGCGCATGGCCAACCTGAAAAATGCCTTTGCACTGGCCGAGGGCGCGAACCTTAATCCCGCCCTGCATTACACCCTCCTCGATGACGTTTTCACGACTGGCTCCACGCTCAACCGCTGCGCGCTCACGCTGCGCCGGGCCGGCGCGCTGAACCTCGACGTCGTCACTTTCGGCCACGGTTGAACCGCCATGCATTTCGACAAACCGACCTACACGGTCCGACGCTCCCGCAAGAAGGACATCCCCAAGGGCCTCTACACGAAGGACCCGACGACCGGGGACATCGTCTTCAACAAGGAGGTCGAGGACAACCAGATGGTCGCGCCCAAGAGCGGCCACCATTTCCCCATTGGTGCGCGCGCACGCATCGCGAAGCTTTTCGACGGGGGCACCTTCGCCGAGGCGGACGCAGCCGTGAAGTCGAGCGACCCGCTGAAGTTCGTCGATTCGCAGCCGTATCCCGAGCGCATCAAGCGCTACGAAAGGGACAGCGGCCTGCCCGAGGCGGTGATCTGCGGCACGGGGAAGATCCTCGGGATCGATGTCTCGGTCGCGGTGATGGACTTCCGTTTCTGCGGCGGCGCGATGGGCGCGGCCGCGGGTGAGAAAATCACGCGCGCCATCGAGACTGCGGTCGCGCGCAAGATTCCGTGCATCATCTTCAGCGCCTCGGGCGGCGCGCGCATGCAGGAGGGCATCTACTCGCTGATGCAGATGGCCAAGACGAGCGCCGCACTCGGCCGCCTCGCGCAGGCGGGACTGCCGTTTGTGTCCGTGCTCACGCACCCGACGATGGGCGGTGTCACCGCCAGCTTCGCGACCCTCGGTGACGTGATTCTCGCGGAGCCGGGCGCTCTCGTGGGCTTCGCCGGCGCGCGCGTGATCAAGGACACCACCAAGCAGACGCTGCCCGCGGGTTTCCAGACGGCGGAGTTTCTCCTGAAGCACGGCCTCATCGATCAGATCGTGAGCCGCCTCGAGCTGCGTGAACGGCTGCACGATCTGCTCTCCGCGCTGCACCTGCGGAAAAGGACAGCCGTGCCCGTGGTGGCCGCCGCTTCCTGAAGACGAGGCGCAACTTTCAACGTCCAACGTTGAACTCTCAACGTCCAGCAGGTCCTGCTCGGAAGCTTGGTCGCGGGGATTTCGATCTCGAAGAGCGTTTGCTCAACTACGCTGCGGCCATCGTGCGGCTCGTGGAATCCCTGAACCGCTCGGATGCGGCGAGGCACATCGGCGGACAGATGCTGCGCTCGGGCACCTCACCGCTCTTGAATCACGGTGAGGCTCAGGCGGCCGAGTCGCGCGCGGATTTCGTGCACAAGATGAGCATCTGTCTCAAGGAGCTACGCGAGACTCGCCGCTCCCTGCGCCTGACACAGCGGGTGCCACTCGTGGCAAACCCCGGGGCGGTTGATTCCCTGTTGCTCGAGACCGAGGAGCTGATCCGCATCTTCTATTCCAGCCTCAAGACTGCACGCTCGGCGCCCGAAGGCAGCTATGAGCGTTGAGCGTTCGAAGTTGGACGTTGGACGTTTTCCGACGCCACCGGCGTCGCACTACGCGGCGGTGACGGAGTGGCTCTTCGCGCAGAAGGCGCAGGGCGCTAGGTTCGGCGTCGATCGCATGGCCGCGCTCGCGGCGGAGATCGGCCACCCGGAGCGAGCGGTGCCGTGCCTGCACGTCGCGGGCACCAACGGCAAAGGCTCCGTCGCCGCCATGCTCGACGCGATTTTGCACGCCGCCGGCTGGCGCACGGGCCTGTTCACCTCGCCCCACCTCGTGCAGCTCGGCGAGCGCGTGCAGGTCGATCGAACGAGTCTCACCCCGCGCGAGATCGCGGACTATGTGGCCGAGTTGCGCCCGATCGCCGAGAGGCTGGCGCGGACCGACGCGGACGCGGCCCCGAGCTTCTTCGAATTCATGACCGCGATCGCGTTCCTGCAATTCGCCCGGAAGCGCTGCGATATCGCCGTGATCGAGGTCGGTCTCGGCGGGCGGCTCGATGCGACCAACATCGTGACGCCCGAAGTCAGCGTCATCACCTCCATCGCGATGGACCACTGCGAGATACTCGGCGACACGCTGGAAAAGATCGCCGCGGAGAAGGCGGGGATCCTCAAGCCGGGCCGCCCTGTTGTCGTCGGCCGCGTGCCGGCGGCGGCGGAGGCTGAGATCCGCCGTCTCGCCGTGCAGCGCGGGGCCCGCGTGATCTCGGTCACGCAAGAGTTCGGCGATGACCTCGAGAAATATCCTCACACCAACCTCGAGGGCGATTACCAGCGGTGGAACGCGGCGACTGCGACGCTCGTCGCCCGTGCGCTCGCGCCGCGCTGGAAAATCACCGAGGCCGCAATCGCGCGCGGGCTGGCGCATGTGGACTGGCCGGGCCGCTGGCAGCGCGTGTCGATTGGCGGCCGCCTCGCGATCCTCGATGCCTCGCACAATCCGGAGGGCGCGCAGGTCCTCGATTCCAACCTCGCGCACCTCGTCGCCGAGACCGGCCGCGCGCCCATCGTGATCACGGGCGTGCTGGGCGTCGCGCGCGCCCGGCCGCTCATCGAGGTGATCGCACGGCGCGCGAAGGAGATTCATTTCGTGACGCCGCAGCAGCCGCGCGCGTGTTCCTACGAGGAGTTGGTGGCGCTGCTGCCGGCCGATTATCCGGGACGCGTGGTGCGGTCGGGGGTCGCGGGACTTTTCCCGGAGCGCGATCGTTGCACCGCGGGCGGCCCTGATGACGTGATTGTTGTGACCGGATCAATCTACCTGCTGGGCGAAGTCATGGCACGGTTGTAGGTCGGGCTTTATGCCCGACAGCAAACGGCAACCGCGGTGGGTCGGGCATGACCCCGCCCCGTCGTTCACCGCACGAGCACGGGATCGACCCCGAGGGTGCCGACGAGGGTCGCGACGTAACCGGGATCGCGTGCGGCGGCTGCGGCGGCGCGGGCCGACTCGAGGCGCTCGCGGATTTTCAGGGTGGCGGCCACATCGGCGTAGTTCGGACGCGCGAGGAATTTCTCCAGGTAGGCGGCGCGGGCCTCCCACTGGGCGGCGTCGCGTTGCTGCTGCGCGACCAGGCGGGCGCGATACCAGTCGCTCGCGAGCACGGTTTCCCGGGCGAAGAGCGCGCGGAACTTGGGGTCGGCCGGGCCGGCACCCTGCCAGGTGCCGTCGCGCATGATGTGAAGCAGCGCGGCGAGCGGCGGCACGGCCAGCTCGATCGACTGATCGGAAAAATAGCACTCGGCCGCGGCGCGCATGGCCGCGCAGATGTTTTCCATGCCCTCCGCGAACACCGCGCGATCCTGCGTTTCCGGCCGGAGCAGTTCCTCGTCGAAGAGCGTGCTCGGGTTGCCCAGGACGCGGCCGCAGAAAGTCTGCACGAAACGCGACGTGACGCGCCAGCCGAGCCGGCTCGCAAGCACGGGTTTGCCCTCGTGCGTCCAGTCCTCGCAGCGCTCGAGGTAGCCGTTGTCGATCAGGTAGCGGGGGGTGCGTTCCACAGGCGACATGCGGGCCCAGATTTCCGGGACGAGCAGGCTGATGTCATGGTCCACGCGGCACCGCGGGCCGACCCAGCCGGCCGCGGAGGAGAACACCGGCAGATCAGTGAGCACGTAGGAGACAAACGCCGCGTTGAGATCGTGGATGGGCGGGAGGGCGTTGAAGGGCCCTTTGGTCAACGCGCCTTCGGAACCCGCGCCGGTAGTGGAGGGCGACTTGCCGGTGAGGCTCGCGATGAAATCCATGAAGGCCTCGGGCAACTCCTGGTAGTGCACGGGGCCGAAGACGCACATCGGCTTCACGCCGGGCTCGGGCGGATTGAGGCGGCGGCCGGCGAGCACAGCTCCGACGGGGAACAGCGCGGGTGCACCCGCGGGCACGCGGCGGTAGAGCTGGGCGCCGACTTGCGCGAGGTAGGTCGTGCGGGGCTCCTCGAGATCGGGGCGGAGCTGGAGGTAGCGCGGATTCTTCGACGGTTTGCCATCGACGATGCGCGGATGTGCGGGCGAGGCGAGGTAGGCGGGTTTGCCCGCGGCGACAAATCCCTCGAACAGCCGGCGAATCGGATCGGTGAACGCATCGAACCCGATGGCGTCGTCGACGATTTTTTGCGCGCCGTCGTGCGTGAGCGGTTCGTAGTTGGAGAAGAAGTTCCCGGGCCGGGAGAAATCGCGCTCGGTGCGCTTGTCGTAGCCGCGGTGGATCGCCTCGTCGGGGCGCTGGAAGAGCGAGGTCTCGCAGTTGTGGACGAACTTCAGCGACGCACCGCTCTGCGCGGCGTTCGACGAGAGGCCGGCGAGCCGGCCCGCGGGCACGACGACAGAGGCCGTGATGTCGTCCTCGGCCTGGATTTTCACCGCGGGGTGAAAGTCCTTGCGCAGGCTGAAGGTCCGCCAGCCGCCATCGGGGGTGAAGCCGACGCGCAGGAAGTGCGTCATGGCTTTCTCGCGGTTGAATTTCAGCTCGTTGCCAGGGCGGCCGTTGATCGTGTCGACCGTGAAATGCTTCCGCCACTCGCCGTTCCACTCGGGCTTGTAGACGCGCTTGATGAGCAGCACGAGGTCGAGGATGTAGCGCGGGATGGCGGCGAGCCACTCGTTGTAGTCGGGCGTGTAGTCGGGGCTGCGGCTCAGGAGCTTCACGACCGAGCCGAGGGAGCGCTCGGGGCTGAGGAGCGCGCGGCCGACGGGCTTGTTGCGCGTGGGATCGAGGAAGCGCTGGCCGTATTCCTTGTGGAGGATCTTGTCGATCTCGTCGAAGTCGGCGACGGGATCGCGGACGAAGTTGGGCGCGGTGAAGATCGCGTCCGCGATCGACTTCGAGATTTCTGATTTGCCGCCGCCGGAGACGGTGCAGGGCTTGTGGCAGAGCACACCCTCGGCCGTGGTGCCGCGCAGGCGCCAGCGGCGTCCGTCCTCCGGCTTCACCATCTCCACCTTGTAGCCGGACGGCAGCACGTAGGTGTGGCGCGGCTCGAGGCGGATGGACTGCTTCGCGCCGCCGGCGCGCGTCCACGTGATCGTCTGCGCGCGCAGGGCGAAGAACGCGTCCTGCGGCACGTAGTGGATGTCGGGGTAGTGGGTGTCGCGCGCGTGTCCCTCGGGCTGGAGCTTGGCGCGCTCACCGAGCTGCGCGATCGCCTCGGCAAAGGTGTGGTCGACGACCGCGAGGTGCTGGCTGAGCTGGAAGTCCTCGCCGAGGTCGTAGCTGGGGAAAACCACCGCGCCGCCGGCGTGCTCCTCTTCGCAGCGGCCCATGAGGTTGGCGGCGAAGGAGAGCTGGGTCTTCACCTCCTTCTTGCAGTAGCCGAAATAGTTGTCGGCGATCAGCGTGACGACCACGCCGCTCGTGTCGCGCAGCGTGAGCTTGAACGCGCCGCCGTCGTTGTAGCGCTCGTCGGGCTTATTCCAGCACATGCCGTCGCGGCGCTGGCGCGGCGTGGCGGCGTCCCACGCCGGCAGGCCGAGCTCGCGTTTCGTGAACTGGTTGAGGTGCGTCGCGAGGATGACGCAGCCCGTGTGGCCGCTCCAGTGCGCGGGATCGAGGGCAGCGTCGTTTTCCGGCAGGTGCGGATCGCCGGCGTTGCCGAAGATGCGCTCGATGAAGTCGAGGTTGGCCACGAGCGCCCCGGGCACGAAGAATCGCGTCTCCATCGCGCGCTGCGGCGTGAAGCCGGGCACGGCGGGACACACGACGGGCCGCAGGTGCAGCGAGACGAAGCACTCCGCGGGCGTCGGCGCCGCGGCGCCGAACGGCAGGCGGAGGAGATCGGCGGGCGGGTTCAGCGCGTGGCGGAGGAGGCGCCCGTAGACCGCGGCGGGCACAGCCTTCTTGTCGTCGGGGACGGGTAGCCCGAAATCAGCGATGTGGAAAATGCCCTGCGTGGTCCGGCGATCGCTGCGCGGATTGTGGAGGACACCCTGGCGCACGCGGTGGGAAGAGAGGATGTCGCTGCGATGGACGTCGGCATCGGGCGGAAGCGAGAGCACGCGGGCCAGCTC
>JANOCA010000611.1:0-12420 GCA_031411915.1 Opitutaceae bacterium
GGAAATAGTCCGCGTGTGGCAACAGCGCCGCATCCAGGTCCGCGGCCGGAGGCAGTTTCGGAGCGAGCCAGAGCTTCTTCGCGCCCACGACGTCGGCCCATTGCGGGACCAACGCCGTCGCGACCTCGGGACGAAAATGGACCTGGAAGAAATCGAAGCCCGCCTCGGCCATCGAAGTCAGCTCCGCCACCGTGGGCTCCACGCTCACCGCGACCTTGCGGCGCTCCGGCAGGCGCGTCGCCATTGCTCGAAAGCTCTCCAGCGCGATGAAGCGGGGTGATTTCGGGTAGAGGATGAAACCGAGGTAATCCACGCCGCAGCGGTCGGCGAACTCCGCATCCACGAGCGACGTGAGCCCGCAGACTTTGACTCGGATGCCGTCGATCATCGTGAGGCTACCTCAGTTTCCTCACCAGCGCCTCCACCAGCGCGTCGAGGCTCGGCGTCTTCGCCGTGAAATCGATCGGCATGCCGACTTGCTTCATGGTCTCGCTGGTCTGCGGGCCGATGCTGCCGGCGAGCGGGCGCTTGGCGCCCTTCGCCAGCGTGAGCGCCGCGGCCTGATCGACGAAGGACTGCACGGCGGACGAACTCGCGAACAGGATCGCGTCGGCGCCGCGCGCGCGGAAATCCGCCGCCGCCGGGTCCGCGCTGAGATCGGTCTTCTCGGTCTTATAGACTTGGAGGCGGTCCACGATGGCGTGGGCGTCCTCGAGCTTTTGCACGAGGTCCTCGCGGTTGAGGTTGCCGGAAATCACGAGGACCTTGGCGCTGTCGAGGCTGCCCGTGGCGATCAGGTCGTCGGCCAGCGCGGCGCCCGTGGCGACCTTGGGCTGGCACTCGATCTTGAGGTGCTTCTCGCGGATGGCGGCGGCGGTCGTGTCGCCGACCGCCGCGAAGCGGAGCAGGCCGAGCGAACGGATGTCGTCGTAGACGCGGAGAAATTCATCGAAGAAAAACCGCACGCCATTGGCGCTCGTGAACACGATCCAATCGTAGCTGCCGAGTTCGGACAGCACGTCGTGGAGGGCGTGGAGGTCGATGTCCTTGGTCACGGCGATGAGCGGCAATTCGATCACGTCCCCTCCGAGGGCGGAGAGCTTGGCGGCCAGCTCGGGCGACTGCTCGCGCGCGCGGGTGACGGCGATGCGGCGGCCGGAAAGCGGAAGAGGAGCGCTCATGAAATCAAATGGAGATCCCGCAGCACGTGAACCGCAGTAGCGTCGGGGTCGGAGAAATCCTCCGGGCGCAGCGACACGGTCACGATGCCGCATTGCTCGTGGAAAAGGTGCAGCGTGTCGCCGGTGACGTGCGCGCCGAGCGCCGTGTGGCAGCCGCCGCCGAGCGCGCCCTGGAAGGCCCGCTCCATCGTCACCGCGCGCATGGTCGCCCCATCGAAGATCGCAGCGAACTTCGCCGCGTCGTCCACGCGGCACTGCACCGCAATCGCGCCCTGGCCGACGGCCGGCACCATCTGCTCGCAATCGAGCGGCGCAAATTCGAGGCCCGGCCACGTGTCGATGCCGAGGCGCTTCAGGCCCGCGGCGGCGAGGATCGTGCCGTCCGCCACGCGCTGATCCGCGATTTTGCGCAGGCGGGTATCGACGTTGCCGCGCAGCTCCGAGAAAGCCGCCTCGGGAAACAGCAGCGCGATCTGCCGGCGGCGGCGCGGCGAGCCGGTCGCGATCTTGGCGGGCATGTCCACGCCAGCGCGCAGCACCAGCACGTCGCGTGCATCGGCGCGCGGCAGGTAGCCGCCGATGGCGAGGCCGGCGGGCATGTCGCCGGGCAGGTCCTTGGAACTATGCACCGCCACATCCGCCTTGCCCTGCTCGACGGCGGCCTCGAGCTCGCTGGTGAAAAGACCTTTCCCCCCGCGCTTCTCCAGCGACCAATCCGTCTGCTTGTCGCCGGTCGTGACGATGCGCAGCAGCTCGGTCTCGACCCCGAGCTGATTGCGCAGGTGCGCGGCCACCATCTCGGTCTGAGCGAGGGCGAGCGGACTTTTGCGCGTGGCGAGGATGAGTTTGGTCATCGAAAAAACAGAAGGCGCAGAGAGCGGGTCTCTGCGCCTTCCGAAAGCAGAGTCGCAGCCTGGCTCAGGAGTAGGAAGCCTGCACGCCCTTGATGTTCTTCTTGGTCATCCAAGGCATCATCGAGCGGAGGTAGGCGCCGGTCTTCTCGATCTTGTGGGCTTCGCCGGCCTTCAGGAGCTTGTTGTAGTTCTTCAGGCCGCCCTTGTATTCAGCCACCCACTGCTTGGTGAACTTGCCGGTCTGGATTTCCTTCAGGATTTTCTTCATCTCGGCCTTGGTCCGCTTGTTCACGACGCGCGGGCCACGGGTGATGTCGCCGTATTTCGCGGTCTCGGAAATCGAGAAACGCATGCCGGCGATGCCGCTCTCATACATGAGATCACAGATGAGCTTCAGCTCGTGGAGGCACTCGAAGTAAGCCATCTCGGGCTGATAGCCGGCCTCGACGAGCGTCTCGAAGCCCGCTTGCACCAGCGCGCTGGCGCCACCGCAGAGCACGGCCTGCTCGCCGAAAAGATCCGTCTCGGTCTCTTCCTTGAACGACGTCTTCAAAACGCCGGCGCGGGTCGAGCCGATGCCCTTGGCCCAGGCCAGCGCGGTCTTGAGCGCGGTCTTGGACTTGTCCTGCGCGACGGCGACGAGCGCCGGCATGCCTTTGCCCTCGGCGTAGAGGCGGCGGACCATGTGGCCGGGGCCCTTGGGCGCGACCATGATGCAGTCGATGTCCTTGTGCAGCTTGATGAGGCCGAAATGGACACTGAGGCCGTGCGAGAAGAGGAGCGTCTTGCCCTTCTTCAGGTTCGGCAGGATGTCGCTGAGATAAACGTCCGCCTGCTTCATGTCGGGCAGGCCGACCATCATCACATCGGCGCGGCGCACGGCCTCGGCGGTGTCGAAGACCTCGAAGCCGTGCTGCTCGGCGACGGCCTTGGACTTCGAGCCGGGATAGAGGCCGATGATGACCTTGCAGCCGCTGTCCTTCAGATTGAGCGCGTGGGCATGGCCCTGCGAACCGTAGCCGAGGATGGCGAGCGTTTTGTTGGCGAACACGCCGAGATCGGCGTCTTTGTCGGTGTAGACTTTGGCGGGCATAGGAAGAACGGAGTTGAGGGTTGAAAGGTGAAAGTTGAAAGACCGGAAGAGAGGCGAAGTTGAGCTGGTGGGAGTCTTTCAACCTTCAACTTTCACCTTTCAACTGCCGTGAAGCGTCAGCGCTTCAGCGCGAGTCGGCCGGTGCGGGCCAGCTCGATGATGCCAAACGGCGCGAGGAGGCTGAGCAACGCGGTCACCTTCTCGTCGGAGCCGGTCAGCTCGATCATGAGGTTGTCAGCGGCGAGGTTGACGATCTTCGCGCGGAAGATGTCGGCGATCTGCACGATCTCCGAGCGGGTCTGGGCATCGGCCTTCACTTTCACGAGCACCAGCTCGCGGTCCACGGACTGGCCGTCCTTGAAGTCGATCACGTCCACCACGTTGATCAGCTTGCGAAGCTGTCGGATGCAGAGCTCGAGCTGGCCCTCGTCGCCTTTCAGGACGGCGGTGATGCGGGAGAGCGAGGCGTCGTGCGTGGGCGCGACGTTGAGGGAGTCGATGTTGAAGCCGCGGCCGGAGAACAACCCGGAGACGCGCGCCAAAACGCCGAACTTGTTCTCAACGAGGACGGAGATCGTGTGTCGCATGGAGGTTTGAGTGGATAGGAAGAAGGATGGCTTGCCGAGCCGAAGTTCGCGGCGGGTGATTGGACCTCGTCCTCGCTCCTCAGGGAGCTACGACGAGACAGCCCACGTTCTCCGCTGCGCTGCGAACGTAGGCTGGTGGACGCTGAGGGACTCGAACCCCCGACACCCTCGGTGTAAACGAGGTGCTCTAACCAACTGAGCTAAGCGTCCAAGCCAGTGGGAAAGCAAATCCGGCGGCAGGCGCCTATGACAAGGCATTATTCGGGTATGACGGGGGGCCGGGACGCTCCGGCCGCATCCTCCAATGGCTTACGGCACGAGCTCGAACACCCTCACCCGTTTTTCCGCCTCCACTGTGCCGTGGAGGAAAGCGAAGACGATCTCCGGGGCGGTCGCCACGAGCTGCTCGTAGCGGCGCAGCTCCCACTTGGCGACCGGCTCGCCGTTGATCTGGGTGACGAGGTCGCCCACCTGCACGCCCGCGGCCTCCGCCGGTGATTTCGGCACGACGCCCGAGATGCGCCAATAGGCCGGGGTCTTGCTGAAGCTCACGCCCGCGCTGCGGGGAGCCGTCGTGTGGATCGGCGCTCGTTCGTCGCGGAAAAACGTCACCCGGTCGCGCTTCTGATCGAAGCTCACGGCGAAATGCCGCAGCAACCCGCCGCCGATGGCCGAGAGTTCGTCCGTGAGATCGACGATGGGGTCGCGGAAGATGTGCGTGCCGATGGCCAAGGTCTCGGCCAGGCGCCCGACGCGGCGCGTGCGCTCGCCTCCCAGGGTGCCGACCGTGCCACCTTCGCTCGGGCCGCTCGAGAACCGCGGGGCGAGCCCCACCGGGTTGAGGCTCAAGACCGCGTCGCTCCCCGAGTCGATCAGCGCCACCACGGTGCGGTCGCCGATTTTCACGGGGATGACCGGGGTCTTGCGCGAATCGTCGAAGGCGACGGTCGAGCCCGGCAACAACGGCCGATCGCTCGCGGCCTGCATGATCACGCGGCTGCCCGGGTAATCGAGCGTGAGCACCGTGTCGCGAAACAGCGGGAAACCCAGCACGCCGTCGATCTTCACGCCGAGGTGCGCGGAGAGGGGCGCGCAGTCATAGACGAGCACCTCCACATCCTCGAACTTGGCCTCCCCGAGTTCGATGCGCCGCAGCGAGCCGCGCGGCAATTCCTTCACCGTGCCATCGGCCCCGGTCACGCGCACCCGCGTCGCCGCGGGCGAAAACGGCTCGCGGCCCGGGTAGCGCTGCGCGAGCGCCGGGGTCACGAGCGTGACCGACGACCCCGTGTCGACCAGGAAGCGGTAGGGGCCGTTGCGGTCCCATTTCACCTCGAGGAGCAGGTAATTCCCGATCGTCAGCGCGGGCAGAATCACCAGTGGCGAGCCCAAGGTCGTGCGGCCCGGCTCGGGTGGACGCCGCTTCGGCATCACGAAGCAGCCCGCAAGCAGAACCAAGCCCGCGACAAGGATGACCTGGACAAACACGCGCCTCATTTCGCCGGCTTCGGCAACCGCAGCCCAATCACGAGCGCCAACGCCGCGAGCACCGCACCCGCGACAAACACCGTCAGCGATCCGCAGATCCAAAACACCACGCCCGCCAGCACCGGCGTGAACGCCCGCGAGAGCGAGCCGAGCGAGCGGAAAATCCCCAGCACGCGCCCCTGCTCCGCCGCCGGCGCGTAGAGCGAGATGAGGCCGGTCGTCGCCGGGTTCACCAGGCTTGATCCGAAAACCAGCACGCCCACGCCCGCGTAGAGCTGCCACGGCGCGCCCGCGAGGCCGACAATGATGAAGCCCACGACCGCCGCCGCGAGGCCGAGCGCGAGCACCCGGACCTCGTCCACCACCTTGAGGAGTTTTCGCACGAGGAAGCCCTGCGTGAAAATCGCGCAGAGCCCGAGGAAGCCGAGCAGGTAGCCGTTCTCGCGCGCCGCGTAGGCGAAGCGCTGCGTCGCCAGGAACGTGAGCGTCGCCTCCATCGCCACGAACGCCACCGAGAACACGAAGGCCACGAGGTTCGCGCGACGCAACGCGGGGTTGGTGAGGCCGAAAATGGCCGCGAGCGGGTTGCGGAGCCGCGGCTCACGCGCCTCGGACTGCGCCTGCGGCGAAAGCGTCTCGCGGAACTTCGCCGAGATCCACACGAGGTTCACGAGGCACATGACGAAGGCCACCAGCGCCGGCATCGAGAACGGGTTGATGCCGAATCGCTCGAGCGCGGGAAATTTTTCAGCCAGGTTCAGCTGCGCCGTGAACGCCCCGAGCATCGGCCCCGTGAGCAGCCCGAGCCCGAAGGCCGCGCCGACGAGGCCCATGGCCTTCGACCGCTCCTCACGCGTCGTCACATCCGCCACCGCCGCCGTCGCGACCGAGAGGTTGCCGCTGAACGCCCCGCTCACCACGCGCGACAGCAGAAAAACCCAGAACGATCCGCTGAACACCCAGAGCAGGTAGCTCGCCGCCGTGCCCGCCACCGTGAAGAGCAGCACGCCGCGCCGACCGTGGCGATCGCTGAGCGCGCCCCAGAACGGCGCGAAGACAAACTGCAAAATCGAGAATACCGACGCCACCACGCCGCCAAACAGGACCGGCGCATAGCTCGCGATCCCGAACGCCTGCGCGAGCGCGTCCGTCTGCCCCACGACCCAGCCCAGCACCCCGGTCCGCCCCTCCTGCCCGAGATAGTGGCCCAGCAAATCCGGCCCCAGCGGAAACCCGATCGAGAATCCGATCAGATCGATGTAGAGCGTGAGAAAAATGACGCCGAGCGAGAGAGGGCGGGCGGGGACGGGAGCAGAAACGGCGGCGTTGGACACAGGTGAAGCGAAACGAAAGAGCATCCCCGCACGCACGCCAAGGCGCAAACGGGCGAAAAAAAAGGGGGACGTCTCACTGCGTTGAGGGAAGATGAATTTGCAGTTTTCGGGGCAAACAAATCACACTGCCCCTTGAGCCCCCACTACCCTGATGCCCCGTGACCTTACTGCCACGCGGTGGAAAGCGCTTTTGCTTTCTTCCGTCCTCACGCCTGCGCTGCAGGCGGCGACCTTCACCCACAACTTCAACTCGCTGGCGGCCGACACGCCCAACGGCGCCATCAACACCTCGCTCCCGCTCGGCGGCGGCCTGCTGAATGGCGCCGCGGCCAACGCCACGCTGATCTCCAACCGGAAGGACGCCAACGGCACCGGCACGATCAATGTGGGCATTGTGAAAACCGGCGTGGGCAGCGGGGGCGCCACGGCCTTGCGCCTCGCGGACAAGGTCACGGGCAGCGCCGCCGCTGCGCTCGTGCTGCCGGTGCTCGACCCAAACGCCGTCGTGACGGAGTTCACCGTCACCCTGCGGCTCCTGCTCGACCGCACGGCGGGCGCGGTCCCGGCGGATGGTTTCAACATCAGCTTCGGGCCGGGCCTGAGCGGCGTCGGCGGCGCCGGCGGACACGTCACCGCCTACGGGCTCGTGGTGAACTTCGACACCTACCAGAACGCCACCACCGATCCGCGGAGCATCGAGGTCTTCGCGGATGCGAACAGCGTGGGCAACTACCTCGCCACGAACTTCTCCAATCGCGATTTCACCTATGACCAGACGTTCCGCACCGTGACTCTGCGCTGGGATGCCGTGAACGGCCTCGACCTCACCTACGACGGCGTAGCCATCTTCACGCGTCTGCCCACACCGGGATTCATCCCGACCGTCGGCTGCAACTTCGCTCTGAACGCCGCCACCGGAGGTTTGATGCACGATGTGTTCATCGACGATCTGTCCATCACCACCGTCACGACGCCGGTGGCGCCGATCGCGACCAACGGTGTCGTGATTGGGGAGATCATGGCGGACAACGCCTCCGGCCTCGAGGACGAGGATCTCGATCGGCCCGACTGGATGGATCTCTACAACGGCACAGCTGCGCCGGTGAATGTCTCCGGCTGGCGGCTCATCTACACCGGCGCGCCCGATCCCGTGACGGGCGCGACTCCTCCGCCGGCCAGCTACACGCTGCCGAACCTGACCATTCCCGCCTATGGCCATCAGATCATTTTCGCCTCGGGCAAGAACCGGTTCACCAACGTGCGGCCGCACGCCAATTTCACTTTGGTCAAAGAGGGCGGCACGCTGACGCTGCTCCAAGCCAGCGGGACCACCGCCGTGCATACACTCGCTTACGGGCCGCAGCAGGAGGATGTCGCCTTCGGCGGATTGGGAGCGGCGCAGGCGCCCGGGTATTTGGAATCCGCCACGCCAGGGGCGACCAACCGCAGCCGACAAGCCGCGGGACGACGCGTGGCGGCGCCGGTTTTCTTCAAGCCCGACATCGCACCGCTGACGGATCAGCCGAGCGCGGTGATTGTCGCACCGCTCGCGCTCGGCATCCAGCTTCCGCCCGATGCCCCCGCGGGGGCGGAAATCCGCTACACGCTGAACACCGCCGAGCCCACCGAGACCTCGACGCTCTACACCGGGCCGCTCGCCATCACGGCCGGCACGTGCGTCAAGGCGAAGGTCTTCGCCCCGGGCCGCCTGCCCTCCAAGACCGGCAATCGCGCGTTCATCTGGCTCTCCAACGCCGCCGACACCAGCGCCACCACCCTCATCAACGTCGCGAGCAACTACAATGCCTCCGGGCAGCCCTTCAGCAGCCCGCTACCCGTGCTCGTGCTCGACAGCTACCTCCGCAACGTCGACGGGCTCACGAACCCGGCGGGTCTCCGTCCGTATCGGTTTTCCCAGCTCGCAGTCTACGACGTGAAGCCCGGCACCAATCGCGCCAGCGTGGCCAACGCCCCCGACCAAGTCCTCCGCGCCGGCACCCACGTCCGCGGCGAAAGCTCGTCCGGCCAGCCGCAACGCCCCTACGCGCTGGAACTCTGGAGGGAGGATGAGGACGAGGACCGCAACGAGCCGCTCCTCGGGATGCCCAGCGACAGCGACTGGATCCTGATGAACCTCTACTTGGACAAATCGCTCATGCGAAATTACCTCATGCAGCAGGCGATGCTCGACGCCAACGGCCCCGGCTCCGGCGTGCGCTGCCGCTTCGTCGAGGTGTTTTTCAACCAAGGCAACGGCACCGTGGACTACGGCGACTACCGCGGCGTTTACCTGCTCATGGAGAAAGTTTCCCGGGGCAAGGAACGCGTCGATGTGGCCAAGCTCAACGACAGCATGAGCGCGCCCGAGCTCACGAACGGCGGCTTCATTTTCAAAAACGACAAGCTGCCCTACGACTACAAGATCAACGCCGCCTCCGTCGCGGCCGTGCCCGGCGCAAGCCGCGACTACGACATCTTCGATCCCGAGCCCGTGACCGCGACGCAGGCCAACGCCCTGGTCGGCTGGCTCAACCGCATGACCGCCGCGCTCGCCGCGCCCGACTTCAACGTCCCGGAAAGCCCCAACTACTACGGCCGCTGGCTGCACGAGCGCAGCTTCATCGACAAGACCCTGTGGATCGAACTCTGCAAGGAAGTCGACGCCTACACCTTCAGCTCCTATTTCTCCAAGGACCGCAACGGGCCGATGACGGCGTTTCCGCTCTGGGACATCGACCGCAGCCTGGGCAACGCCAACTACGCCAGCTCCAACACCTCCTTCGGCATGAAGTGGTGGTCCGTCGGCTCCAACTACACCTATTACACGCGCCTGCACCAGGACCCCGAGTTCAACGACCGCTATTGGAACCGCTGGACCGCGCTGCGCCGATCGCACTTTGCGAAGGACACGCTCTTCAATCGCATCGAGTCCGTCTATCGGCTCTTCACCGACGGCAGCACCGCCGACATCGTCAACGCCGCCACGACCGCGACCATGGCCGTGCAAGCGCCCGCCGCGCGCCACTACCGCCGGTTTCCCATCCTCGGCGTCAATACCAACACGAGCGGCCAGGCTGGCCAGGTGAACCGCACCACATGGCGTCACGAAGTGGACGCCCTCAAATCCTGGCTCGCGGAACGCCTCGACTGGATCGACGGCGCCGGGCAACCCACCAACACCACAACGCTCGCCGAGCGCCTCAAGCCCACCGACGTGATCAGCGTGCCGTCCGGCCAGCCCGCCTACGGCGGCAGCGTGCCGGTGGGATTTCAATTCCGGCTCCACAATCCCAACCCCGTCGGCGGCACCACCTACTACACCATCGACGGCGCCGACCCGAGGCAAACGGGCGGCGCGCTCGACGGCTCCGCGCTGACCGCGACCACGAGCACCGTGACCGCCACCCCGATCCTCGCCGGCGGGCAGTCGTGGAAATGGCTGCTGCCCTCTGCCGCACCAGCCAACGATGCCAACGGCGCCGCGTGGATCGCCGAGACGTATGCCGACGGCGCGTGGAGCACCGGCGCCGCGCCCCTTGGCTACGGCGAGACCACGGGCCTAGCGACGAACATCTCACCCACCGCGCCCAACTACACCGCTTTTGACGCCGAGCCCGGCGCCGCCTATTTCCGCACGACGTTCACCGCGTCCGGCACCGCGGCGCTCACGGGCGTGCAATTTGAAATCATGGCCGACGACGGCGCCGTGATTTACCTGAACGGCGTGGAGGTCGCGCGCGTGAACTTCCCGCTCGCGCCCACGCCGGCGACCCACGGCCAGGAAGCCCTCGGCCCGATCGATCCCGGCAACAACTACTCGCCGCTCGAGACGATGTTCGTCGCCGTGCCGTTCGACCGGACGAAGCTGCGCGAAGGCGTCAACACGCTCGCCGTCGAGGTCCACCAGGCAATCTATTCCTTCCCGCCGAACGCCGGGAACGCCTACCCTCGCAACGATTTCTCCGACCTGCGCTTCGACCTGCGGATTGTCGGCCTCACCGCCTCGGCACCCAGCCCGGCCATCGCACTCACAACCCAAGGGCCGCGCACCCTGCGCACGCGCATCAGGAACGGCAGCACGTGGTCGCCGCTCACCGAGGCGACGTTTGTCGTGGAATCCGCCCCCGCCAGCGCCGCCAACCTCGTCGTCAGCGAACTCCACTACCATCCGCCCGATCCCACGCCGGCCGAACTGGCGGCCGGGCTCAACCAGGACAACGATTTTGAGTTCGTCGAGCTGATGAACATCTCCCGCACCACCGCCATCGACCTCAGTGGCGTGAAGCTCGAGGACGCCGTCGCGTTTGATTTCTCCACCGCTCCCCCCACCCTGCGTTACCTGCCGCCAGGCGGCCGCATCGTGGTCGCGGAGAATCTCGCGGGCTTCGCCGCCCGGCAGCAGGCGGGCGCGGAAGCCACGGTCGCCGGCACCTTCGCGGGGAATTTCTCCAACAGCACCGAGCAGCTGATCGTCCGCGCCGCCAACGGCTCCATCATCCGGCAGTTCACCTATCGCGATTCCTTCCCTTGGCCGGAAGAGGCCGATGGCGGCGGCTCCAGCCTCGTGCTCAACGATCCTTATTCAAATCCCGGCCACGCCCTCGCGAGCAGCTGGCACGCGAGTGCCCCGATCGCGTTGGCGCGTCCCACGGCTGCTCCACCCGCGCCCATCGTGGCCACCCAACCGGGCGCGCAATCCATCGTGTTCGGCGGGAGCGTCAGCCTTTCGGTGTCAGCCAGCGCCTCGGGCGCGGTCTGGTATCAGTGGTTCAAGGATGGCGTGCCCCTCCAGGGCGCCACCAAGGCGACGCTGCAGGTGAACATCGTCTCGCATTCGACCCTTGGCAGCTACACCGCGCTCATTTCCAACGCCGGCGGGTCCGTCACCAGCAACGCCGCATCCGTCAGCGCGGTCAGCGCGAGCGCGCTCTCCAATCTTTCCGTGCGCGCGACCATGGCCGCGGGGCAGAGCCTCACCCTTGGCGCCGTCGTGGGCGGCGGCACCAAGACCGTGTTGATCCGCGCGGCCGGACCCGCGCTCAACAGCTTCGGCCTGACCGGCCTGCCCGATCCCAAGCTGGAACTTTTCTCCGCCGGCAGCGCGACCCCGGTCGCCACCAATGACGACTGGCCGGGCTCGCTCACCAGCGTCTTTGCCTCGGTCGGCGCGTTTGCCTTTCCGGGCGGCTCCAAGGACTCCGCCCTGAGCGATAGTCTCACCGGGGCGTTCACCGTCCGCGCCAGCGGGATCGGGGCCGGCGTCATTCTGGTGGAAGCCTATGATACCGGCGGCGGGATTTCGCCCCGGCTCGTCAATGTCTCCGCCCGCAATCGGGTGGGCACGGGCGAGGGCATCCTCATCGCGGGATTCGCCGTCGCCGGGAGCGGAAGCAAACAGCTGTTGATTCGCGCCGTCGGCCCGACCTTGGGCACGTTCGGCGTTCCCGGGCCGCTGGCCGATCCCACGCTCCGGCTGATCGACAGCCAGGGCGTGACCGTCGGCAGCAACGACAACTGGGACGCCTCGCTCGCCGCCACCTTCGCCCAAGTCGGCGCGTTTCCCCTGGCGGCCGGAAGCCGGGACGCCGCGCTGCTCGTCACCGTCCCGGCGGGCGCCACCTACACCGTCCAAGTGTCCGGCGTGAACAACGGCACCGGCGAAGCCTTGGTGGAGATCTACGAGGTGTTCTGACGAGGCGCCGAAGTCCCGCTTCTCACGAAGCGGGCCACCGGAAACCAGGAAGCCCGGCTCGTGAGAGCCGGGACCACACGTCCGAAACACCACTGCGGCTCAAAGCGCCAGCTCCGCGCGCACCTTTTTCGTGAGCTTCGCAACGACGAGATCGTAGCTGCGGCGGATGCGGCGTTCGAGTTCCGCGGCGG
>JANOCA010000612.1:0-2620 GCA_031411915.1 Opitutaceae bacterium
TATCTGAAGCCGTCGTTCTAAACGGCCGGGACGTTCATGGCCGGTTCGCTCTGCGGCGTGTGGGTCGATGACGCCGGGTGCGTCCACACCACGATCGACACCGCGGAGGGCGGGCGCGAGACGCGCGTCGTCGCGCTGCGACCGTTTGCATGGCTGGGCGTGGAGCCGGCCACCGCGACTGCCGGTGTGACCGTGGAGGCGCTGCGAGGCGACGGGCCGTTTCGCCACCTCGCACACGCGGAGAGCACGGACATCATCGATGCATTTGTGCGCAGCGCGCGCGATGGCGGCGGTGTCGATGCGCTGCGCCCGATCGAGAGCCAGTTTCTCCTGCAAAACCGCGAGCGCCTCTATCGCGAGATGATGTTCGGCCAGCTCCGCCGCTGCCAGCTCGACATCGAGGTGGCGTCGGCCGACGGACGTTTCCCCGACGCCGCGCGCCCCGAGGATCGCGTGATCGCGATCGGGCTGCGGTGCGGCGGGAGGAACCGCCTGTTGCTGCTGGAGGAACCGACCGACGCCGCGGAGAAAAAGCTCCTCCAGTCCCTCAACACCGCGCTCGCCGAAACCGACCCCGACGTGATCGAGGGGCACAATATCTTCAAGTTCGACCTCGATTACCTGCGCCAGCGCGCGAAGCGCCACAAGGTCCCCTGCGCGTGGGGCCGCTACGGCCAGAACGCGGCGTTCCGCAGCAGCAAGCTCAAGGTCGCCGAGCGCTGGATCGATTTCACGCGCTGCGATCTGCCGGGGCGCGCGGTCGTGGACACCTACCTGCTCGTGCAGATGCACGACATCACGACGCGCGAGATGACCTCCTATGGCCTGAAGGAAGCCGCGATCTACTTCGGCATCACCGACGAGGACAGCGAGCGCACCTACATCGAGGGATCGCAAATCCAGCGCGTGTTTGCCGAGGACCGCGCGCGGTTCTGCGCTTATCTAGAGGACGATCTGCGCGAGACGCAGGGCCTCGCCGACCAGCTCCTGCCGACGTATTTCGAGCAGGCGCGCACGTTTCCCACGCTGCTGCAGGAAGCCACGCTCCGCGGTGCGACCTCGAAAATCGACCTGCTCTTCCTCGAGGAATACTACCACGCGCGGCAGGCCGTGCCTTCGCCGCCCGAGGTGAAGCCTTTCGAGGGCGGCTACACGCGCAGCTTTCAGGAGGGCGTCTTTCGCCACGTGCTGCACTTCGACGTGGCTTCGCTCTACCCGAGCCTGCTGCTGCACATCGCGCGCAACCCGAGGAACGACACGCTCGGCGTCTTCATCCCGCTGCTCCGCCGGCTCCGCGAGTATCGGCTGAAATACAAGCAGCTCGCCAAGACTGGCGCCACGGTCGAGGAGCGCGCCGAGGCGCAGGCGCGGCAGACGAGCTTCAAGATCCTCATCAACTCGTTCTACGGCTACCTCGGATTCTCCGGCGCGCGCTTCGGCGACGGCGAACTCGCCGCCGAGGTCACACGGCGCGGGCGCGAACTGTTGCAGGCGCTCATCGACGAGTTTGCGAAGCACGGCGCCACGATTCTCGAGGCCGATACCGATGGCATCTACCTCTCCTCGGAAAAATTCCACGACCAGCCCGAGGCCCTGCTCGCGCTCGTCGCGCCGATTCTGCCCGAGGGCATCGAGCTCGAGTTCGACGGCCGCTACACCGCGATGTTCTGCTACAAGGCCAAGAACTACGCGCTCTACGACGGCAAAAAGATCACGCTCCGCGGCAGCGCGCTCCGGTCGCGCGGCATCGAGCCGTTTTTGAAGCAGCTCTCGAATCAGCTGATTCGTTTTCTGCTCGGCGCGTCGCCCGAGTCGCCGCTCGTCGCCCTGGAGAATTTCCGGAAGCAACTCGCCACCCGCACGCTGCCTGTCGCGGAGCTGGCGAAAAGCGAGATCCTGAACCAGGCGCCCGATTCCTACGAGCGGCTGATCGCCGAGGGCGGGAAGCCGCGCCGCGCCTCGGCGGAGGTGGCGCTCCAGCTCACCCCGCGCCCGCGCATGGGCGAGCGCGTGCGCTACTACATCACCGCGAAGGCCAAGGGCAAAACGAGCGACTGGCAGCGCGCCCGCGCCCTCGCGCTCCACGATCCGGTGGCGGCGCCCTACGACCCGGACTACTACGCGGAGAAACTCGACGACTGGCTCGAGCGCTACGCGACCTTCCTCGGCATCAAGCCCCTGCCGCCCGCGAATGAGCAGGGCGAGCTGGGGTTTTGATGGGCTAGGGCTTCCGAGGTGGGACCCGCGCTCCGAGCGGGTCTGAGTTTGAGGGCGAATCGCGTGCTAAAACCCAGCCCGGTTCGGAGAACCGGCCCCACCTCCAACACTAACGCTCCCGCGTGTAATGGAATTCCGGCCCGAGCAGCGCGGTATTCTTCGCTTCTTTCTCCAGCAGCGCCCGCAGCGCCGCCGGAGTGGCCGTGTCCCTGGGAATCACCTTGCTGCTCACGACGCGCAGCGTGAGGCGGTCATCCGCGTCGGAGAGCCGCCAGGAGAGAAACGAATGCTTCCGGTTCTCGGGCGCAAGGTGCAGCACGCTCACATACGGTGCGCCGCCGAGGTCGCTGTGATGCGCAGAGTAGAGGTCGCCGTTGTAGCTGACGACGTAGGTCGCGGCATC
>JANOCA010000613.1:0-10787 GCA_031411915.1 Opitutaceae bacterium
GCTCGGCCAGGCCAGCGGCCTGCGTTACAGCGATCCGGACTACCAGGCGCTCCGCACCGGCACCGCGATCCTCGGCATCGGCTTCACCGGCCGCCTGATGGGAACCGTCCGCGATCAGGAAGGCCTGACCTACGGCATCTATGCGGCGCTGACCAACGACACCTACGGCGACGGCGACTGGTTCATCGGCGCCACCTTCGCGCCCGACATGCTCAACAAGGGCCTGGCTTCCACCCGGCGCGAGCTGACGAAATGGATCAAGGACGGTGTCACAGCCGACGAATTGGAACGCCGCAAAGGCGACCTCATCGGTTCTTTCAAGGTCGCCCTCACCACGACCGAGGGGATGGCCGACGCTCTGCTCCGCGCCGTGCAGCGCGGCCTGCCGCTCTCGTGGCTCGACGACTACCCAAAGGTGATCAACGCCCTCACCGCCGCCCAGGTGAACGCCGCCATCAAGGCGCACCTCGACCCCGCCAAGATGGTGACGGTGCTCGCCGGCACGCTGCCGGCCAAGTAGCCCGGCTCGTGAGAGACGGGACCCAGGGCACCACGCACAGTGGATAATCCCGCTTCTTACGAAGCGGCCTGCCGCAAACGGCCAGCAGCGCGAATTCCCGGGCCCTGCTCGGAAGAGCAGGGGTGGCCGGGAATCTTCGCTGGGGTTCGTCCCGCCTCTTCCGAGGCGGGCTACGAGCCAAACTTTACCCGCCGTTGACGCCGCGCGCGCCGATTAGCCTTTGCCGGCCCTGTGCGCCGACCCCACCGTTTTCCCGTAGCCGATGAACGCCGATCTGACACCGCTGCAAAAAGCCGCCGAGCCGCTCTGGATCCAAATCCAGACGCTGTTCGCGGAGCACCACTTCATCACGATCGTGTGCGGCTTCTTCGCCCTGTTGATGACGATCAGCTTCTACAAGTTTCTCCGGAGCATCAGCCCGGCGCTTGTGGGCTTTGTGCTCCTCCTGCTGGTCGCCGTGCTCCTCATGCACTGGACGCAGACGCGCACCGAGCCCGAGGTGCTGAAGCCGTTCATCGACGGCCTCGCGCCGTTTTTCCCGAGCGTGCCCACGCCGCCGACGAAGGCCTGACGCGCCGCGCCGCCTCGGCGTCCTGCGAGGCGTAGCTCAGGAAGACGGCCTTGTTTTCCGCCGCGCCCTGCCCTGCGAGGCCTTGGCGAAGCGGAGTCATTTCTTCGCCTCCGGCTTCTCGGCCGGCTTCGCGCTACCCTTGGCGACCGCGGCGTAGAATTGATCGACTTCGGCGGCCAGCGCTTGGAAACGCGGCTGGTTGCGAAACGGATCGAGGCACGGATTGAAGCGGAACTGCGCCGCGAGCGAGGCCGTGCCTTCGGAATACTCCGCCTTCAGCCGCTCGGCGAAAAAATCGGCGACCTCGGCCTCGCGGCCCAGATCCGCGTAGATTTGCCACGTGCCGGGCGCGGCGCGTCCGGTCCGCAGCCGCCGCAGTTCTTCGTAACCCCGCAACGCTTCCTCGGCCCCCGCGCGTTCGCCGAGCAAGGCGAGCAGCGCCGCCCTGTCGCCAAGATCACTCGCCGAGGTGGGGTTGAGCTTGAGTCGCCGCTCAAGCACGCCGAGGGCCCCACGCCATTCGATCGCGGCCGCCTCTTTCCGTCCGGCCAGCCGATGCACGAGACCGATCAGGAGTCCCGTGGGCATCGTGACGACGTTGGACTCGATGTAGTCGTGGGAGACATGGCGCAGGGCTTCGGTCGCCCGCTCCGCATCGCGCGCCCAATACCACATGAAGCCCGCCACGGCCGCGACACGTTCGTCGCCCATCACGCGCGCGGGGATCTGCTGCAAGGCGAGCTTGGTGCGCCCCATGTCCCCGCGATGATAGCACGTCACGACCAGTTTGATGATGTGCGCATAGCCGTAGTCCGGTCGCAACGTGAGCGCCTCCTCGACCGCCGCCTCCATCTCATCGAGCCGCTGCTGCCGCCCAAGCAGGAGCGCACGCGAAATCAGCGCGATCGCGTCGCCTCCCGGCAGAGCGGCCGCGCGATCAAAGCTTGCGAGCGCCTCCTCGTCGCGTTGCGTCGCCCTGAGGACACTGCCCAGTTGGCGCAGGATAAATTTGTCCGTGCCACGGCGCGCGGCCAGGGCACGGAGGAGACGCACCGCATCGTCATCGGTGCCCGGACTCCGCCGGTAGAGCAGCGCGAGCGCCAGTTGCGCGAAGTCGGACTCCGGCGCGAGCTTCGCCGCGCGCTCCGCCGCGCTCCGCAGCAGCGCATCGCGCGCGGCGCTCCGATCGAAGCCAAAGACATGGTGGCCGAACGACACGATCGCGAGCGCCGCATACGCGTCGGCGTTCACCGGCTCGATCTCGGTGGCCTCCTTCAAGAGGCGCTCCGCGAGCTTGAAATCGTCGGCCGACGCAAAATCCCACGGCTCATAGAGCGAGCGTGCCTGCGTGACGAGTTGCTGCGCCTTGCTCGGCGGGATGGCGGCGGCCACAGGTGTCGGCCGCGCGATGCTAAGCGCTGCTTCGTCGCCCGCATTTGGTGCCGGGCGAAGCGCGAAATAACCACCTAAGACGAGCACGACCGTGATGGCCACGAGCCGTGCCGCCGCCCGGACACGGCGCCCCCCCTTCACGTTGGCGTTTGTTGGGGACGCGGCGCCCTCGCCGCGTTCTCCGGGGCGGGGGCGCACCGGCTCCAGCTCCAAACCGCCGAGCAGCGCCAGCACCCGCGCGCAGAATTTCTCCGCCGCCACGCCGCCGGGCAGCCGCGTCCATTGCACGGCCTTGAATTCCGCCGGCACCTTCGCCTCGGCGTCGCGCGTGTCGTCGATCACGACGGGCAACAGGAACGCCTTCTCCTCCGCCATCGCGTGCGTGCGCTGCGCCGCGAGTTTCCACTCGATGCGGAAATAGCCCTCGAGCCGCGCCTGTGTCTCCGCCGAGATGACGGGCACGAACAGCGCACACTCGGCGATCTGTTTGCGGATTTTCTGGTCCCACTGGTCGCCGCCCGTGAGTTCGTTCTGGTCGAACCACACCTCCACACCGGCGGCGCGCAAGGCTTCCGCGATGCGCTTCGCCGCCTCTGCGTCTTGCGACGCGTAGCTCAGGAAGACGGCGTTGCGGTCGGGCAAACTCATTTCAGTTGGTCGTCGGCCAGACCAAGGGAACGGAGGAAGTCGTTCCAGCGTGGATGCGGGTGAAGCGAGCGGACGATGTAGTTCACTTTGACCCAGCCGATGCTTGGGTCGCGGGCGGCGCGGGCGGCCTCGAGCTCGGCCATGCCGCCGTCCAGGTCGCCCGCAGCACCGCGCAAGGAGCCAAGATAGGCGTTGTAGTCGCCGAGTTTCCCGAGGGTGGAGCGCTGGGCGTCGAGCTGCGCAATGATTTTGCGCAGGCGCGCCTGGTCGCCGCGGGCCGCGGCAGCGAGGCCGAAAACGAACTCGCGCGAGAGTTCGTCCGGCTCGTTCCGGGCAAGCTCCTCCGCTTCCTCCAATCGGCCGAGCCCGACGGCAACGAGCGCGAGAAAGGTCCGGTAGCGCTGGCCGCTGGGCGACAGCTCGATCGCGCGCCGTAACTGGCGCTCGGCCTCCGGCAGGCGGTCGCTGAAACGGTAGATGAGGCCGAGATCGAACTGCGTGGTCGGGTTCAGCGGGTCGAGTTCGATCGCGCGACGGGCCAGGGCGTGCGCCTCCTCGCTCTTGCCGATGCCAGTCTTCAGCACCGCGGCCGAGACCAGCACGTCGGTGTCGCCCGGTCGCTGCGCGAGCGCGCGGGCGAAGGCCTGTTCGGCCTCGCGCCATTTCCAGTCGGCGGTGCGCAGCAACCAGCCCTGCGCGACGAGCACCTCCGGCGCATCCGGCTCCGCAGCGAGCGCCGGCGCGAGCGCGGCCTTGGCCGCCACCCACGCTTCCCGCGGCACCATGCCACCCCAGCGACCGAGCTGGACATAGGCGCGCGCCGCCTGCACCCGGGCAAGATGGAAACCGGGATCAAGCTGCACGGCGCGATCAAAAAGCGCGATGGCCTGCCTGAGCTGGTCGAGGCCGGCCTTCGCCGCGAGGGCACGGCCCTCAAGGTAACGCTGGAACGCCTCGGGATCCACTTGCCGGCTGGGGCCGGCATACGCGCTCCGCGTGAGCGTCGGCGAAATCTTCTGCGCAATGAGCCCCGCGATCTCGTCCTGCACCACGAAGATGTCCTTCAACTCGCGGGTAAACGTGTCGCTCCACACATGGAAACCATCCGCCGCCTTGATGAGCAGCGCGGTGATGCGGACTTTGTCGCCCGCCTTGCGCACGCTGCCTTCGACCACGTAGGCGACGCCGAGCTGTTTCGCGATCTCGGGGATCGGCGTGTTCCGGCCCTTGAAGTGAAACGCCGAGGTCCGCGCCGAGACTTTCAGGCCGGGGATCTTAGCCAGCACGTTGAGCAGTTCCTCGCTGATGCCGTCGGAGAAATATTCGTTGGCCTTGTCCTCGGCGAGATTGGCGAACGCCAGCACGGCGACGGACTTGTCGTCGGCCCTCGCCACCGGAGCGGGCGCGGCGGGCGGAGGCGGGTTGAAAACCTCGGGCGTATGCTTCCGCCGCCACGCGACGATCCGCTCCCAGCTCTCCGCCATGCCCCAGTCCTTGAGCCGGCGGAGAAACTCCGGATCGTCGCGGGGTAATTGATCGAAGTTGGCCATCATGGACAGGCGGTGGGCGGAGGCGACCGGCCGCAGCAGCGGAATGCCCTCGCGGCTGCGCCCCAGCGCGCAAAGCACGATGCCGCGATAGTGCGGCTCGATCTCCGGGAGGCTTGCCAGCGCCTCCGCCTCCTCGCGCCGGCCGGCCGAGAGATACGCCTTGGCCAGGAAGGTGACTTGGAACGATCGGTTCTCCGGCCGCGGCCCCGCCACCAACGGCGCGAGCAACGCGATCGCCTCGGCTGGGCGCCCGAGCTGCAGGAGCGCGGCGCCGCGAAAGGTGGTGGCGTTGGCGCTGTCGCCTTGCAGCACGCTTACCCGGTCGAGGAGCTCCAGCGCTCGCTCGGGCTGGCCGATCCAGTTTAGCATCGTGGCGTAGTTGTCGAGGATGCGGGGCGCTAGCGGGTCGGACTCGGCCGCGCGCCGCATCTCGGCGAGCGCCTCGTCGACCTGGCCGTCGGACATCAGGCTGCGCGCATACCATTGGCGCGGGGTGGCGTAGGCGGGATCGAGCTCAATGGCGCGGCGGTAGGCGGCCTTGGCGTCGGCCCAGCGGCCGGCGCGGTCGAGGAGGTTGCCCTGCGCCGCGTGCGCCTCGGCGAGGTCCGGAGCCGCGGCCAGAGCGCGATCCACCCAGACCTGAGCCCGGGCAAACAATGCGCGGTCGGCCTCGGTGGGCGCGAGCAGGACGCCCCCGCTGCCGGCTTGGGTGAGCACGAGCGACATAAGCGCGAAGGCGCGGGGAAATTGCGGCTCGAGCTCGAGTGCGCGTTTCAGCAGCGCCTCGGCGCGGGCCAGGCTGTCCGCACCGCGCAGGGCCCAGGCTCGGCCGGCCTCGAGGTAGAGCGCGTAGGCCTCGGCGTTGGCCGGCCGGTCGGCGACGCGAAGGCCGAGCTTTAGCTGGAGGTTTCGCGCGACCAACCCGGCGACCTCGTCCTGCAACGCGAACACTTCCTTGAAGTCGCGGGTGAAGGTTTCGCTCCAGACCGGGAATCCGTCCGCCGCCTTGACGAGCTGGGCCGTGATGCGCACGCGGTCGCCGCTGCGGCGCACGCTGCCCTCCACGACGTAGGCCACGCCGAGCTGTTTGCCGATCTCGGGGATGGGTGTGTTGCGGCCCTTGAAATGAAAGGCCGAGGTGCGCGCCGTCACCCGCAGGCCCGGCGTCTTGGTCAGCACGTTGAGCAACTCCTCGCTCACACTGTCGGAGAAGGAGTCGTTGCCCGGGTCGTCGCTGAGGTTGGCGAAGGCCAGCACGGCGAGGGTCTTCTCGGCGGCGGATTTCTCCGCACTGGGTGGGCCCGTCCCCGCCCCCGCCTCCGACTTCGGCCGCAACGCCATGAAGGCGACGACGACCAAGGCGATGGCGACCGCGCCGAGCCACGCCATCGCGGGGATGCGGCGACGAGGCTTGGACGCAACCCGGGCGTCCCGCCCGTGAGCGGGGCCGGCGTTCGAACCCTCGGGGGAGACGCCCGTGCCAGACTCCAACAACGCCTGCACACGCGCGCAGAATTTCTCCGCCGCCTCGCCGCCGGGCAGGCGCGTCCATTGCACGGCGCGAAACTCCTCCGGCACGAGTGCCTCGCCGTCCTTGGTCGCGTCGATCACGACGGGCAGGAGGAAGGGCGTGCCGTCGGCCATCGCCTGCGTGCGCTGCGCGGCCAGCTTCCACTCAATCCGGAAATACCCCTCGCGCCGCGCCTGCGTCGCCGCCGAGATCACTGGCACGAACAGCGCGCACGATTTCACCTGGTTGCGGATTTTCTGATCCCACGCATCGCCGCCCACGAGTTCGTTCTGGTCGAACCACACCTCGACACCCGCCGCGCGCAGCGCTTCGCAGATGCGCGCCGCCGCCTCCGCGTCCTGCGACGCGTAGGAGAGAAAAACCGCGGGGGCTGGAGGGCCGCTCATGCGCAACGGGGACACCACAAGGCGGGAGCCGCGCGCGCAAACCAAACCGCGCCGCGCGTCCCCCACGGCGGGCGCGGCCGGCTTCGCGGTTGACAGGCGGAAACGGGAGCAGCGTCCTTCCCCAGCCCATGAGCGCCGCGAGCGAACTGCCTTTTTTCCATGTCGTCGGATTTTCCGGACACCGGCAGCTGGCCGACGAGGCGGGCGTCGCCGCCGCCATCCACGCCGCGCTGGAGGAATTGCGCCGGGAATCGCCCGGCGAGTGGATCGCGCAGTGCTCCGTGGCGGCGGGCAGCGATCAGATTTTTGTGCGCGCGGCCCTCGATCTCGGCCTCGGCTGGGAGGCGCTGCTGCCGCTGCCGCTGGCGGAATTCGAGCGCGACTTCAGCCCGGCGGAGTGGCGCGAGGTCAAGGCCCTGCTCGATCGCGCCGAGCACCTGCACGTCGTCGCCGAGTCCGGCTCGCGCGACGAGGCCTACCTCTCCGGCGGCTTCGAGATCGTCAACAGTTGCGACGTGCTGCTCGCCGTCTGGGACGGCCAGCCCGCGCGCGGCAAGGGCGGCACCGCCGACGTCGTCGCCTACGCGCGCGCGATGCTCCGCCCGATCCTCATCATCAACCCCGACACCAAGGCGGTGCGGCGGGAAAACTTTGAGCAGCTCCGGCTGCACGACGCCAACCTGCGCGACCTCAACGCCCTCACCGAGCCGGCGGGGACCGCGCCCGACGGCACAACGCGCGGCCGCGTGGCGGCGTTCCAGCACAAGGTCGACCATGCCGCCACGCACAGCGCGCCGCATTTCCGGCGCCTGATCGCGCTGACGGTGTGGCTGCACGTGAGCGCGACCGCGCTGGCGACCGCCGCGCTGGCGTTTCACTGGCACTGGGGCGGCCTGCCGTGGGGCAAACTGCTGCTGCTGCTCGGCGCGCTGGGCGTGGCGCTCTTCGTCCGCCACCGGCGCACGCAGCACCAATGGACGCGCTGCCGGCTCGCCGCCGAAATCACCCGCTCGGCGCTGGCCATCTGGGGCCTGCCGCGGGCCACGCGGCTCTTCAGCGACTTCGACTGGCCCGGGCTCGAGCCGCTGCGCCGCGCGCTCGATGTGCTGCACCGTCGCGCCGCGCGCGAGGCGCCGCCCGATTTCGACACGTTCAAGCAGGCCTACCTCCACGACCGCATCGACGATCAGCTCGCCTACTTCGCGCGGCAGGAGTCGCGCGCGATCCCGCAGCTCGCCCGCCTGCGACTCGGATTCACGCTGAGCACGCTGGCGGCGATCGTGTTCACGGCGCTCTACGCGCTGCACGGCACCCTGGGCATCGCGTGGGTGCCGGCGGGAGCGCAGACGGTGCTCTTTGCCTTCCTGCCCATCGTGCTGCCGGTGGTGGCGGCAGCCTTCATCTCACTCGTCTCGATCAACGATCTGCACCGCCGCGTGGCCCGCTACCGCGAGATGGCCATCCGGCTCGGGGCAGTGCGCCGCGAGATCGCCCACAGCCAGACGTGGGCCGGGCTCGAGCGGGCCATCGCCAAGGCCGAGCGCGCCCTCGTGCGCGAGGTGCTCGAGTGGCACTCGATCACGAGCTTCACGGAGTCGCACTAGGCCGGCTGCGCCGGCAAATCCCAGGCGCCAGAATTCCAAACGCCAAAACAACCGGAGCTTTCCCCCCGGGGGAGCAGGGGATTTTGGCCGCCTTGTTTGGGATTTGGACGTTTGGCGTTTGGGATTTCCCGCGGGCGCGGGCGTCACTTCGCGATTTTCTTCAGCGCCTTGTTGATTCGCGGCAGATCGCAGACCTCGGGATCGTAGTCGGGCCCGAGCCACTCGCGCCACTCGCGGCCGAGTTCGGTGTGCGGCTCCTTCAGGCAGGCGAGCATGTCGTGATAGGCCTCGATGCCGCCGCAGTCCTCCGGCGGACCGGCCCGCTCGCCGCCAAGGCAGGCGGGATAATAGTGCCCCTTTTCGACCACGCTGATCTTCTCCAGCTTAATTTCGATCTGCCAGCCGTCGCCGAAGTGGTAGCCGTAGGTGAAGCGCCCGCGGTGCTCGAGGTCGAGGTCGGCCAGCGTCACGTCCCGGTCGTCCTCAATCGTGAGCTCATCGCGCTTGAGGGGATTGCCGTAGCGGAGGTCGTCGACGTTGAAGGCGTGCGTCTGGTAGTCGAACCAGTCGAAGGCCACCTGCGTCGCGTCGTGGAGGCGCGAGAGCCACATCGACTCGCGCACGAGCAGGCGACGCCAGATCGGCGGCTCGCAGGCGACGACCTGCAGGCGCAGCAGCAGCGTGCGCTCAGCGGGCTTCTTCGCACGCACCTTGGGGCCCTTGCCTTCGTGGAGACCGATCATGGACCGGCCACTGTGGGGCCCGACCTGAAACGCTCAACGCTGAATACCCAGATGCCGGGCGTTCGTCTTTTACCGCGCGACGGTTTTCACCGGGGCCCACGGCGCGCCGGCGTCGATCCAGGCGCGGAGCACGTCGACCTCGGCGGGGCTGAGCGCGGGATATTTTTCGCGCCGGTCGAGCGGCGGCATCTCCAAGTCCTCAATCTTGTCTGTGACGTAGCGGATGAGCGTGCTTTCGGCCGCGGAGCCGGGTGTGATGGCAGGCTCGCCGCTGGCGCCGCCCTTGAGCAGCGCCTCGCGGGAAACGAGGGTGAAATCCCCGCGCCGCTTCTCGCCACCATGGCAGCCCGCGCAGGAGCGCTCGAAGATCGGCGCGATGTCGCGGGTGAAATCGATCTTGGCCGAGGCAGTGATAGCCGCGGCCTCCACCGCCGCTCCCGCCTTGTTCCGCAGCGCCGAGGGCGACTTTGCATACGTCGCCATCAGCTCGCGCGCCGTCGGCGGGGGCGCCGCGGGCTTCACCGCCTCGATCGTGAAGAGCAGCGCCATCGCGGCCCACGCGGTCGCGCCCGCGGAGATCCACTGGTCCTTGCCATGGGGAAACTGGCCGTCGAAGTGCGGCTGAAACGGCCACGTGCGGCTCTTCACCCACCACGAGCCATCCTCGAACTGCGTGCGCAGCAGAAACGCCACGCCGCGCTGGTAGACCGCATCGGTCGGCTTCATGCCGCCGGCCTCGTGCAGCGCGTAGAGCGCGCTGCCCGTCGCCCACGCGTCGCTCGCGAGCCCGGGCAACTGCGCCCACCCGCCATCCGGCCGCTGCGTGCGGATGACGCGCTCCGCGGCGGCCACGCTGCCGCTCGCCGGCACGCCACTCCAGTGCAGGCCGAGCAGTTGAAAGACCGCCTCGTTGTGCGTCGCGGGAGTCCGCGCCGCAAGCCAGCGCGCCGAACGCGCCTGCGAGGCCGCGGCCCCGGGCGCGAGCGCGGCGGGCGGATAGTCGCGCACCGCGAGCGCCGCCCAGGCCGTTGCGATCACCGGGCCATCCTCCATCGGCGGACGGCGATCGAAGCCGGCCCAGGAGCCGTCGGGCTGCTGCACGCGCAGGAGATAACGGATCAGCGCATCGGTCATTTCATCGGGCGCGTAGTGCGCGGCCTTCAGGCCGAAGAACCCGTAGCCGATGCTCACCATCGGATCCGGCACGGGCTGGGTCATCTGCCGGGCGCGCTCGGCGCGGGAGTTCCAGCGCGCAGTCAGCACCTCGTGCGAGCGGCCCGCCGCCGCATCGTCCACGCGAAACCCGCGCAGGCGCGCCAATTCAAACGCGACCACGGGCAAATCCTGCTGGTGGCACGACGTGCATTTCGCTCGCTGCACAAAGGCGTTGTCCAAAAACGCCCCGGAACCGCGCGCCAGCAAATCGAGCGTGGGCTGGAGCCGCTCGCGGGCGAGCGCCGCGCGGGCCGCCGGCGTGGGTGGCACGGCCCGCTCGGGGATTTGCCGCACGCGGGCGGGCTCGGGCGCTTTCGCGCCCGCTTCCCGGAGGTAGCGGACGAGCGGCGTGTCGGGGCCGGCGAACCCGGCGAACGACAGAGCGGTCGCGCCCGCGTCGTTGGCCGCATTCACGTCGACTCCCTTGGCGACCAGCGCCTGCGTCACGGACGGATCGCCGGTGTCGTTGTAAGCCGACCAGACCATCGGCGGCATGCCGTGGCCGCGCGGAGAGCGCAGGTGCAAGTCCGCGCCCAGCTCGATGAGGAGGCGCGCCGCCTCGGGATGGCCGCCGTAGAGGGCGAGGTTCAGCGCATGGCCGGCAAAGCCATCGCTGTGGTTGAGATT
>JANOCA010000614.1:0-3085 GCA_031411915.1 Opitutaceae bacterium
CCCTGCTGCTGGCTGGCTGCTCTGGCAGCCGGTGCTTGGCTTACAGCCCGAAAAAAGAAAACCCGCTGCGCCTTGCGACGCAGCGGATTCTAAGTGGTGGCTCGGACCGGAATCGAACCAGTGACACAAGGATTTTCAGTCCTCTGCTCTACCAACTGAGCTACCGAGCCACTTGAGGAACGGCGAACAAATGCGCGGAGCCGGGGTGCGTCAACGGGAAATTCCCACCCTGATCTTGCGGTGGGCGCGGGCCTGAGTTCGCCTTCGGGTCATGCCCCATCGCCTCCTGGTCAGCCTCGCGCTTCTGGGCGCGGTCCACGCCGCTTCCGCCACCCGCGCGGCCGATACGCAGAAACCCAATATCGTCGTTTTCATCGCCGATGATCACACCCGCGCCGACTCGAGCGTTTACGGTTCGGCCGACGTGAAGACGCCGCACATGGACCGGGTCGCGCGTGCCGGACTCGTGTTTGACCGGGCGTTCGTGATCTCGCCGAGCTGCGCGCCGAGCCGGGCGGCGCTGCTCACCGGCCTCACACCGGCCCGCAATGGCGCCGAGGCGAACCACTCGAAGCCGCGGGCGGAGCTGAAGAAGTTGCCCGCTTACCTCAAGGAGCTGGGCTACGAGGTCGTCTCCTTCGGCAAGATCTCTCATTATCAGCACACGGCCGACTACGGCTTCGACCACTGGGCCCATGACAAATACCACGAGGATGTCGCCGTGCCCAACGCCATCGCGTGGCTGCGCGCGCGCAAGAGCACAAAGCCGCTGGCGTTCTTCGTCGGCACCAACTGGCCGCACGTGCCCTGGCCGCAGACGGGCGAGGGCTACACCGCCGCGGGCGTGCGCATCCCGCCGCAGCATGTCGATACGCCGATCACGCGCGAGGCCCGGGCGCAATACTATGCGGCGGTCGGCCGGATGGACGCGGAGATGGGCGCGGTCTTCGATGCCGCCAACGAGGTGCTCGGCGCCAACACGTTTTTCCTCACGACCGCCGACCACGGCGCGCAGTGGCCCTTCGGGAAGTGGAGCCTCTACGACGCCGGCATCCGCACGCCGATGATCGCGGTGTGGCCCGGCAAGATTCGCGCCGGGGCGCGCACGGACGCGATGGTGAGCTGGATCGACATCCTGCCGACGCTGGTCGACGCCGCGGGCGGCCCGGCTCCGGCGGGGATCGACGGCACATCGTTTGGGCCGGTGCTCCGCGGCGAGAAGACCGCGCACCGTGATCGCATCTTCACCACGCACAGCAGTGATGGGCGCTGGAACATCTACCCGATGCGCAGCCTGCGCACCGGCGAGTGGAAATACATCCGCAACCTGCACCCGGAATTCTACTACGCCACCCACGTCGATCTCGTGAAGGCGGCGGACCGGCCGCCGTATTTCGACTCTTGGGAAGCCGCGGCAAAGAGCGATCCCCGGGTGGCCGCCATTGTGAAGCGCTATCACGAGCGTCCGGCCGAGGAACTCTACGACCTGCGCGCCGATCCCGGCGAGATGACCAACCTTGCCGCCGATCCGCGGCAGGCGACGCGACTGGCCGCGCTCCGCGGGGAGGTCGACGCGCAGATGAAGGCGGAAGGTGACAAGGGAACGGTCTTCGGCACGCCGCGGCTCCTCACCGACGCCGACCGCGCGGACCCGCGCGATCCGCCGGGCAAGGGAAAGAAAAAGAAGTGATCGGGGTGGCGGCGGGCGTCGTGCCGGCGCCCGAGATTGGTTCCGGTGGCCCGCTTCGGGAGAAGCGGGACCGTCGGGGACTTGGATTACGGAGAATCCCGCTTCTCCCGAAGCGGGCTACCGAAAACAAAACCACGGCAGGCAGGGACGCCCGCCGCCGCTACTTGGCCTTGGCTTTTTTCGGGGCGTTTTGCTTGGCGAAGAACTTCTCGGGGTTCATCGCGTCAAGATCCTCGGCGCTCGGGCCGCCGCCGAATTGCTGCCAGTAAAGTTCCTTGAAGGGATTCACCTTCGGCATCGGGGCGTCCTCGTTCACGAGGAGCGGGCGCGTCTTGGCCCACCACTTGTCGTATTCCCCCGAAAGGCGCTGGACGACTGCGGCGTTCGCTGAGGCTACGTCGGTTTGTTCGCCGGGGTCGGCCTTGAGGTCGAAGAGCTGCCACGCGGGTTTCTCACCGCCGTCGATGGAGATGAGGCGCCAGCGAGAGTCGCGGATCGAGCAGTTGCGGAATTTCCACGCGTCGGGTGAAGTCCCGCGCGGCCAGCGGCCGACGTGCGCGACGAGCGTGCGGTCGGCCCACGCGGCGCCGGGGTTTTCGAGCAGGGGCAGCAGACTGCGACCGTCGAACTGCGCGCGAGTCTTCGCGTCGAGCTTGGCCCCCGTGATTTCCGCGAGCGTCGGGAAAAAATCGATCGCGCCGGCGAGTGCGGCTACGTCGGTCGGTTTGAAGCGGCCCGGCCACGACCAGAACGATGAGGCGCGCACGCCGCCGGTCCACGGCGAGCCCTTCTGGCCGCGCATGCCGCTGTTCCAGACGCGCGTGCCGACGGTGCCGCCGTTGTCGTTGATGAAGATGACGAGCGTGTCGCGGTCGAGGCCCTTGGCCTTGAGGTGATCGAGCAGGCGGCCGAGGTTGTCGTCGATGTTGGCGATCATGCCGAAGAACTTCGCGGTGTTGGCGTCGGGGACCTTGCCGGTGTAGCGGGCCTCGTCCTCGGGGCGGACTTGGAGCGGACCGTGCGGGGCGTTGGTGGCGATGTGGGCGTAGAAGGGCTTTTTCGCCGCGGCCTGCGCATCGATCCACTGCGTGGCTTGCGCGAAAAACACGTCGGTGCAGTAGCCCCGGGTTTTGACGAACTTCCCGTTGTGGTAGATGGCGGGATCGAAGTAAGTGTTGCCGGGCGCGTCGCCGTTGGAGCCGGGGTAAGTCTGGCCGATGCCGCCGGCGCCGTGGATGAAGACCTCGTCGAAGCCGCGGCGCTCGGGGCGGTAGGCGGGCTCGTCGCCAAGGTGCCACTTGCCGAAGATGCCCGTCGTGTAGCCGGCGGTGCGCAACACGTCGGCGAGGGTGACGGTGCCGGGCGCCAGGCGGTCACGCTCGAGAATCGTGTGCG
>JANOCA010000615.1:0-6270 GCA_031411915.1 Opitutaceae bacterium
GTGGTTCATGGGTGGCGTTCGTAGCGGCGAGCGGCCCAGCCCCCCGGTTCAGGATGTTCGCCTAAAAACCGCGGGCAGGGACGCCCCCCGCAACGGGCTCACTTCAGCTCGCGGATCTTCACGTTCCGATACCAGCAGTCGTCCTGATGGTAGGTGAGCATGATGTGGCCGTCGATCTTGTCGCCGAAGCCGGCGTCGCTCTTGAATTTGCTCTTCGCAATGCCGGCCTTCACGGCCTCGCTGCCCAGCTCGTAGGTGAGGACGTTTTTCCCGTTGAGCCAGTGTTCGACAGTCTTGCCGCGCACGACGATCTTCGAGGAGTTCCACTCGCCGATTTTCTTCATCGGCTTGTCGGCCGCGGGCGCCAGCACCTCGTAGAACGACGCCGTCTGCCGGTGCGCGCCGATCTTGCCGTCGGGGTGGCCCACGTCGTCGAGCATCTGGTATTCGTGGCCGGGCGACTTCGTGCGGGCCTCGGTAACGAAATACTTCACGCCGTTGTTACCCGCGGGCGGAAGCTTCCACTCCCAGGCGAACTCAAAGTCGCGGTATTTCTTCTCCGTGATCAGCTCGGAGCCCTTCACCTTGGCGATGGCGTGGAGCGTGCCATCGACGACCTCCCAGCCGCCCATCGGGCGGTTGGCGTAGGTCCGCCAGCCGTTGAGGGTCTTGCCGTCGAAGAGGAGCTGCCAGCCGGCGGATTTCTCGGCGGCGGTGAGCTGGTTGTCGGCGGCGGGGGCAAAGGCGGCGCTCGCGGTGAGCACGGCGGCGACAAGGAAGGGGCGAGGATTCATGGCGAAAGGCATGGGGGAAATACGGGCGTTTGGAAAGCCCCGAGGTGCCGCTGTCTCGGTTCGTAGCCCCGGCTTCAGCCGGAATCCGGAACCGCAAGCAGTCCGGCTGAAGCCGGGGCTACGAACGCAATCACTCCGTCCGCAAAAAACCATTGTTCCCAGACCCCGGGGCACCTACCAACACGCCCTCCCCATGTCCGCCCACGTCGTCGTCCGCGATCTGCACAAAGCCTATGGCGGCGTCGCGGCCGTGCGCGGCGTGAGCTTCGCGATCGAGCCGGGCGAGATTTTCGGCCTCCTCGGCCCCACCGGCGCGGGCAAGACCACCACGGTCGAGTGCCTCGTCGGCCTGCGCGAGCCCGACGCCGGCGAGATCGAGGTCTGCGGCCTCGATGCCCGCCTCCACCCGCGCGAGGTGAAGCAGAAGATCGGCGTCGCGCTCCAAGCCACCTCGCTGCAGGACAAGATCACGCCGCGCGAGGCGCTGCGGCTCTTCGGATCATTTTACCGCGAGCGCCACACGCCCGAGGAACTGATCGCGCGCTTCGCCCTCGGCGAAAAGGCCGACGCGCCGCTCGACACGCTCTCCGGCGGCCAGCGCCAGCGCCTCGCCCTCGCGCTCGCCTTCGTCAACCGCCCGCAGCTCGTCTTCCTCGACGAGCCCACAACCGGCCTCGATCCCCAGTCGCGCCGCGAGCTGCACGCCGCCATCGCGGGCATGCGGGACGACGGCTACACGGTGCTCTTCACCACGCACTATCTCGACGAGGCCGAGCACCTCTGCGACCGCGTGGCCATCATCGATCGCGGCCGCATCGTGGCGAGCGGGCCGCCGCGCGAACTCATCGCGCAATCGAGCGCGCAGCAGGCCGTGACGCTTGTCACGAGCCAGCCGGTCGATCCGGCGAAACTCGCCGCCCTGCCCGGCGTGAACGCGATGACCGCCGAGGGCGTGGACGTGCGGTTTCAAACCGGCAACGCCACCGCGACGCTGACGGCGTTGACCGCCCTGCTCGGCGGGTTGCGCGTTGAGGTCGTCGAGTTGCAGGTGAAGAAGGCCTCGCTGGAGGATGTGTTTCTCAAGCTGACGCGGGAGGGGAGGGAATGAAGATGTCTTCCGCCTGCGTAGCCCGCCTCGTGAGAGGCGGGACGGACCGCGCGCCAAGGTCCCGTCGGTCCCTGCTCTCACGAGCAGGGCTACCAACCACCCAATGAACGCCCTCCTCGCCCACCTCGGTCTCTCGCTCCGGCTCCACTTCCGGAACAAGATGGCGTTGCTCTACGGCTACCTGTTTCCGCTGATCTTCCTCGTGGCATTTTGGGTGCTCTATCGGCACGAGAAGGTCCCGCTGCTGCGCCACATGGGCGAGCTGCTCACCGTCGCCGTGCTCGGCGGCGCGTGCTTCGGCCTGCCGACGACCCTTGTGAGCGAGCGCGAGCGCGGCGTGTGGCGGCGCTACAAACTCGCACCCGTGCCCACCTGGGTGATCGTCGCGAGCACGATGATCGCGCGCTACGTGATCATCCTCTCGGCCGGGCTGCTCCAGCTCGGGTTCGCGCTCGCGATTGGGATGACGTTTCCCGCGCACCCGCTGAGCCTGTGGGTTGCGTTCACCTTGGTGTCGTTCGCGTTCATCGGCCTCGGCCTCGTGATCGCGACGCTCGCGGACAACGTCCCCGCCGTGCAGGCGCTGGGGCAGTGCATTTTCCTGCCGATGCTCATCATCGGCGGCGTGGCGGTGCAGCTCGCGGCGCTGCCGCTTTGGGCGCAGCACGTCTCGGCATTTTTCCCGGGACGCTACGCGGTCGAGGCGCTGCAAGGCGCATTTACGGGCAACGGTTTCGCGGGCTCGCGCTTCAGCCTGCTCGCGCTGGCGCTGGTGGGCTTCGCCGGCTGCCTCGCGGGCGCCAAGCTCTTCCGCTGGGATGCGCAACAGCGCTTCGCCGCGCTGCGCGGCAAGGCCTGGCTGCTCCTCGCCGTCGCCGCGTGGATCGCCGTCGGGCTGCTCGCCGAGTGGCGCGGCCGCATCGCCATCCCCGTGGACAAGGAAATCGCGCCGCCCGCGAGCACGCCCGCCCCGACTCCGGTCCCCACCACCACCCCGCCAATCGCGACTCCGACTCCGGCCGCGCCGCCCGTTTCCACGCCGATACCCACGGCGCCCCTCGAGCCCGTGCGCCCGCTCACGCCCCCGCCGCCCGCCCCGCCCGAGCCACCGTGGGCCAAGCTAACGCGCGCCGACGCCGACGCCCTCGACTACGCCGTGCCGCCCGACAACGGCATCGTGTCGCCTTTCTCCGCGCCCGATGAGGAACCGGAGGATTTCATGAAGGAGCAGGTCGACAGCGTGCGAAACAAGATCGCCACGTGGCCGCCCGGTGCCGAGGGCGACGACCTCCGCTGTGTGCGCAACCTCCTCTACATCGCCGCCGTGCCCGACGCGATCCAGATGCCGGTCGAGCGCTACCTCCCGCGCGTCGTCTATCAGCACCTCATCGACACCTACCCGAAGGAGAAATTGATCAAGATCCTCACCTACATCGCGCAGACCCCCGAGCAGGGCATGGTCATCACCGACATCTCCGACCTCGGCATCGAGGGAGCCGCCGGCGATCCGATGGTCGTGCGCGAGCGCGCCTACCTCTACGCGATCAAGATGGTCGCGCGGCTGACAGGGAGGAAACAGGAATGAATCGGTTCGCTGCCGTGGTAGCCCGCCTCGTGAGAGGCGGGACGGCCCGCGCTGCACATTCCCATCGGTCCCTGCGCTCACGAGCAGGGCTACGCGCCCATCCATGAAAATGCCGTCGCCCACCGTCGTGCGCACGACGCTGTTCGTCCTCTTCGTGATGACGCTGGTGTGCCTGCCCTTCGCGATCTGGGGCGAGGAGTTCGTGCTGCCGCTGCTGAAGTCGCGCGAGCAGCAGACCGGCGCCCTCATCGTGATCGGTGTCGTGCTGCTGGCCGCCGATTCGGTCGCGCCCATCCCCTCGAGCCTCGTGATCCTGTTCCTTGCCGCCAAGGCCGGCTGGGTCGCCGGCATCGTCGGCGGCGCCTTGGGCATGAGTGCCGGTGTGCTCGTGGCCGCGTGGCTCGGGCGCTTCGCGGTCGGGCGGCTCGCGCCGAAATTCATCCCCGACGCCGAGCTCGTCCGCCTGCGCGAGGCATTGCAAAAACGCCTCTGGGTCACGCTTGCCTGCCTCCGTAGCGTGCCCGTGCTGGCCGAGACCTCGGTCATCGCCGCCGCCGCCATGGGCGTGCCCGTGCTGCGCATCTTCACCGCCACGCTCCTGCCCAACCTGATCGTCGCCACCATCTACTCCGTCGCCGCGGACGATTCGTGGCAGACCGCGCTGGTGATCTTCCTCGCCACGATGGTCGCGTCCTACGCGCTCTGGCGGATCGCGGGGCGCAAGGAAACACCGCCGCCCGCATAGGCGCTACGCTTGGCAGGCCGCCGCAGAAGCCGGGCTTGCAGCCGAGGCCACGTGAGACAACCCTTCGCCCATGGTCTTCGCCGAAATCAAGCCGCAGATCGAACAGCTGCCTCCCGCCGAGATGCTCAAGGCTTTGGCCTATCTGAAGCACCTCCTGCGGGCGGACAATCCCGAGTATCAGCGCGAGCTTGCGCGGCGGCACGCGGACATCGAGGCCGGGCGGGGCATCAGTTTGACCGAAGCGAAAAAGCGCCTGAGCAAAGACTGAGACGTCGGCCGTGCGCCCCTACGAGGTGATTCTGCACGAGCGGGCGTGGGAAACGCTGGCTCTGACAAAGGGCGCGACCCGCCAGCGATTGCTCGCGCTGCTTGATATCGTGAAGGCCGGGCCTTTCCGCACCGGTGATTTCCAACAGCGACGCAACAGTAACAAGGCCGGGGATAAATCCACATGAAGAAATCTCAGATCATATCGCTCACCGTCGCCTCGCTCTGCGTCGGTTTAGTGGCGGGCTGGTATTTCGGACCTAGAAGAGCTGATGCCGCTCTCGTCGCGCAGGTGCCTCCGGAATCTATCACCTACCTTTCGGCACTTGGAAAGCTTACCAAAGGGTGGACCCAAGAAGACGTAGATGCATTTCTTCGCGACATCCGAACCGGTGCAAAGAAAGCACATGATTCCGGCGCGCTATGGTCCATTTTTGACGGGGTCGCATGCTTCAGCCTCCAACAGCTCAAGAAAGAAGGTAAGCACGCCGAAATGGATGCGCGTATGGAGCGCAGCGTCTCGGGCATGATCGCAGATTACTCGGCAGGTCGATTTGCCGGACTTCCCGAGGAAAAACTCGCGCAGACCGTATTTCGAAAGGTTCAGGAGCAAAAACCTTGAGGTATCTTCGAGCATTCTTTCCCCATCTCCTACCATGCCCACCCCAAAACGTCTCGGCGTCGGTTTTATCGGCAGCGGCTTCATCACGAAGTTCCACATCCAGTCGTGGCTCGCGGTGCGCGACTCTGACATCCTCGGCATCTGGAGCCCCAACCCGAAGAACGCCGCCGAGGCCGCCGCCTACGCCCGCTCGCTTGGCGTCGGCGAGGCGCGCGCCTTCAAGTCGATCACCGAGATGGTCGCCGATCCGGCGATCGATGCGCTGTGGATCTGCGGGCCGAATCACAAGCGCGTCGAGAATCTCGAGGAGATCGTCGCGGCGCTCGAGTCGGGCAAGGGCACGCTCAAGGGCATCGCCTGCGAAAAGCCCCTCGCGCGCAATGTCGCCGAGGCGCGGCGCTGCGTCGCGCTCATCAAGCGCGCAGGCGTGCTGCACGGCTACCTCGAGGATCAGTTGTTCACGCCGGGGCTGATGAAGGGCCGCGCGCTGAGCTGGGCGCGCGGAGCCGCGATTGCCGGGCGGCCCTACCTCGCGCGCGCGGCGGAGGAGCACAGCGGGCCGCACATGCCGTGGTTCTGGCAGGGCGAGCAGCAGGGCGGCGGCGTGCTCAACGACATGATGTGCCACAGCGTCGAGGTCGTTCGCTTTTTGCTCAGCGATCCGAAGAAGCCGCGCAGCAGCATCCGGCCCGTGAAGGTCACGGCGCACATCCATTCGCTCAAGTGGTCGCGCCCGGAATACGTGAAGATGCTGAAGCGCACGATGGGCCCGGCCGTGGACTACGCGAAGCGCCCGTCCGAGGATTTCGCGCGCGCGACGATCGAGTATGTCGATGACGCGGGCCGTCCGCTCATCGGCGAGGTGACGACCTCGTGGGCGTTTGTCGGCGCGGGCCTGCGGCTCTCCGCGGAGCTGCTCGGGCCGGAATACTCCTTCGCGCACAACACGCTCAACACCGGCTCGCAGCTTTTCCTCAGCCGCCGCATCACGGGCAAGGCCGGCGAGGACCTCGTGGAAAAGCAAAACGCCGAGCAGGGCCTCATGCCCATCGTCGGCAACGAAGCCGCGGAATACGGCTACGAGGCGGAGAACCGCCACTTCGTGCAGTGCTTCCTCGCGGGCAAGCAACCCGAGCTCAACTTCGACGA
>JANOCA010000616.1:0-11858 GCA_031411915.1 Opitutaceae bacterium
CAGTCCCAGATCCGGATGGAAAACGAAGGAGACGGCAAGGTCGGCACCACCTGGATGCCCACGCTCGTCTGGCGGCACGACGGCCCGGTGTGGAAATCCGAGGCCGGCGCCGGCTATTCCCACTCGACCAATATTTTCAGCGATATCGACAAAGGTTTCTTTGCCGTCGCCCAAGCCCGGCGCACGGGCGTGACCGTGGCATTCGACGATATTTTTTATCTGCGTCCGCGTAGCATCACCGTGACCGATCTCACTGGCGCGCCGGTCGATCCCGCCGTGCTCGACAATTACTCGCTCTCCACCGCCACCAGCAACCAGCGCCCGTCCGCGGACGTGAAGCGCAGCGCCTACGCCAATGTGCGCCGCGATTTCGTGGTGCGCGATGTGCCCATCACCCTCAAGGCCGGGCTCGACGTCCGCGAGCAGATCCGAGAGCTCCGGCGCAGTGCGCCCCAGTTTGCCTTTGTCGGAGCCGACAAACGCGCCACCACCACGCCCGCCGATCCGCTCGGCAGCGATGACCGGGCGGGTGTGGCCCTGGATGTCTTCACCACGCAGAACATCGCGCCCTACGGCTTTGGCCGGTATCAGTGGCTCGACGCCTCCCGCTATTACCGCCTCTACCAGTCGAACCCCGAGCATTTCACGGTCGATCCCAACACCGGGTATCGCAACGAGGTGAACGGATCACAGCGCGCCGCCGAATTGATCTCGTCCGCCTACTTGCGCGCCGACGCCGCGTTTTTCGACCGGCGGCTGAAGCTCGTCGGCGGCGTGCGGGCCGAGCAGACCAATGTTAAGGGCGAAGGCCCGCTCACCGATCCGACGCGCGCCTTCCAGCGCAATGCCGCCGGCCAGATCCTCCGCGCGGCCAACGGCACGCCGCTGCTGCAGGTGCCGACGAATGCCGGCCTCGCCTACTCCCAACTCACCTTGATCGAGCGCGGCCTGCGCGCCGAGAAGGAATACCTGCGGCTCTTCCCGAGCCTGAACGCGAGCTACAACTTCCGCGAAAACCTGATTCTCCGCTCCGCCTTCTACACCTCGGTGGGCCGGCCCAATTTCAACCAATACGCCGGCGGCCTCACGCTGCCCGACACCGAAAACGCCCCCAACGCCAGCAACGCCAACAGCCGGATCGGTGTGAACAACGCCGGCATCAAGGCGTGGAGCGCGCAGACGACCAAGGTGCGGCTCGAATATTATTTCGAGCGCGTCGGCAATATCTCCATCGGGGCTTTCCGCCGCGATTTCGAGAATTTCTTCGGCAACGTCACTTTCCCCGCGACGCCCGAGTTCCTCGCGCTCTACGATCTCGATGCGGCCACCTATGGCGACTACCCGGTGGCCACGCAGCACAATGTCCAGACCACGGTGCGGATGACCGGCCTCGACTTCGAATACAAGCAGGCGCTCACCTTCCTCCCGCACTGGGCGCGCGGCGTGCAGGTCTTCGCCAACGTGAGTGCCCTGCGCGCGCAGGGCGACGGCGCGGCGAACTTCGAGGGCTTCACCCCGCGCACTTACAACTGGGGCGTGAGTCTCTCCCGTCCGAAATACTCCCTCCGCGCCAATTGGAACTACCGCGGTCGCCAGCGCGGCGCCGCCGTCACCGGCCGCAGCATCGAGCCCGGCACGTATAACTGGAATGCGAAGAACCTCTACGTGGACCTCCAGGGCGACTACTCTTTCAGTCGGAAGTTGGCCCTGTTCTTCGCCATCCGGAATCTCACCGATGCCGGAAGCGATGCCAGAATCTTCGGCCCCAGCACGCCGCTCCACGCGCGCTTCCGCAGCCAAGAGCAAGTCGGCGCGCTGATCACCTTCGGCGTCAAGGGCACCTACTGACCCCGCATCATATTCCTCGGCTCCTGGACAATGCTTCGGGTGATGCGTGCGGTATCCGCGCGGCCGGCACTCGACTCCTCTGCCATCGCCCCTGACTCAACTCTCTTGCCTGAAAATGCATCCTACCCGCATCACTACCCTCGTCGTTTCGCTTGCCATCGGCGCAGGAGCGTCGGCCCAAACCGTGGCACCCGCCGTGTCGTCTGCCCCCAAGGAGGAGGCTCTCGTCCTCAGTCCGTTCGTGGTCAATACTACCACCGACACGGGCTACGCCGCTACCAGCACCTTGGGCGGCACCCGCCTCAATTCCGAGCTCAAGGATGTCGCCTCGCAAATTGACGTCATGACGCCGGATTTCCTGTCCGACATCGGTGCGCTCACGCTCGACGAGGCCCTCAGGTATTCCATGAATATCGAGCTGGCGTCCGAGAATATGTCACCGACCAGTCTCGATGACGCCAGCAGCGTCAACGTCTTCGGGGCGCTCAACGGCTCCCGGACCCGTGGCCTGACCCGGTCCAACAACACCCACGACTTCTTCGAGACCAACTTCCCCATCGATAGCTACAACACCGGCAAACGCTTCACCTTGGTCTCCGGCTCCAACGCCGTCCTTTTCGGCGCCGGTCTCGCCGGCGGGACCAATGACGCCTCGTTCGAGCGCCCGGACCTGCGCCGCATCAAGGGCACTTTCGTTCACCGCACGGACAACAACAACAGCCAGCGCGGATCGATCAACATCAGCGTCCCGCTGTTGAAGGATCGCCTGGCTGTCCGTGCCGCGAGCCTGCTCGGCAAGGAACAGGATTACCGCGAGGGCGTCGGCAGCGACATCAAGCGCCACTACGGCACAATCATGTTCCAGCCCCACCGGAAGTTATCGCTCCGGGCTTGGGCCGAGCGAAACGACATCCGCATTCGCCAAGGCGTGAATTCGGTCACGACCGATTACGTCACGCGCTGGATCGAGAGCGGAAAACCGGCCTTCGAGAATCTCGGCGTTCTCTCCACGTCTCCCCAGGCCGCGTTCACGACGGCTTTCGGACCCAATCCAAGCGCCACCTTCTATTCCCCCATCAGCGACTCGGCCGCGCGGGTCGGCGGCAACGCCTCCAGTCGCCCCGTCGTCGCCTACAACGCCAACGGCAGCCTCGCCACGAACGTTTTTCCCCAGCTTTGGGCCAATTCCGCCATCTCGCTCAGTCACAACACCGGCGCCTTCCTGGGACGGAATCCCGCCACGGGTGGCAGTCTCCCGCTGCCCGCCGGCGAACAGGCCGAGCGCGCGATCCTCGACTCCTCGGTCTACCCGGTGGACGAGAGCGTCATCGGCAATACGCTCCAGCGGCGAATGAAGGGGGACGTCCAGGGATTCCTCTTCGAATTGAATCCCTTCAAAAACATCTACGTCGAGGGCGGCTACAATCGGGAGGATTTCGCGATCGATGCCTTCTCGTTTATCACGGGCAACGACAGCGATCTGTTCGTCGACGTGAATCGCTACCTGCCCAACCTCACCCCCGGCTCCACCGCGCAGGCCCTCAACCCCAACTTCGGAAAGTTCTACGTCGAGGACGACTTGAACGCGAACTACTGGCAGAATCGCCGCGAAGAGAAGCGCCTCCAAGTTGCCTTCGCGCACGACCCCGCCCCGCGCGGGAGTTGGCTCCGCTGGCTCGGCAACCATCGCGGTGCCGTCATGGCCAGCGATTCCGACAACAAGCGGGTCCAGCAAAACAATAACTTGGCGCGCATCGTTTCCAGCAACGTCATCCCGGGCGTCACGGGTGCAAACGCGGCGGCCCTGCTCGATCCCGCCGCAAATCAGCTCAACACGATCCTCATCCCCCGCATTCGCCACTACCTCGATCCCCAGAGTGGCCTCAACTCCGCCAAGTTGCCGTTCAATCCTTGGAAGAGTCCCACCTTCGTCGTGGGCAAGGATGCCAACGGCGCGGACATCGTGGTCCACCACGGCGTCGACAATCCCTACGGTGTCGGCCAGAGCCTGAGCAACGGTCGCAAGAGCGACAAGGCGCTCCAGTTCGCGGTCAACAGCACGTTCTGGGACAATCGCATCGTCACCACGGTCGGCAAACGCGTCTCCGACGCCACCTTCGCCTCCTGGGTTCCTACCGACCGCCAGCCCCGCTACAATGCGGCCACCCGCAACTACGAAGTCCCGATCAACGGGCGCTTCCCCAGCAACGGCGCCTTGGTCGGAAACGCCGGCTACATCTCGGCAAGGACCTTCTTCGAGCAGGACCAATACCTACAGGCGCCGGTGAAATACGACTCGTCCTCGGTCCTCAAGAGCATCGTGGTTCACCCCTTGAAGTGGCTCTCGTTCCACTACAACGACTCGAGCTCCAACTTCGTCGCCGAATATACCGGACTGGATCCCGACAACAACACGGCGAAAATCGAGGATGGCACGACCAAGGAATACGGATTCTCGATCCGGCTCATGGAGAACCGGCTCAATATTAAGTTCAATCGCTACACGAGCATCTCCCGGGGCCAGTTTGCCCTCGGCAACGGCGTGGCGATCTCCAACACCGGGTCAGTCCAAGATAGCACGGATATCCGTTACAGCATCATCAATCTGGAAAAGGCGACCTTCAACATTCTGGGTGGCGCCGCGGCGGTCCCGTCCGCGAACAATCCCTACACCCAGTTGATGAACGAAATCGTGCGTTGGGACCCGGCGACCTCTACCGCCGGAAACGTCTTCGGCGAATACGGTCGCTTCCACGATCGGAAGGCGACGGGCAACGAGCTCACCATCACCGCGAACCCGACCCGGGCGTGGACGCTGCGCGCCAGCGCGGCGATGAACGAAACCCAGCTCGAGAACATCACGACGGTGTGGTTCGACTACATCAACTACCGCCTCGCGACGTGGAAGAACGTGGCGGCCACCGCCGGCAACACTCCCTTCCACAACACGGCCGGCGCCGCGACCACCTACTCGGGTTACTTTGCCCTGGCCGCCCGCACGTGGCACACGATCAAGCAATCCGAAGGTCAGCTCAATACCCAGGAGGCGAAATATCGCGTCCGCTTCACCTCCGCCTACGACTTCGCCAACACCGTGTTCAAAGGCTTCCGCATCGGCGGGGGTGTCCGATGGGACAGCGCCCGGGCCTTTGGCTACCGCCGTCTGCCGCTCGGCACTGACAACCCCTACTTCAATTTCCCTGCGGCCGGCTTCACCGTGCCCGACATCTCGAAGCCCATCTACGGCAAGCCGCTGTTCCTCACCGATGGCTTTGTCAGCTACAAGCGGAAGCTCTTCCAGGATCTTAGGTGGTCGGTTGGCCTGAACATCCGCAATCTGCTGAACAACCAAGACAAAGTGCCCACCCAGGCCATCGAGCTGGCGGACGGAGCCCTGCGAAACATCCGCTTCACCATCCCGGAGCCCCGCACCTTCGTGCTGACCAACACCATCGAGTTCTGAGCGGCCGTGCGAGACGCTCGTGTCCCACCCGGGAAAAGGAGTCCGACGTTCCCCCACTTGAGTTCGAGCATGAAGGCGAAAACACCCCTGTCCTGCGGACGCATCGCCCTGACGCTGCTGGCTATGGCGGTGACCGGGCCTGCCAATGCTGCAGTGGACTACGCGCGCGACGGCGGCCCCGTCGAATTCGGCGCCGCCGAACTCGACGCCGCCCTGCGTGCGCGCGCCGCGCAGACGCGCGTCGCGCTCGTCGTCGCCGGCGGCGGCGCGCCGGAGAGCTTCCGCGTGCGGGTGAGCGGCGAAGGCGCCGCGCGCGCGATCCGGATCGAGGGCGCTGATGCCGCCGGCGCGATGTATGGCGCATTGGAGGTGGCCGAGACGATCCGCCTCGGCGGGCCGGCGGCCGTGCGTGATTTGGAAAAGTCGCCGCACCTGCGCGTGCGCGGCATGAAATTCAACGCCCCACTCGACGCGCGCTCGCCGAGCTATTCCGACCCTTCCGATGCGGCCCAAAAGAACATCGCGACGATGTGGGACGCGTCGTTCTGGCGGGAGCTGATCGACCGCCTGGCCCGCGATCGGTTCAATCTCGTCACGCTCTGGAGCCTGCATCCGTTTCCCTCGCTCGTGCGCGTGCCAGAATACCCGGACGTGGCGCTCGCGGACGTGCAGCGCTCGAAAGTGGCGTGGAAGGAGAATTACACCTTGCAGGCCATGGGCCTCGACGCACCGGAGATCCTCGGGAACACCGAGACGCTCCGCCGCATGACGATCGACGACAAGATCGCGTTCTGGCGCGAGGTGCTGCGCTACGGGAAATCGCGCAACGTGCGCTTCGCGTTCGTGACGTGGAACGTCTTCACCAACGGCATCGATCCCGCGCGCGGGTTGCCCCCGGATTGGAAAAACGCCGCGACGGCCGATTACTTCCGGCGCAGCGTCGCCGCGCTGCTGCGGACGTATCCGGATTTGGCGGGTGTAGGCGTCACCGCCGGCGAGAATATGGTCGGGGCGACCGCACCCGAGAAGGAAGCGTGGCTGGCCAAGACCTACGGGCAGGGCGTGCTCGATGTCTTGGCGGAGCAGCCGGAACGACGCGTGCTGTTCGTCCACCGCCAGCACGAAGCCGGCGCGGCGGAGATCGCGCGGCATTTCGGCAAGTTGCTCGACCACCCGCGCGTCGATTTTACCTACAGCTTTAAATACGCCGAGGCGCACGCGCTGGCCGTCACCCGACCGAAGTTTCACGAAAACTATCTCACAGACCTGGGCGGTCGCGACACGATGTGGACGCTGCGCAACGACGACGTGTATTACTTCCGCTGGCACGCGCCGGATTTCGTCCGCGACTTCGTGCGCGGGCTACCGGTGGGGCCCACCCGGGGGTTTTACTACGGCTCGGACGGGCACGTGTGGGGCCGGGATTTCCTCGACGCCAACCGCCCCGACGATGCGCCGCGTCCGCTCGAGCTGGAGAAGCACTCCTGGCATTGGCGCCTGTGGGGCCGCCTCGGCTACGAGCCGGAGCTGGATAACACGCGCCTGACCACGCTGCTCCAGGAGCGGTTTCCGAAGGCGGATGCGCGCGTGCTTTTCGCGGCGTGGCAGGACGCCTCGCTCGTGCCGACGACGGTGACGGCCTTCCATTGGGGGCCGCTCGATTTCCACTGGTATGTGGAGGCCTGCCAAGGCCGGCCCGAGCAGGGACAGACGCCGACGGGCTTCCACGACGTGAATCGCTTCATCTCACTGCGCACGCATCCGGCGTCGGGCATGGTGTCGATTCCGGACTACGTGAAAAATCCCCGTGCGACCGGCACGACACCGCCGCAGGTGGCCGCGCGACTCGACGAACTCGCCGCAAGCGCGCTGGCTGGAGCTGATCGGTTGCAAGCTGCGGCTGGCGCGGACGCGGAATTGCGCGCCACACTGGAGGACATCCGGGCCCTGGCTTATCTGGGGAAATACTACGCGCACAAAATCCGCGCCGCTCTCGCGCTGGCCCAGCAGCGGGCGGCGCACGAGCCGGCGCGGCAAAAGCAGCTGGCGAACGAACTCAACCTCGCGGCCCAGGCTTGGCGGCTCTACGGCGCGACGGCCGTGACGCAGTATCGGAATCCACTCTGGACGAACCGCGTGGGGCACGTGGATTGGCGCCATACCTTTTACAGCGTGCTCTACGACCTGACGATTGTCGGGGCGACGCCGGCGGTTCCGTCGATCGCGCCGACGCCCGGCGGCACCGTGCTGGAGGCCGAGGACGCCGTGGCGGGCGATCCGCAGCAGCCGCTGCGCAACGAAGCGCCCGGCTTCACCGGCCGCGGTTACCTTGAGTTTTCCCACACGCTCGATCCGCGGCGGGTGGTTTGGACCTTTGAGGCGCCGGCGGACGGGCGGTATGCTCTGGAGTTCCGCTATGCGATCCGGCGCGGGCTGGTCACGGAATCCGACCTGACCGTAAACGGCGTCACGATGCCGCTGATGCTGTGGCCCACGGGCGGCGGCAACTCCTGGGCTTGGGACCGCAAGATCGTGACACTCCGCCGCGGCCCCAATCGCATCGAGCTGCGCCCCGGCGCGGTTGTGAACCTCGACCACCTCAACGTGCTCCCGTGGGGACCATGATTTTACCTGAACCATTTCAATCCATGACGCATCGCACCTCCCAAGGCGGCCTCCAAGTCGCCACCGTCCTCAACGATCTTCTCAGCCAACGCATCTGCCCCGGCACGGGTCTCGCCCCGGAAGCCGTCTGGGCCGCGCTGGAAAAAATCGTCGCCGACCTCGCCCCGCGCGTCCGCACGCTGCTCGCCAAGCGCGACGCCTTGCAGGCGCAGATCGACGGCTGGCACCACCGCAACGCCGGCACGCCCCACGACGCGGCGGCCTACCAAAAATTCCTCGGCGAGATCGGCTATCTCCTGCCGGAAGGCCCGGATTTCTCCGCCACCACCGCCAATGTGGACGCCGAGGTCGCGCTGATTGCCGGGCCGCAGCTCGTAGTGCCTGTCACCAACGCCCGCTACGCGCTCAACGCCGCCAATGCCCGCTGGGGCAGCCTCTACGACGCGCTTTATGGCACGGACGTGATTCCGGAAGCGGATGGCTGCGGCAAGGCCGGCGGCTACAATCCCAAGCGCGGCGCCAAGGTCATCGCGTTTGCCCGGCAATTTCTGGATCAGGCCGCGCCGCTCGCCGCCGGTAGCCACAAGGACGCCACGGGGTATGTGGTGAACGCGGGCAAGCTCTCCATCCAGCTCGCGAACGGCGCCACCACCACGCTCGCTGACGCCGCGAAGTTCGCGGGCTACACCGGTGAGCCGGCTGCACCGAAATCCGTCCTGCTCGTGAACCACGGCCTGCACTTCGAAATCCAGTTCGACCGCGCCCACACATCGGCCAGACCGACGCGGCGGGCGTCAAGGATGTGGTGCTGGAATCCGCCATCACCACGATCCAGGACTTCGAGGACTCCGTGGCCGTCGTGGACGCAGCGGACAAGGTCCAGGCCTACGTCAACTGGCTCGGCCTGCTCCAGGGCGATTTGTCCGAGACGTTTGCGAAGGGCGGCCTGCCGCACACGCGCACGCTCAACCCGGACCGCACGTATACGAAGCCCGGTGGCGGCCAGCTCACCTTGCCCGGCCGCAGCCTGCTGTTCGCGCGCAACGTCGGCCATCACATGTTCACCGACGCCGTGCTCGATCGCGACGGTCAGGAAATCCCCGAAGGTTTTCTCGACGCGCTCTTCACCGCGCTGATCTCGCTGCATGATTTGAAGGGCAAGTCCAAGCTGCGCAATTCCCGCGCGGGCAGCATCTACATCGTCAAGCCCAAGATGCACGGGCCCGAGGAAGTCGCGTTGACCTGCGAACTTTTCAGCCGCGTCGAGGACGCCCTCGGCCTGCCCCGCTTCACCATCAAGGTCGGCATCATGGACGAGGAGCGCCGCACCACGATCAACCTCAAGGAATGCATCCGCGCCGCGAAAGAGCGCGTGGCCTTCATCAACACCGGTTTCCTCGATCGCACGGGCGACGAAATCCACACCAGCATGGGCGCGGGCGCAGTGGTGCGGAAGAACACGATGAAGTCGCAGCCCTGGATTCTCGCCTACGAGGATTGGAACGTGGACAACGGCTTCGCCTGCGGCCTGCGCGGTCGCGCCCAGATCGGCAAGGGCATGTATGCGATGCCCGAACTCATGGCGCAGATGGTGGCGACCAAGGGCGCCCATCCGAAGGCCGGCGCGAACACCGCCTGGGTGCCGTCGCCCACCGCCGCCACGTTGCACGCGCTGCACTATCATGAAATCAACGTGGCGCAGCGCCAGGCTGAGCTGGCCAAGCGCCCGCGCGCCAGCCTCGCCGCCATCCTCACGCTGCCGCTGCTCGGCGCGACCAAACCCGCCGCCGCGGAAATCCATCAGGAGCTCGACAACAATTCCCAGAGCATCCTCGGCTACGTTGTGCGGTGGATCGATCAGGGCGTGGGCTGCTCGAAGGTTCCCGACATCAGCGACGTCGGCCTCATGGAAGACCGCGCCACGCTCCGCATCTCCAGCCAGCACATCGCCAACTGGCTCCGCCACGGTATCTGCACCCAGGCGCAAGTCACGGAGACGTTGCAGCGCATGGCCGCCGTGGTGGATCGGCAAAACGCCAGCGACGCGAACTACCTCCCGATGGCTCCGAACTTTGATCAGAGCATCGCCTTCCAAGCCGCGTGCGACCTCATCTTCAAGGGCGGCGAACAACCGAACGGCTACACCGAATTCATTCTCCACGCCCGTCGCCGCGAGGTGAAGGCGCGCCGCGCAAAGTAAAATTGAACTGGAAATCAAAAACTATGAGCACCAACAAACCTGCCATTCCCTCCTACGGACCGTCCATCACGCTGGAGCAGGCGCGGAAAATTTCCGCCGCTGCCCAACAAAACGCGCTGCAAAACGGCTGGCTGATGGTCGTCGCCATCACGGACGCGGGCGGTCATCTCGTGCTGCTCGAGCGCATGGACAACGCGCAATTCGGCAGCGTGCAGGTCGCCCAGGACAAAGCGCGTTCCGCCGTGGCGTTTCGCCGGCCGACCAAGGCGTTTCACGACATGGTGGCCGCCGGTGGCGAAGGCGTGCGCATGCTCGTGATGAGCGGGGCAATGCCGATTGATGGCGGTCTGCCGATCATCGTCGACGGTGCCGTCATCGGCGGCCTCGGTCTATCCGGCGGCACGAGCGCCCAGGATGGCCAGGTGGCCGCAGCCGGGATCGCCGCTTTGACGGGCTGATCCCGCCGAAAAATCAGCGACCGCCAGAACTGGCTTAGCCATGGCGCCCCACCTGCCTCCCGAAAAACAGTTCCTGCGCGGGCCCGTGGCGCTTGCCAACATCTCGGGACTGATCCCCTCCTATATCATCAGCGCCTGTTCCTCTTGGTTTAAGGCCGTCGTGAAGGCCTTCGTCGGCATCGTGCTGCTGGCCATCGGCGTCGTCTTTACGGACTTGGGGGAGGTCGCCCAGGCCATCACGCCGCACTATGTGTTTCTCTGTGCGATCGTCGTCATCGGAGCGGTGCTTGGCGCCGGGCTGGTCGGCCGGCTGGTGGGTTTCTACTTCATCGAATCGGCCCTCACGGCCGGGCTGTGCATGACCAACATGGGCGGCACCGGCGATGTCGCGGTGCTCTCGGCCGCCAAGCGCATGCAGCTGATGCCCTTCGCCCGCCTCTCCCCGAGCATCGGCGGCGCGCTGATTATCTTCCTCTGCGGCCTGCTTGCGTCCTACATGCAGAGCGCACGCTGAACCGTGCTCCGGAACCGATCTCATGCCAAAATTCGCCGCCAATCTCACCATGCTCTTCACGGAGGCGCCTTTCATGGAGCGCTTCGCCCTGGCCCGCGCGGCCGGCTTCACCCACGTCGAGTATCTGTTTCCCTACGCCTTCAAGGCCGAAGACCTGAAGGCCGAGCTGACGAAGCACGGCCTGCAGCAGGTGCTCTTCAATCTGCCCGCCGGCGACTGGGCGGCCGGGGAACGTGGCATCGGCGCCCTGCCGGGCCGCAGCGACCAGTTTCGCGCCGGTGTGCCCAAGGCGATCGAATACGCCAAGGTCCTCGGAGTTAACCGCCTGAACTGCCTCGCCGGAAAACGGGTCGCCGGCCGCAGCGACGACGAGCACTGGCAGACGCTCGTGCAGAACGTGCGCTTTGCCGGCGACGCCTTGGCCGCGCACGGCATCGAATTGTTAGTCAAGCCGATCAATCACTACGACATCCCCACTTTCTTCCTGAACCGCACCGAACACGCCCTCCGGCTCCTCGACGAAGTGGGCCTGCCCAATGTCCGCGTGCAATACGACCTCTACCACGCCCAGCGCGAGGAGGGCGAGCTGACCGCCACTTTCCGCAAGCACCTCGCCCGCATTGGGCACATCCAAATCGCGGACAATCCCGGCCGGCACCAGCCCGGCACCGGCGAAATCAATTTCCCGTGGATCTTCCGCCAGCTCGACGAAAGCGGCTACGCGGGCTGGATCGGCCTGGAATACATCCC